>NZ_NVAP01000022.1 GCF_002567495.1 Bacillus cereus | reverse complement strand
TTCTATAGGGTACATTTTAAATTTGTTTGCTCGTTTTTTGTTGCAAACCTCTTTACTTCCCTATTGCTCCTGTTTTTGCCATAATAGAAGAAATATAAATAAAGGTTGGGATACCATGAACATTCGTATTACTGATGAAGCAAAAGAAGCTATACATAGATTAGAACGTGAAGATAAAAAGATCATTCGCATTAGAGGAACAATGACGAACTCTTGTAGTATTTTCGTTGATGTCGATTTAATTTGGGATACATATGATGCGGATGATGTTGTATATGAAGATGCTGATTTTATCGTACAAATGGATTCATTTACGAAAGACTACACTGGTGATACGGTAAAGCTTGATTATAAAACGACAGGTTTTAGTATTACGACTCCGAGTGAGACTTTAGTTTATGGGTTGTCGATTAAAAAATAAAAATTGTTTTTAGCTGACCACTGAGGTGAAAGAATGGGTAAATATGTTCCGTTAAAGTTTTTATTTAATGAAGAATTAGCAGGAAAAATGGCTGATTCTATTTGTAAACACGATCCTAATTTCTCTAAAAAAAACTTCGTAGCTTCTGTAACATGTAAAGTTGAACATTTAGAGTTAAAGCAACGTATTGAAGTAATAGCAGATGAATTACACAATGCTTTACAAAAGGATTTTAATGCAGCTATACATATATTACTGAAAACATTGGGACCAGAAAATACAACAGAAGTAGGCACATTTACAAACGGATATATGTACATGCCTATCGCAAAATACGTTGAAAAATATGGGCTTAACGATTTTGAATCCTCTTTCAACGCCATGTATGAAATAACGAAAAGAAATACTGCTGAATATACCATTCGGTCTTTTCTTGAAACATACCATGAAGACACACTAGACATACTACAACAGTGGATTCATGACGAAAACAGCCATATTAGGAGATTAGTTTCAGAAGGTACAAGGCCAAGACTTCCTTGGGCTAAAAAAATAGGAGCTCTAAAAGGTGAGTTTAAGAACAATTTACAGCTTCTTGAGCCATTAATGAATGACCCTTCTAAATATGTTCAAAAATCAGTCGCCAATCATATGAACGATATTACAAAAGAAGATAAAGATCTCGTTTTTCAATGGTTACAGCAATTACGTGATAAACAGCATCCTGTTAATCCTTGGATTATAAAACATGGGTTAAGAACAGTTATTAAAAATGGTACTTTGCCAAAAGATTTTTCTTTTTAAGTATTTTAAACAAAAGCCCTTATACTTCATTTTTGAAGTATAAGGGCTTTTTCTCTCTCAAACATTATCCTTTCCTTATAACTTCAAAGGATTTTTACTCGGTTATACCGAATATACAAATAACTATTCTCACTAGGAGCAAACTTATATGAATCTATTCGAACACGAAACGTAAAACCGTTTCTCTTTAATAAGAGGTCCTCCCTTTTTCTTTTCTCATCATATCATCCATTAAAAAATAGGAGGACAAAATTATGAAACGTGATCCATTATTTTTAACTTTATTAGAAAGCGCAAATACAAACTTTAGTGGCTGGGATTTTTCTTTCATTTCAAAAACGGGTCGAATGAAGAGCGAGCCCTTATCGTGGTCGTACGGCAGTACTGCTTTTCAGCTTATGCAATGTGCAGAAACAATGCTAGATATGGGCACTGGCGGCGGAGAGTTTTTATCTATGTTACAACCGTTCCCATCAACTATTTATGCGACTGAGGGCTACGCACCAAACGTGCCAATTGCTCGAAAGAAATTAGAACCTTTAGGGATTACTGTTGTAGAGGTGACCGATGATACTGCTTTACCATTTCAAAATTGTCAGTTCGATTTCATTATGAATCAACATGAATCCTATTCTGCTTCTGAGGTAAATAGAATACTTTCTCCTAATGGAACATTTCTTACACAACAAGTTGGCGGTCTTGATTGCGCGGAACTTAATGAACAATTTGACACGCCTCTAAATAGTGAGTTTGCCAGTTGGTCACTTGAAACTGCGTGTAGTGAGTTAGAGCAACATGGATTTACTATTTTAGAAGCAAAAGAAGAGTTTCCTTTTCAACGTTTTTATGATATTGGTGCTATCGTCTATTATTTAAAAGCAATTCCGTGGCAAATTCCTGATTTTACTGTCAAAAGGTATTATGAGGAGTTATATCGTATTCATGAGATTATTTTACAAAAAGGATGTTTTGATGTGAAGCAACATCGTTTTATGATTAAAGCGATTCGCAGCTAATAATATAGAATACTAAATAAAAAAGAGTGCTTTTCTTCAAAGCACTCTTCCAAAGAAATTTACCACTCCCTACGCTTATCACAATCACAGTCACGATCATGATTACATTTACGGCGACATTTATCACAATCACGGTCACGTTTACAACGACATTCATCACAATCTCTATGTCTGCGTCTACAAAACATTAAATCATCCCAAAATCTATTACAATTTCGGAAATGTCTGAAATTACAATTACACCCCATAGCTACCATACCCTCCTCTTTTTATAAGACTCATCCTATTCTATGTTTAAAAGTCAAAAACAGCTTGTTTACTAGTCTATTTTTTCTACCTATCTTTCCTCAACAATAAATAAGACGCTAACCAGATAAAGGTTGCGCCTACAATCATTAATATTGTTTTAATCAAAATATAAACGGTGCTTTAAACATGTCTTTTTCTCAGTTAAATATTTTAATAGATTATAAAAAGTAATTGTTTTCATACCCTTTTCTATTGAGAAACGAGTTGATTTTCATATCGTTTGTTCGCATCATCTTCTGTCAAACATGCAGTTGTGTAATGAATAATATTCCGGTTATCGTACGTGAATATATGCTCTAATTTATTTTCTTCTGTTAATACTATCGGTAAGTATTTTGGTAAATTGCTAACTACACCTCTATTATCACAATCTAATATCCAATCAATTTCTTTCCATTCTAATAATCCTTCAGCTGTACTTAATGGTGTATCCAAGTGTGTTCCATCTGGTAAATCAGCAAGGAATACATACATTCCTTCACTAGCCCGTGGCTCGTCTTTATCTTTAAAACCAACATTCCCCTTATATGTTACGCTTGAAAGATCTATACCCGTTTCCTCAAACGTTTCTCTAATTATTCCTTCATATGGCGTTTCATTTTCTTCTATTTTCCCTCCGACACCATTCCACATTCCCATATTCGGCTTTTTATTTCTATTTAATAGCAGTATTTTATCGCCTTTTCTAATAAAGCAAATTGTGTACTTATACATATGATCATTTCCTTTCATTTTCCACATGAATTATTTGGCTTATTTTCAAGTGAAAACACTCTCCTTACAATTCCTTACCACATAATATCTCTCACTATATAAATCTATCGTCACTACTGGCAGTTATATGATTGTAGAAGATACCTCTAACTTCTTTCCGATTGGGGTCCTGGCCCGATGGAAGCTGTGGAAGAGTTTTTAACTAAAAACAATAACTTCATAATCGACGAGTCTAAACATAAATTTTTCATATCATTTAATCCAAAAGGTTTTTTAAAGAAAATAAAGTGAAACTTTAATAAGTGGGGTTTTGCACATCCCCACTTATTCTATCATTTTCATTTTTGAAAAAGGATAATATACAAATTCCACCTTGCCAATTATGTTATCTTCTTCAATATATCCTAAGCCATTGCGACTATCTCTACTCACTTCGCGGTTATCTCCCATTACAAATAACTTATTTGGCGGAATTTTTGTCTTTTGAAAGTTATAAAACACTTGTGTGTTGTTAAATAAATCTTTGTTCGTATATGGTTCTTCTTGCTTTTTATCGTTCACATATACCTTTCCATTCGTTATGTTAATTACATCACCAGGAAGTCCTATTACACGTTTCACATAATATTTCGATTCATCCTCTTCCTTTATAATGACAATTTCTCCGTGCTGTAAATTAGAAAGACGTACTACTGCTTTATTTACAAATACGTAGTCTTCTTCATATAAAGTCGGCTGCATCGATTCGCCTTCCACTTTACATAAAGTAAAAGAATGGTAGCCTATTACCATCACAAATATAAATAGTATGTACTTTCCCCAGCCTCTCTTAATCTCCTTTTTCATATCCATTCCCACCTTATAAAGCGCTTTTTAACTCAAAAAATATATCACTGCACAATATGTTTCCATGCAGTGATACTATTTTTACTGTGCCTTGTTCGGTTGTTCTACTGGAATTGAATTTGTATTTGATCTATTTGTTTTTAATTCAAAATACGCATCCAAAATCTCTTTACCAATCGCAGAATTAATTCCTGATTTATCATCATTCACCCATGGTACAACAACTGAAAAAGCTACTTCCGGATCAGCATCATATGGTGCATAACCGGCAAGAGTTAAATTATAACATTTTTTTCGGTTGTTGTTCTCATCTCTTCCAATATCACTTTCTCCACCATATACTGTCTCAGCTGTTCCTGTTTTTCCCGCTGGTTTATATGGTAGACCTTTAAACGTTCCGGTACCTGTTCCGTCAGCTTCTTGAAAAACTCTTCTAAATCCTTCTTTTACATGATTAATGTACGAAGTGTCCATATCCAATCTATTTAATACAACTGGTTCAATCGACCGAACGACTTTTCCTACATCCTCTGGTCTATTCGGTTGCTCTCTAACTTCTTGTACAATTTGTGGTTTCATTCGGTAACCGCCATTTGCAATTGTGGAAATATATTGTGCAAGCTGAAGCGGCGTATATGTATCATACTGTCCAATCGCGTAATCAAGTAAAAATCCGGGTATGTTATCAGTTCTACCTATTTGACCGATTGATTCATTTGGCAGGTCAATACCAGTCGACACACCTAGGCCAAATTGTCTAAAATAGTAGCGCATTTTATTAAATGTTTCTTGTTTAATGTCTAATGGATTATTTGGGACATAATTAATGCCTGCCATTTTTAAAGCTGTATTAAACATATAAACGTTCGATGACACTTGTAAAGCTCTTAAATCATCAATATCCCCAAATTCTTTCCACGATTTCTTCGGCTTAGAACTTCCTTTAAAATACATTGGTGCATCAAAGAAATGTGTATACGGCTTAATCGCTTCTGTTTGATATCCAGCTAATAAAGTAGCCCCTTTTACAGTTGATCCTAACTCATAAGAACTTGTCATCGTTCCTAATGCATAATCTTCTATTTGCATACCGCCATCTTTATTTACAATTTTCTTTCCTGCCATTGATAAAATTTGACCGTTTTTCGGATTCATCATTACTACGAACGCACGATCCATCATCGGCTCTGCAGCATGAAAGGCTCGTAAATTCTTTTCAAGACTTCCCTCTACTCTTTTCTGCAAATCCATATCGACTGTTAACATTAAATTATTTCCACTTTTTCCTTCGGTCACTTTTTCTGTTCGAACAATCTTCCCTGCTTTATCCATAATATTTTTAGACTGTTCTTTCGTTCCATGTAGTGCATCTTCGTATTGTTTTTCGATGTAACTTTTACCAATACGGTCGTTTCGATTATAATCACGAACTAAATAATAATCTAATTGCTCTCTTGGCAACCCTTCATTTTCATTAGAAACGCTACCTAGTATAGAGCGCAGTATTTTATCATTTGGGTATTCACGTTCCCAATCTACTGTCGTATCTACCCCTGGTAAACTTGCCAACCTTTCACTAACGACAGCATATTCATTTTGACTTACATCTTTTTTAACGATTTGCGGTGTCATTTTATATCCTGCATTCATTTTGCTTTTAATTACTAATACTTCTATATCTTCCTTTGAAAGCTCATTTAATTCTTCTTGCGTAATTCTTTCCCGGCGCAGTTCTTCTACTTTTTTATCTAATTCTTTTCCTTCTATTTCTTGCTTTCTAAATTTACTCTCATCTTCTTTCGTTACTTTCGCTGCTGCCCGCTTTTCATTTAACTGCATCCAAAAATCTTTCTTATCTGTCTCTGTTAACTTATCCATGTCCTCTTGCGACATTTCAATTAGCTTGGCTAAATCTCTTGCTACTTGTAAAACTTCTTTTGAGTCTACTCCTCTCATTTTCGTATATGTAACGGTTCGCAATGGTTTATTATTTACAATAACGTGACCTTGCCGATCAAACATTTTCCCTCTAGGAACGGGAGTGCTTACCGTTACATCTTCCTTTTTGTTTACTTCATTTCTATACGTTTCTCCATCAATGATTTGTACTTTACCTAATTGAATTATAATAGCTGAAAATAAAAGAAAGACAATAAAAAATAGTACATTTAACCGAAATGGAATATGAGTCTTTTTCTTTTTCGATTGTTTTTTCTGCTCCTTTTTCTGTCTCATTTCGCTCCCTCGCTTCATTCTATTAACATTTCTACGCAAAATCATTATGTATCAAATTTATTTCTATGATATATATAGAATTTTATATTAATTACTAAAGAAATAAAAGATTTAATTTTCAGTTTTTTAATTTTATAACCTATTTATTACCATTCCCCTTCATACGTCATAACATGAATTTTATTCAAACAAAAAAACTGAGGTGTTCTCTATACACCTCAGTTTTTCATAAAAATAATAACTTATTTAACCGACGATAACCCTTCAACAAACTCACCAATCTTATTTTGAAAAACAAAATCAAAGTTATATTCCTGTCCTGTTAACTCTTCATTTACTAAAATAGTTGTTGCTCCCACTTCCCTCTTTGCAATTTGCGGGAATGAAGCGACAGGCTGTACTTTGAGTGACGTTCCCATAACGATAAGCACATCTGTTTCATATAAACGTTTGATAGCATTTTGATATTGCGGCAATGTATCTCCGTATAAAACAACGTCTGGATTTAAAATGAAATTACACTTCTCACAACGCGGTACTTCATGATCAATCATATACTGTAAATCATATCCAGATTTACATTTTGGACAATGTGCTGTTTGAAGTGTTCCATGTAAATCAATGACATGCTTACTGCCACCTAATTGATGTAAACCGTCAATATTTTGCGTTAAAATCGTAATATCTTTCCCTTGTTCTTCTAGCGCAGCTAAAAAGCGATGGCCACGATTTGGTTTATATTGATGGAACGTATTAATTTGAAAAATTTCTTTATAATGCTTCCAAAATTCTTTCGGACTTCGGTTATAGTACCCTCTTGATAAGTACATCTCCACATTCGCATCAGCATACAATCCATTTGCTGAACGAAAATCTGGGATACCACTTTCCGTACTTGCACCTGCGCCTGTTAATACTGTAATTTTCTTCGCTTTTTCTAAAATTGAACGTACTTCTTCAAATTGTTGCACAAAAATCACCTCTATGTATTTTCCTATTCTTATTATACCAGTTGTTTACAGGAGGTGTTGTACGATTCGTTTTATTTAATGCGTCGTGCCCCCAACCTCTACAATATCTACCTCAACTATCGTCGTTACCTCAACTGCCAATTCTATCCCCTTACGAATAGTAGAAAGTGACATACTCGGTTGTCCTGGATAATTACTCGCTTGTTCTGGTAAGAACGGAATGTGAATGAATCCGCCTTTTATTTTCTTATCATGTTTCTCTAGTTCATGCATAAGTCCATAGAATAAGTGATTACAAACGAATGTACCTGCCGTTTGTGAAATAGATGACGGTATGCCTTCTTCGCGAAGTTTTTTTACAATTGCTTTCATCGGGAGTGTGGACCAATAGGCAGCCGGTCCTTCTTCTACAACCGGTACATCTACCGGCTGATTCCCTTCATTATCAGCAATTCTTGCATCATCAATATTAATTGCGACACGTTCTATCGTAATATCTGGTCTGCCCCCAGCTTGTCCAATGCATATAATAATTTCCGGCGCTAGTTCTTCTATATACTCTTTTAATACGCTTATTGATTTATGAAATACAGTTGGTACTTGTTTGCTTATTATCTTGTATTCTCCAATTGTTTTTTCATGCAAACCTTTTGCTACTTTCCAAGCTGGATTGATATTTTCTCCGCCAAACGGATCAAACCCTGTTAATAATACTGTTTTCATAGTTTTATCCTCCTAATTAGAAACGATATACAAGGCCGTACATAATAAACATATTTATGATAAAAATTGAAAGAGCAATTGGTACTTGTGCTTTAATAACCGCATTTTTATCCTTTAGCTCTAAAAGCATCGCAGGTACGATATTAAAGTTTGCTGCCATTGGTGTAAGCAGCGTTCCGCAATATCCAGCAAACATACCGAGTGCTGCCATAATTGCTGGGTTTCCGCCGTGCATTTGAACTATTAAAGGTAAGCCAATTCCGCCAGTAATAACAGCAAACGCTGCGAATGCATTTCCCATTACGACTGTAAATAGCATCATGCCTAAACAGTACGCCATAACAGCAACGAACGGATACTCTGTCGGTAACACTTGTCCGACTAAATCTGAAACAACTTGTCCAACGCCAGACTTCGCGAATATACCGCCAAGTGCTGCTAACATTTGTGGTAAAATTACAGCCCAGCCGACAGCTTGTAATAGTCTGCTTCCTTCTTGTACAGGCGTTGTTATTTTTGATTTTGTAATACGCATCGCCGCAACGAATGCGAGTAATGCACCAAGCGCTAATGCAACTAATGTTACTTTATCTGGATCAACAAGAGAGACATTACCCCATTTAATTTTCCCTAACGTCAACGTACCGATAATTGTAAAAATAGGAATTAAAAGTGCAGGCATAAAAATTTTATTTTTTAATTTCTCAGCATGTTTTACACGTTCTTGTACTGGAACTTCTTTCTCCTCTGATTTTGTTACTTTATTTAGTGAAGCTAAAACGACCATAGCGAGCACTATACAGCCAACGTAAAACGAAGGGATTACATTTCCGAATAAAAATGTAACTGCAAACAACGCCCAAAATAAACTAGAACCGAATCGGTTTGGGTGTTCACTATCGAATGCGATACGAACAGCGATAAAAGCAACGATTATACCTAATACATAATAGATTGTATCCATTGTGATTATGTTCATATTAGATTGCCTCCTTCTCTTCTTTTCCTTCTGTCTTCATTGTTTTTTCTATATATTTATCAAACCTTCTAAATCTAATCCAACTTACAATAAGTGCAGATATCGCTGTTGGAATGCCCCAAAGTGCCATATCCCATACTCCGACATGCATACCTACTGAATCGAAGAATCCTTTCATTAATAAAATAGCACCAGTTGCGATGAAAATATCTTCTCCGAAAAACCAAGCTGTATTTTCCGCGGCAGCTGCATTTGCTTTAATCTTTTCTCTCAACTTTTCAGGGAGCTTACCGTATTTACCTTGCGCGGCCCCTTCTGCCATCGGTGCAACGAGCGGTCTTACCGTTTGTGCATGCCCACCAATATTAAGACCCAGAGCGGCTGATGATTCTCTTATCGTAAAATATGACATTAATACTCTTCCAGTTGTTGCACCTTTTGATCTCGTTATTAGTGCTTCTGCTCTTTCTTTTAAACCGTAACGCTCTAAAATTCCAATTACCGGTAAAGTTAGTATGATAGGCATAGACATATATCTATTTTCTATGAAAAACTTACCGAACATGCTAATGACATCATAAAAGCTTAATCCTGAAACCATACCAGTAACAATACCTGCAACCATAACGACTAACAATGTATTTAATCTAAATAAAAAACCTACCGCAACGAGTAGTATCCCAATTAATTTAATCATTCCTAGCACTTCCCCTCATTTTTTATCCCGCATTAACAGGCCGTAAGACTCCCACCTCAAAATTCAGCTGAAACAAAGAAGTTAAATGGGAGTCGAGCTGATAATCAGTGAAGTATACCCCCTACTGATTAAAGTTTAACTTTATTTCTGTGCACATATAGAAATTCCATTAAGTTCGAATGTTCTGTATATTCTTTCCGCAAATTGGACTGCCTTCTCTCCGTCACCGTGTAAACAGATTGTTTGCGCATGAACTGCTACTTTCTCTCTATTTACCGCATTTACATAACCTTCTTTCACCATTTGAAGTACTTGCTTTATCGCTTCGTCTTCATTTTTTATAAGTGCATTTGCTTCTGTACGGCTCGTTAATGTACCATCTTGCTTATACGTACGATCAGCAAAAGCTTCTTGTACGAGAGTGATGTTATATTTTTCCGCCGCCTGTATGAACGCTTCACTATTTGCTAACCCATAAAGTAATAACCCCTGATTACTATGAGCAATTGCCTTTACGATTGCATCTGCAATTACTGAATCGGTTGCCGCCATATTATATAGAGCACCGTGCGGTTTCACATGATGCATCTTTCCGCCAGCTGCTTTCACAAATCCGTCTAGTGCGCCAATTTGATATAAAACATAATCATATACTTCACTTGCTGAAACATTCATGTTCCTTCTACCAAATCCAATTAAATCTGGAAAACCAGGATGTGCCCCTATCGCTACGTTATGCTGTATTGCCTTTTCAACCGTCTTCCTCATTACAGTCGGATCACCCGCATGAAAACCGCAAGCAACATTTATAGAGGAAACGAACGGAAGAATCTCATCATCATTCCCCATTTTATACGCTCCAAAACTTTCTCCTAAATCGCAATTTAAATCAATTGTCGTCATGATATTTCCCTCCTACTCTTAGCTTCGTAAAGTGATGAATTTTTTTAATAGATTTATACTTTCTTCTTGCTCTATGAATAATTGCTCCGCCTCTTTTACCTTAACTTTCTCAAATGAAACATAGTCTGCCGGTTTTAGCTGGGCAAGAATAGGTAAATCTACTGAAATGACATTTCCCATTCTCGGATAGCCACCTGTCGTTTGCCTATCTGTCATTAATATAATAGGCTGTCCACCGTTTGGAACTTGAATGGTTCCGAATGTAACTGGACTCGATAAAATCTCTTTTTCTTCAGATCGAATTAAAGGTTCTCCCTCTATCCTATATCCCATTCGATCAGCATAATTAGACACTTTGTACTCTTTCGTAAAAAAAGACCCTTTACTGCTCTCTGTAAATTGATCATATTCAAAATCTGTTATGACGCGAAGTTTAGGATGCTTCTTATATTTTGGCAAAACGTTATTACGAATTGCCCATTTCGCTTTTATTCGCCCTTCCTTTTGCAAGTTTTGAACGAAGTGACTCGCCATTTCTGATTGCGCACCAATCTGGAAATAGTCACCCTTTTTCAACATTCTTCCCTGTATACCACCAATAGCTGCACGTATATAAGTACTTTTACTTCCCATTGTGCGATCAATATGGATACCGCCCGCAAAGGTCACATATGCCCTGCATCCGCTCTTCGCTTTTCCGAAACAAAGCATACTACCTTCTTCAGCTAAAATAGGACGCCATAATGGGATGCGTTCTCCATTTAACAACGGTTCCATATCAACCCCACCAATTGCGAGTAAAGTCGTTTTCTTTATTAACAATTTAGGGCCTAAAATCGTCATTTCTAATCCTGCTTCATTCTCTTCATTACCGACTAACATATTGATGAGCCTAAGTGCATTTTTATCCATAGCACCGCCAACAGGTACACCATACTGTTGATAATAAGATCGCCCTAAATCTTGAACTGTTGTAAACATTCCTGCATGCAAAACCTCTACATCCATTCTTTAGCCCCCTCAAGCGATACGTACTCTTCCTTCGTTATCGGGATAAATCGTAAATACATACCACTTTGAATATATGTTGGTATTTCTTCTTTCGGATTAAATAGCGTAATAGGTGTTCGGCCGATAATATTCCATCCACCTGGTGTTTCAAGCGGATAAATACCTGTTTGATTTCCGCCAATACCTACTGAGCCAGGAGCAATTTGTAACCGTGGTGTTTCTTTTCTAGGTGTCTCTAGTTCTTTTGATAGCCCGCCTAAATATGGGAACCCTGGTGTAAAACCTAGCATATACACAAAATATGTAGTTTCACTATGTATTCGAATCACATCTTCTACTTGTAAACCTTTATAATGTGCAACCTCTTCTAAATCAGGACCAAATTCTCCCCCGTAGCACACTGGTATGGAAATATGTTTCACATCCTGTTTTACTTCTTCTTTATAAGATTCACACAGCTCCTTTATATACCGGCGAACGTAATCATATGACTTTTCACTTCTTCCATTTCGTTTCCATACTTCGTATACGTTGTAGTAAACAGCTAATGAAGTAAACGACGGAACGCACTCAATCATTCCCGCAAACGGATATTGCTGCAGTGCTTGAAATAACCGCTGCACTTTTACGTATATATTCATCCCAATTTCTTCACCAAATGTAACAATAATTGCTTGATCCCCTAATGCAGAAAATTTCATTCCATTCCCTCTTTCTATTCTAAAAAGCCGAGTTCTTTTGAAATGCAATATGCTGTTTCTTTCACTTTCGCAATAAAATATGAAATGTTACTTTCGCTATACTCAATCGCTAATCCTGAAATACTTATACCGGCTACAACCCTTCCATCATTTGCAAAAATAGGAGCTGCTATCGCGGCTGTATGATTTTCTAATTCAGAATAACTAATTGTGTACCCTTCCTTTTTCGCTATTTGTAATACTTCTAATAAATGTTCCTTATCCACAATCGTGCCATCAGCAAACGGCTTTAAATCGCTTTCCTCTACATACTTACGTTGCTCTTCCTCTGACAAATACGATAGTAAAATTCTCGGACATGCGCCTGCATAAAGCGGTGCTCGTTTTCCAACTTCCGTATAAACACGTACTGGCTGAACGCCTTCCATCTTTTCAACGTAAATCGCATCATTACCATCTTGAATTATTAAATTAACTGCCTGCCCTAAACTATCTCTAAGCTCTTTCATATATGGAATCGCAATATTTCTTACTGATAATCGCTGTGAAACAAGTTGACCGAACCGTAAAAATACGACTCCTAAACGATATTTCCCCTTCTCGTTTTTTTGTAAAAACTCCATCTCTTCCAACGAGCCAATTAAACGATAAACAGATGTTTTCGGCATATTTGTAAGCTGAACCATCTCTGTTAAACTTAGCTCTTCATGCTCATAAAACAACTCCAAAATATCCATTGTCTTAACTGCCGTCTTATTTATACTCATCCTATCTCCTTTTCGTTCCAAATATCGGAACTCAGATTCCGTTTTTCGAAACAAACATATAATTTAAAATTATAAAATATTCTTTCAATTCTATCAATACATTTTTCAAATGCATGATCCTATATATTTAGTCAGCTATTTAAAAACCGTAAATAATTAAATACATTTGTAAATTTTTATTATTATTCTTTCGAAATATTTAGTTTATTATGGGATATGTACAACAAAATGCGAGGAGTGTTTCTTTTTAAAAAAACTGCTAGTTATTCCTGTAATTATGTTATCTTTTTGTATAGGTTATAATGTGTCATTTGCGACAAACGAAGGCACTGATAGAAAAGAAAATATAAAGAGCATGTTTTGAACAAAGATTGATCAAAACATGCTCTTCTCATAGTTATTCAAATGATTCTTTTTTAAAACCGGATTGATTATTCGCTTCCCTCGTTCAACTAACAAGTCTATTAGTTGAACATTACTTGTTTTTCAAGATTGTTCTTTTAGCCTTTTTAATAATTCTGCTAGTTGATTTTATGTCAGCATCCTTTTCCCATTCTTCACATAGGTTCATTACCCAATCTGGTTTGGTTTTACTTGCGTCATTTAACCAGTTTCCAACTGAATCTTGGACATATTTTGATGAATCTGATTTAAGTAAAGTAAGAATAGGAAGTGCTTTTTCAGGTTCTTGTTTTAATATTTCAATATGTTTACTCCATACACCCCGCGGACGAATAGATTCTACAGAGAACCTGCGAATATTTTCATCTTCACTTTTTGCCCATTCTACTAACAACTCCACACTTTTTTCTATATTTTGTGAAAGGTCTTCTCTAATAGACATCCAAGCAATTTCTCGAACACCAAAATGATGATCCGCTGCAAAAGGTCGCATGTACGTTAATTTATCTTTTAATGTGTGATTTGTTTTTTTATTCATAAACGCTGCCCAACATCGTACACTATCTGAAACATGATTAGATAATTGTAATAGTAAGTCTTCCCTTTTTCTTTCACTCTCTTTGAGTATAAATTTATCTAGTAAAGTTCCTGTTACTCGTATGACTTTCATTCCAGTTGCAACGTTCTGTTTTTCCAATTCAGCTACTATAAATTCCAAGCTATCCTTAAGTCCTATTGAAGGTAAGACATTTTTAAGTAGTTCAATATGGTTTATAGCTAGCCATTCTGTTAGATTAACACTTTCTAATTTTCCTTGCTCTAGTAATTGTAAGACCTCTGTAGGAATTTCGTTTACTTTCTTGGCTCCTTTTCTGTTTAGGATAGCTTCCGCTTCTTCCGCTATCATTTAATTCCCTCCTCGCAATACTATCTTCAAATAAACAGAAGCCATTTTGATAAATAATAATCAAAATGGCCTCTGTCCTTCTTAAATAAACATTCAGTTTTACAAAAAAAGTGTGATTTAAATCCACAGGAAGAATATTTCTCCTATACTTGCTTTATAATGCTCTTACTTGTTTCAACGGCCAGAAAACAGCTTGTCCTTTTCCGACAATCTCATCTTCTGAAATAAAACCAAACATACGACCGTCTTTAGAAACTTCACGATTATCCCCTAAAACAAATACTTGGCCTTCTGGCACTTTCGTTTTTCCTGTGATTTGTTCTAACGTAAAGTCTGGAGTTAATACACGGCCAGCTGCTTTTTCTTTAAACTCTTTTAAATATGGTTCTTCCATCGCTTTTCCATTTACATATAAAACATCGTTTTTATACTCAACTGTATCGCCTGGTAAACCAATTACTCGTTTTACTAAATCGTACCCTTCTTTACCGTGGAAGACGATAATATCAAAGCGCTCTAATCCACTTATACTATAACCAATCTTATTTACGAGCACTCGCTCGTTATTTTCTAAAGTAGGCATCATCGATTCACCTTGTACTAATGAAGGTGTAAATAAAACACCGCGAATAATAGCGATTAATACAAGAGTAAATCCTATCGTTTTAGCCCATGAGAATAATTCTTTCTTCGTATTTTCCTTCATCGTTTCTCCTCTTTCTTACGTGTTTATTGTATGATTTGAACTAATTCTTGTACTAAATTAAGATCAATGTCAGAAAAACATGATTTCCCTTCTCTTACTGCTGTGCCGACATGTGCTTGTGTAATTCCAGTTTCATCTAACAATCGCTTTATATTTTCTTTCGTCACGCCAGCTCCAACTACAAGCTGAATTTGGCCATCGCTCACCTTTTGCATTTCTGCAAGTACCGGAATATTATCTACTATATTCCCTTGCCCACCTGAAGTTAAAACGTGAGTCACTTTATGAAACTTCTTTAAAGTTCTCATCGCTTCTATTGGATTTTCTATATCATCTATCGCACGATGATATGTTATATTTATCCCATCTACAACAGATAGTAAATTTGCTAGCTTCTCTTCATCCACTTCATTTCGTTCATTTAATGCACCTAATACAACACCAGCTGCCCCTAACTTCTGTGCAACTATAATATCTTCTTTCATCATTTCAATTTCTTCTTCCGTATATGTAAAAGACTTCGCATGCGGACGAATCATAACATGAATTGGTATACTTACCGCTTCTACCGCTTTTTTTATAAAAGCATAACTCGGTGTTAAACCACCTTCTGTATAAGATGAAATTAATTCAATCCGCTTCCCGCCAGCGCTTTCAATTCGTTTTACATCTTCTAAACATGTTGCAATAACCTCTAGCATGAGATGACCTCTTTTCGTACTTTTTTCCTATTATACAGTAGGTGAAATAAGAAGCATAGCTTTCTCCTATAAAACTATAAAAAGAAGAATGAAAAGAAAGATTTTTTTCAATTGATAACATTTATTGGCAATCTTATATTTTTCATATTCTACAAAAATACTAGTTTTCCCCTATACATTTAGTTATTTTTCTTTGTTACTTCATTATAATAATGGCTAAATGCTTCTACTAATGCATCAACGGAAGCATATAATTCTTCTGGTGTATTATCTACGCCTCCCATTTCAATAAGTAATGCATTCGGGGAAAGGTCTTGATTATATACTCCATTGCCGCTTTTACGATCTTTAATAAAAATGCCTCGGCTTAAACCGTAATACTTCTCGTCTAAATATGAATTTATTGCTGTTACTATTTTTTTATTTTTTTCATAGTTAGGATTTTCTCGACCTAAAATAAAATAGAGTCGTGCATAATCCTTTCCATTAATCGTTTTCTTTGTAATATTTTTTCGTGCATCGTCCCTATGAAGATCAATGGGAAACATAATATTTTTATCTTGTGCCAATTTATCTTGTAATATTTGACGGGACCCTTTGTAAGATTGAGCCCAATTTAAATTTTTATTTCGCAGAAAATCCCTCATATTCGTCGTATCATGTGAAACACCTATTCCTTTTTCTTCTAACTTTTGTTTTAAATAGTTTCCAACAAACGTAATATTCACTTCATTATTTGTACTAGAGGCATCATCGGGTATAGTAGCACCTGGAATTAGAGGAATAAACGACTCCCAACTATGTGTATGATAAATAAAAACTTTATTTTCACCGTTATTTTGTGTATTTGAATTGTTTTCTTTTTCACTCTTTGGGTGTTTAACAGCAGTACCTTCATTCTTAATATTCTCTAAAGGAATACTAGATTCTTCAGGAATGTTCGTATAATCTGTTCCTTCCCCGGCAATTAATATTTCCGAATAAAATTGATTCATATTTGGAAGTTCACGAGTTAATAAGCTTCGGAGGTCATTTACATTAATATTTGTAGAAAGGGAAAGTAAAAAAGATTCCAATGACGCTCGTCCTTTTTCTTTATGAAATTCTTCTGCAAAATAACGATTTTCACTGCCTATCATATACATAAGGCCTTTAGTAGAATTCGTTCCTAATAATTGATTAATATAATAAGATTTAAATACGTTTGAATTACTAGAAATGAAGAATGAAGTGAGAATACATATAATCGTGAATAAAATACATATCATTACATACTTTATATTAAATACTTTCAGTTTCACTTTATTCATTTTATATCTCCCTTCATTTACTATATTCTTACGCTTAATTTTTAAGTAATATGATTAATAATTTAATAGAATCGCCTCAACTACTATTTTTTCAGTTAACCTCTTTCCGTAAAGCAAACGCGATTCATTTGCCGTGCGTAAATATCACCAAAGATTTTAAAAGAAATTAAATAACCTNNTCAGGTTATTTAATTTCTTTATTTTCCATGTCAATGCCTAATTGGTCTTTCAATAACTTCATACCTTTTCTTGTAAGATGGACAGCTCGGTTCTTATCCGTTTTCGTAATCCATCCCTGTTCAAAAAGCAGTTTTGCAATTGCAGACCCTAACCAACCAGAAATATGGTAGCGTCGTTCACTCCAATCAAGACAAGGTTTTGCAAATACCCTCCTTTTTATATCTGCCTTATCAATATTTATTCCCAAATTCAGAAACCATTTCTTACCTTGTTCCGTTACAATGTATTCTCCATCCTCTAAAATTATAAATTTCCTATCAAGTAATTTTTCAGTTATCTCTACACCAAGCTTACCTGCAAGATGATCATAGCAAGTTCGAGCATAACGAACTTTCTTTAGTTGATCCGATTGTTTTAAAGAACGAACTTGGACTGTTGGTGCGATTGTTCCTAACTTTTCAATAACTTCTGCCACCTCTTGATTAGCAAGTCGATAGTAACGATGTCTACCATGTTGTTCAACTGTAAGTAGATTCCCCTCTACTAATTTAGAAAGATGAGAACTAATTGTTGGATGTGACACTTTTGCCATATAAGCCAATTCGCTAGCAGGTAGTGCCTAATTATTCATTAGACAATCTAAGATGATTGCTCTTGTAGGTTCAGCAATTAGTTTAGCTATATATGAGATATTCGGATATACATTCATATTTCGATGATACCCTAACTGTTAAATTGATACAATTATTTTAAGTTTAATAGTAAAGGAGAATGTATTATGAATGCAATTGATCTTAGTATATTAAATTTGAAAGAAACGAGAAGGCGCTCAGAAAAATTATGGAATTCTCTTCCCGATAAATTTCTTAATTGGAGGCCTGATAATGAGGCTATGTGTTTTGGTGAGATGATTCGTCACGTATGGAGCTCAACATTTTACTATCATATGATTTTAAAAAACAATGGCTCAATAAACGACATTCACATCCCGTTTGATGACGAACCAATTACTTGTGTTAAAAAAGAGATTGAATTAGCACAATCATATTTTGCCGATTTCATAGAATATGTTCAATCAATAAGTATAGCCGAGCTAGATTCAAGACTTATTGATCGAAGCGATGTTGGTTATCAACGATATTTAGGCGATATGCTATTACGAATTGCCTATCATGATGCGGTCCATGCAGGTCAATTTTTACAATATTTACGAATGATAAACTTAGAAAGACCATTAATTTGGGATTAAATACGAAAAATGTTTATACAGCCTCCAAACTGGCATTACAATAAGAATTTTTCAACAAGAAACAATCACAAAACCATGATAATCATTTATATTAAAAACCTACATCTCAACCAAGTACTTCATACACATAAAAAGCACGGGTTTGATCACTAATCAAACCCGTGCTTTCAAAACAACTATATTATCCATAAACAATAAAATGTAAGCTTTAAAAACTACGACCGAAACGCCGCATCCGCCAACATAGACAATGTCGCATCATCCATCGGCGGATTGTGTAATCCTGCTCTGACGTTTAAATAGTAACGATGAAGCGGATTTTTTTCTGATAAACTTTTTGCCCCTACGATGCGCATTGCTTTATCTACAATGGCTATCGCCGCATTTGTTACTGCATATTTCACGGCTGCTAATTCTACTTGCAGTGATAATTTATCTTCTGCTTCATCGTACTTTTTCGCAATTTGATATAGAAAGACACGAGCTTGCATAAGCTCAAGTTCTAATTCTCCAACTAATCTTCTAACATTTGGCAATAAACTAATAGAATGATTTAAACTATTTGGCTTGTATGATCCCGCAAACTGAACTGCATAATTTCTTGCTGATTGTGCAATTCCTAAATAACATGCTGGTATATGTAGCAACCAGCCAATACCCTTTTGTTTCACTTTCCCGCCCAATACATTCGTAAAAAAGCGGTTTTCTATCTCTACATTTTGTAAGACAAGATCGTGGCTAGCAGTTCCTCGCATTGCAACGCTATCCCACGTTTCTTCGATTGATACGCCTAGCGTATTTCTTGGAATGACAAACTCGCCAACTTCTTCTCGGCCTTCTATACTTGCTGAAATAATAAAATAATCAAGTACTGGTGCCATCGTTGTAAAAGTTTTTCTTCCATTTATAATCCACTTCTCGCCTTTTTGAATCGCTACTGTTTCTGGTTTACCACCACGCGTCGGACTCCCTGTTTTTGGCTCTGTTGCTGCTCGATTAAAGAGCGCACCATTACGCACTTCTTCGCAAAACCATTTGAACATATCATCACTCCAAGAGCGATTTTCCGCTAGCTCTTTCACAATACCAACATGCCAGCCAATCGATAATGCAGTAGCTCCACAGCCTTCCGCGATTTTCTCTTGAAATAAAACGAAGTCATATAAAGAAATCGCATTACCACCAAATTCCTTCGGTAACGTTAATTTCGTATATCCGATATCTTTCAAATCATTTATATTTTCATACGGAAATGACCCTAATTCACTTAATTGATGCTCCCTTTCCATGAACTTCGGAATCAATTTATTTATTTTCTCAATAATTAAAGACTGTTCTTCTGTTTCAATAAATGAGAGTGCCATACTATAATCTCCTTTATGCTCGATTCATAAATCGTTCATTTTGTCATTATGATTATATGAAGCTACCTCTCTATTGTTTCACTATTCCGATAAAAATACAATGTTTTTGACTAATAAGAAAAGTTCCTATTTAAAGATAGGTTCTTTTCTTATTAGTCTCCCTTCAATGCCTTTAACGGCAAAGAGGTTACATATCCAATATACGAAAATAATTCTTTAAAGAAGAATGGTATTTCTGTATCTAACGTTTTATATGCTGATGTCGGCGTGGGTGAAGCATATGCTTCAATATTAATATGTTTTGCGATTCTCATTGCGCGTTTCATATGAAGTGGATCACTTACAATCGTGTATGTGTGTATTCCGTTCTCTATTCCAACTTGCTTCGCATTCTTTAAATTTTCTTCAGTGAAAAGGGATTTTGTTTCAATTAAAATATCTTCCTCTTTTACACCTTGTTTCATTGCATATACTCTTGCAGTACGCGCTTCCTCAAGTTCTGCCTCGAACTTTGTACCACCTGTAAAAATAATCTTTTTAATATTTCCGTTTTTATATAAAGAAATCGCATGATTAATTCTTTCTTTAAATACCGGAGATGGTTTTCCGTTCCATGAAGCTGCTCCTAGTACGATACCAGCATCCGTTTTCACGTCATCATTTGCTTTAAAACGATAACTCCAAATATCGTAAGCTGCATAACTTACATATAAAATAGCAGAACAAATCATTAGTAAAAATACTTGAAAGATTCGTCTTTTCTTACTCTTCTTATTTTCTTTCATTTGTAATTGCCTCCGTACATCATCCATACTTCTATAAAAAACATTTATATCAAATCGTTTTGTTTGAGTTTATTTAAAAGAAGGAACTTTACTTGTTATTTATGTATAAAAGGGTTTTCATTTAAAATTGAGGATTATCAATTCATTTTCATTTGCGGTTTTCATTACATTTTTTAAATTCATAAGTTTATTACCATACAACTACATTGTAACGAATTTTTTCTCAGAAGGGAACGATGAAACAAAAGGAATTAAAATAAAGTAGCATTTTGTAAGAAAAAAGGTATATTTTTCATGCTTCACGAACAATATACCTTTCAAAACACGAATTATAGCTTTTCTTTATACAACTCTAATTTTTCTAACAATTGTTCTTTTACGCCCGGCCATTCACTCGAGATAATACTGTACACCACTGCATCTCTCACATAACCACTCGGTAATTTTCTTTCATATCTAAGCACACCCTCTTTTACTGCACCTAACCTTTCAATTGCTCGCTGTGCTTTTTCATTTCTTACATCTGTCTTAATTTGCACCCTCAACATATGCAGTTTTTCAAAAGCATACTGGAGAAGCATATGCTTACACTCTGTATTTATACTCGTACGTTGCACACTTGGATGATACCACGTTTGCCCTAACTCAACTGTCTTATCTTCTACTGAAATATTATATAAACGTGTACTTCCTACAATCTTATTCGTCTGTTGATCTACGACTACGAAAGGTATTTGAGTACCCTTCCCATAACCCTGTATCGCTTTTTGCACATATTGCTGCATATCTTGAACACTATCCATTTTAGAGATTAAATACGCCCAAATATCCCGATTTCCTTCTACAATCGAAAACAAAGTTTCGACATCATCACTATCCATTAACCGTAACTTTACTCTTTCGTGAATCATTTCCATTTGTAAGCCCCCTTTGTTGTTACTATATCATATGAAACAAAAACTGATTATAAGGATAACAGAATGTATTTAAAAGAATCATTTTTTCAAATATACTCTTCCCTTATAAGGTGGGAAGGCTCATCGATAATCGTTACTATCGCACCTTTCAAAAAATAAAATTCGGATAATTCCCAATAAATACTATATAATGATAAACGGGAGGGGATAAAAATGCTAGATCAAATTACTTGGGGAACGCCAGGCAGCTTATTATGCCTAGGATTCTTTTTTGCAGGACTAGGAATCTTCTTAAGAAGCATTACGTCATATACGAAAAATAAATAAAAATACCCCGCTTTTAATCAAAAGAAGCCTTCCTTTTACAGAAGGTTTCTTTTGTTATAGATTTATCTTTTTAAAACTTTAAAGCAACAAATAAGCAATCGGTGTAATTATAAGTAACGTTAATATCGTTCTTTGTACATAGAGAATAATAAGTTCCGATACTTTTAACGGAATATCTGTCGATAAAATACAAGGAATGGAAGCGGAGAAAAACAATATAGATGATACCGAAACAACCGCAATGACAAACTTTGTCACAAGTGGTGCACTTACAACTAAAAGAGAAGGTAAAAACATTTCCGCAATGCCAACTGATGCTGCTTTAGCGGCTAAATCTGCTTCTGGTAATTGTAAAGCCCACGTAAATGGATAGAAAATATAGCTGATCCAATCAAATATTGGCGTGAATTTCGCTAAGACGATACCAATTAATCCTACTGACATAATAGATGGTAAAATTCCCATCGTCATAATAAAACCGTCTTTCAAATTCACTGCAATATTGTTCATAATGCTCGGTGCAGACTTTGATACTTCTAACGCATCCTCCCAAGCACGTTCTAGCATTTTTTCTTTATAAACAGGCTCTGGGAACCCTTCTTCTGTTACATATGTATCGGGTTTTCTACTAAGTGGTGGTATTCTTACGGTGATAGCAGTCACGATGAATGTTACAACAAGCGTAGTCCAAAAATAAACATTCCATAAATGCATAATATCTAATGTTTTTGCGATGATAATCATAAATGTAGCGGATACTGTAGAAAATCCTGTAGCGATAATTGCTGCTTCTTTTGTCGTATACTTTCCTTCTTTATACACACGATTCGTAATAAGAAGGGCAAGCGAATAACTTCCAACGAAGGAAGCAACTGCATCAATCGCCGATCTCCCTGGCGTATTCCATAATGGCCTCATAATCGGACGACAAAATGTACCGATAAATTCAAGCAATCCATATCCAACTAATAACGCTAAAAATGCCGAGCCAATTGGAACGAGCAAACTTACTGATATGACTAGTTTCTCATACAAAAACGGTCCTACATCTGGTGCAAAGAACCAAGCTGGCCCTATTTTCAAACAATATAATACACCAAAAACGACGCCAACTACTTTTAAAATAGAAAAACAAATGTCTACGATAGATGCATTCCATTTCTTCGTATAAAATGGATAAATTGCACCAATTGCCATAACAAATAATGCGTAATAAGGAACTACGCCTGGAGCGGAAGCCCTAATCCATGATACGATATGATCAATCATAATAGATGATGCACCGTTTATCGTAACAGGGACGAAAAACATAAACACCCCAACGAGACTAGCGAGTATAAACCGAAGAATAATCCCCTTCTCTCGCCCTGTCTTAATTACATTACTCTTTAATTCCATTTCATTCAAAATTCGACACCTCCTATTATCTAAATATTCTGTATAATTACATTATATTCCTTCTTTCCATTTCTACTATTTGATCATATGAAATAGCCTATGTTGAAATATACAATCAAAATAGGCTTTTTCTATTACTTTTCATAATCATCCACAATCACTTGAATGACACGATACGATTCGTCTGCTACTACCTTATTACTTACCTTATTCGTATCATATGTAATTAACGCTTTCCAAAGTGCCCAACCTCTTGCTCTATTCCACGTTTCTTCATCTATTTGCCATACTTCTTTAAATATTTTTCTACTACTTCTATCAAAAAACGTCCAAGCCATCGCTGCATCACAAGCAGGATCTCCTACTCCTAAAATACCAAAATCAATTACGGCACAAAGCTTTCCACCTTTAACGAGTAAATTACCCGGCGCTACATCTCCATGCACCCAAACTGGTTCACGATCCCATGTTGAGCTAAGTGCTAAATTCCAAAGATGCTTTAATAATGCATCATCAAAAATATCCTTATTATTTTCGATAGCAACTCTCGCCTCTTCATCATATACCGATATAAGTCCGCCCCTGTAAAAATTATGTGCTCCAGCTAAAGGGCCGTTACTCGCATCAATAGATTGCAATTCTACTAAAAACGATCCTAAGTCCGCCGCAAATTCACTTAAGTCACGAACATTTTCTTTCGTGACTGTATCCCCTTCTATCCACTTATTAATAGACCAAGGCCATGGATACGCTTCAGACGGGTTCCCTTTCGCAATTGGTATAGAAATTGGTAAAGAAAGTCCCTTACTTAATATAGGGAGCCAACTATTTTCTTTCTCTACTTGCGGTGCATATGCCGCATCACTCGGTAACCTTACACTCATCTCATCCCCTAAGTGAAACGTTCTATTATCATGTCCACTAAACTTTACAGGTTTCACTTCTAAATGGGCCCATTCGGGAAACTGTTCCTGTATTAACTTTTCAACTAAACTTACGTTAATTGAATGCATTCACATTCTCCTTTTCTTTTGAAACTTACTAAGCCCATCCGTACTTCCAACATATTCAAAACCATTTTTCTTATAAAAATCATTCAACGTACGATTATGCCCCACGCAATCTAACTTCAAATACTCTTTATCACATTGCACATTCTCTTCTACCCACCTCAAAATCCATTCTCCTATTTCATTTCCCTTGTACTTCCGTTTCACCGCAAATCTATGAATATATAATGAATTAGAAACTTCCTCTTTACCAAAAATATGTTCATCCCATTCATTTTGTTTAGGAGAAACTGTAACCGTACCAACTATTTCATCTTCTTTCAGAACAACATACGTATATTTCTCTCTTATACGTTCTAGTATTTCAGCCGTAGCTTCCTCTCCTAAAAGATACTGCCACTGATCCACTTCTTTATGTTGTAGCCATTGTGCTACTTCTTTTAATAGTGTTTTAATACTATCACTCTCATTTTCAGTAGCAATTCGAATTGTATATTCTTTACTTATAGTTCTCTCCATATTGCTGTTCCCCTTTCACATTACTACCATACTGACATACGAGTCCTTCCATCATTTTCATCTGTAATATATTCTACATACAATCCTTGATTCCGTGCGTTTTCATACATCATTTCAATCTCTTCTTGGTTTTTCACATAAATTTGTATGTAATCACCATCTGCTACTAATACGACTACTTCACACTTACTCTCCTTAAATTCTTCATATGTTTCAATTTCTCCTAGTACTTCCCCTTTTGGATATGCTTTTAAGTCTACAAATAAAAGATAATATATGTTGTCTTTTATTAGCTTTTTTAAAGCTGAACCTGCCATGATCTCGTTATCTTCTGAAAATAATTCTGGACCTAATTCATTCCCTACTATTATATAAGCTTCATCCCTTCCCATGGCTTGCCAATCAAATGCAGTAATATCAATTGGCTTTAAGACTTTCCAAAGTAAATTATCATATCCATCTAGAATATCTACTGTAATCCCTCTTTTCATCTGTCTGCTCCTAGCTTATTTATTTTTGTTCCATACATTATATATCAAATTTAATTACTATATTTTGTCGATACCTATGTACATCATAAAAAACCGCTCCACTACTAGCGAAACGGTTTCCTTCTACTTACATTTACATATCTTATTCAATCGTTGCACTGCGTTTTAAAATAACTTCTACTATATTCACCACATCAGTCATTCTTAATGCTCACTTCGACTTCACAAAATAATATAAAAACCATACCGCATGATTTTGTTCATCCGCAGCTATTCTCCGTAACAAATCTTTCAGATGTGCATCCGATGTCTCATCTGAAATTTCCAAATAAAAATCTACTGTCTTTTGTTCATCCTGTATAGCGAACTCTAATCCTTGTAAGTAGGTATTCGGGCAGTCTTCGGTAATCTGTGGTTTCGGCTGCCTGCCAGTTAAATTCGTATAAATTTGTACAAAGTGATGAAAATGTTTTATTTCATCATTACGAATTTCAAGAATTTGTTTTTGCTCTGCTTGATTTGGAGCCATATTCGCTAATTTTGCATAGCAGCTTATAGCGCTATACTCTCCATTTATAGCTTTTTCAATATCACTTATCAACTTATCATTCTGCCTATACCAATCATAATAATTCGAATTATACATCGTATCCCCTCCATACTTTCGCATAACATTTTATGCATTTTGAAATAGTAGGAGCATGTGTATATAACGGGACAGCTTTAGATTGAAAGTAAAGTTTGAGAAAATGGTCTATTTTGCAAAAGAATTGCTTATGCATAAAAATAACACTATTGTATACTGTTGCTATAAACTCTCGCGGGAGTGGGAAAATACATTCGCGAATCAACGAGAAGTTCAACATGATGCGGTGCGAAGCTATTATGAGTTCAGTGACATAACTAGGAGGTTCCACTATGCCATCTTTATTTAAAACTATGGAGTTCCAGCTACAAACCGAACGACTTGACCTGAGTATGTGGGAGGAATCTGATTCAGTTTGGATAAGAAAATTAATTGGCGAACGTGGTGTGGACATGCCAGCCCTTGATTCCGTTCGTAGCCGGCTTATTGAGATGCGCAAGAAAGCAGACGAAAATGGTATTTCCCTTCTCACTATTCGTAGGCGAGACGAAGGCGATTTTATTGGATACTGTGGCTTGATTATCGGTCGTTCCACACTTGAAGAGCCGGAGATTGCATACGAATTGTTCCGCAGCGCTCGTGGTAAAGGTTATGCGACTGAGGCAGCATCCGTTGTACTGGACGCTGCAATTGCTACTGGGCGCCACAGGCTTTGGTCGACTGTAGGCGCTTGGAATATTGCTTCCCTCCGGGTGCTAGAAAAGATTGGGTTTAAGAGGCATCACAGTACGTGGGATGACGAGCGCGGTGAGATTGTTTGGAACGTACGCGATCTTTAGAAATTCCGGCTTAATTACATACAACACTTTTTAACAATCAGGCTTTTTCATTGAAAAAAAGTCATCAAAATTTATTCCAAGGCGACAACAGCAAATACTCATTTTTCAGCTTATAGATTTCATCACCAAAAGCCGTTTCACTAATTTAGTGAAACGGCTTTTTTTAAGCGTTCAATTCTGTTTTATGCCCTTTTACTGCACTACGTTTGAATGCAGTTGCTAATATAATAACCGCACTTACTATACCAATCCAAACGAGTACAGTAACAGGTGTATTCCAGCTTAACCCTTTTCCGAAGAAGAAGATTTCTCTTAAGCCTTCGATCATAAATTTCATTGGTAACCATGGGTAAACCCAGTCTTGATAAAACGGAGACAACATCTCAGGTGCTAATGATAATAACGGCGCCCCGAAAAATAGTAAGAGTGCAAATACACCAATTCCTTTTATTCCAACTAATGAAAGTACCGCTGATATCATTAAGAAGAAGCTAAAAGAAGTAATGGATAAGAATAGAGCTGTATCCATGAAGTTCGAAATATTTAACCCTACCATCCCATCTGCGATCCATGTAAGACAAAATCCAATTACAAGTGTTGCAACTGCTCCAGCTACTATTTGTTTCAGTTTTGATACAAAGTTTTCTTTTCTTGTACCTACCGGCATTTTACTAATCGCAATAAAAATAATCGCTGCACTAGCTAAACTTGCAATCCATAACGGCTGGAACAATGATATTGGTGAGTTACCGTTCGCACTATTTTTTCCGACCTCATTCACATTTTTCACGTTCGTTACAATAGGTGTTACTAATTTTTCAGCTTGGTCTGTTGTTACAGTAGCTCCTTTTGCTTTCAATCCTTCTAATATTTGCGTACGGATATTATTGTTCATATTATCAACGATCGCCTGTAATATTTGCCCTGCCATAGTTGATGCAGCCGTATTCATTCCTTGATTAATATATATTTCTATCTCAGGTGAAGATGGCTGTGGCGTTCGTAATGATGCTTGTTTTGCGCTAAATTCTTTCGGAATGACTAACGCTGCATAATACTCTTTATTATTTAACCCCTTTTGAACTGCTTCCTTATTTTTCACTTCTACCCACTTTACCGCAGGTTCTTCCTCTGATTTCACTGTTTTTTTCATGTTATCAACGATCGTTTGCCCCATATTCATTTTCGGTTGATTTGGAATTTCTACACCTTGATCCTCATTTACAATTGCAATTGGCAAGTTTTTCGGCTGCGGTTGAACAGTTGGAAATAACGTTAGTGAAAAAATAAAAACAACAAGTAGAGCAATAACTGGTGATAACAATAAAAGTTTATTTTTAAACATTCTCTTTTCTCCTCCTTTAATTTTCGTTACAATAAATGAACAACGTGTTGTTTATTTATATTTTGAATTATATGTTTGAGCTAAGTCTTATTCAATAATCAAAAATCGTGAATGTGTCGGTTATAAGACACATCTTCTAAATGTGTTGAGTAAAATTAAGGAGGGACATGCTTTGCGCGATAGTAATTTAGATTTACGTGTTGTTCGTACGAAAACTGCCATACGAAATGCATTGGTGGAGCTAATTGAAGAAAAAGGTTTTGACGCCATTACAGTGAAAGATATTACAACGAAAGCAAACATTAATCGCGGTACTTTCTATGCGCACTATCAAGATAAATTTGATTTAATGACAAAATGCCAAGAAGACATTATGTACGAGTTTTCTAACATTGCTAAACAGAAATTCCCGGAAGTTATTGCTGACCTTGGAACAAATCCTTCTCCAACAATGCCATTTATACTTATCACTTCTATTCTTGAATTTCTAAATGAAAATAGCGATTTTATGAGAGCTGTACTAAGTCCGAAAGGAGATTTATCTTTCCAAACAAAACTGAAAGACTTTATGTGGAAAACATTATTTGAAGATACGAATGGTCCTCTCATTAATAAGGAGAATTTACTTGTTCCAAGCGAATACTTAACTTCTTATATGGCATCTGCACATATAGGTGTCATCCAGCAATGGTTAAATAATGGACAAAAAGAAACACCTGAGGAGATTGCTCGTATTTTATCAACTATTGCAGTTCATGGACCTTTTTATGCAGCTGGTTTAAAGAAATAAATCAGCTATATAGTAAAAGAACATCCACTATATAAAATGTACCCTATAG
>NZ_NVAP01000021.1 GCF_002567495.1 Bacillus cereus | reverse complement strand
ACCTAAAGGGGATAATATCATACTCAGGCTCTTTTTCTTATTTATATTTTAAGAGTAAACTGTTACTACGCAGTTTTACTTAATTTATATGTTCCGTGGTTGTTTTTACGGAAAAGTTTAGGGGAAACATAGCCATCTAATCCAATACGTCCAGCGTTCTGCCCTGCAACTAAAATGAACATAGTCAAAATAAGTAAGTTTGGGTTTACACTAACAGTTCCGCTTAATAAAAATGAAAGATTCATTATGATTCCGAAAAATGCAGCTGTTTTTGTTAATCCGCCTAAAATTAAACCTAGACCTACTAAAATTTCTCCCCATTGAACTAAAAAGCTAAATAGGTCTGCGTTTGGAAGAACAAAATGTTGAAGAAAGTCTGCCCACCAACTTTGTACGGCAGGGTGGTCACCTGATGCTTGAGCAATAGCACCCTTTAGAAAGCCACTTGCGTCAAAAGATTGTCCGAAGACTTTGCCTATCCCAGCAGCGAACCATGTATATCCTATGTAAAGCCGTAAAAGTAATAATATGAAAGTAGCACGTTTATCAGTTCTTAAAAAATTGATAACCATTGAAATCCCTCCAATATTGTATTTACATGTTTATTATATATCCATTGTGAATAAATTCACAATGGATATAATGTGAACAAGTTTATAATTTTTTATTTGTAAAATTGTACATAAAGCATTTTGAAATTTATTTTTGGAAGGTGAAGAATAAATGTGGTATGGGAGCTATCTATTTTAGTAGAGAGCTCCCATAGTAAACAGATTCATTTAGTTTTTTTAGCATATCTGGGCATTACTATTATTTCTCCGGTTTTATATAAGGAACAATTTGCGCAGTCACTCCTACAGAAGCACCACGAATAAAGTCTTGATTTTCTAACGCCTTAAAGTTTTCCGTTTTTCCTGTTAGCATAACACCTAAAATTTTCACTTGATCGAATGGTTTGTTTTTGTTTGCTTTTAAAAATTTCTGGATATCTTCGTCATGTCCATCGTCATCGTATTGGTTAAGTGAATCAACGAACTCTTTGTACGCTTCTTCAGGAGACTTGTCTGGATTGAATCCGTAAACGGGCATACCGGCAGGTCCTTCACTTTCATCTCCAATGGGTGAGGTCATATATAGCCATACGATATTTAAGTTATCTGGTATTTTTGTTTGAATTTCTTTTAATGTATAAGGTTGATTGAAAGAGATGGCAACTTCGGCAACATAGTTGTTCATTTGTGAAACTGCCCCTAATTCATTTTGCACACCATCGTGATAATCTTTAATAGCCGGATTATAAAATGTCGCAAATTTATTCTTTGTTTGTTTATCATACTCATAGAAATTTGTATCTGACCAATAAAAGCCAGGTGTTAACTCATTGAAGTCAATATGAGTCAGGAACCAACCATAAGAACTTGTTAATGTGTTCCATGGGACTACATAACCGTTAATGTTTTTGGAACGGTTTGATATAATATTGCCACCGAACATAGAAGAATTACTCGTAACTTGAGAATCAATATGGACATTAGGTTCTGCAATTGAGTTATGTAAAAATAGTCGTTCGTGAAGCTTTGTCGAACTTTTCGCTGCAAAGTAATTGCCAACTTTATAAATGATAGGGATAAGCATGATTACAACGATAACAGAAGTAATGATGATTTTAAGTAACTGTTTTCTTTTAGCTTTTTTTAATGCATCTTTTAAAGAAGTATCCATTAAGGTTTTCCTCCTATTTCTGAGTGAATTGCTTTACGTGCACGATGTAACTTTTGTTTGACGCTGTTAACTTGAATATCTAGTATTAGGGCGATTTCTTCATATGAAAAATCATAATAATATTTTAAAAAGAAGGCTTCTTTATATTCTAGTTTTATATCTTTTAATAAATAGAAAATCTCATCTTTATTTAAAACAGCATCCAATTTTCGGTCTGTATACTGTAGTTTTGAATAAATCTCTTCAGTTAAATAGATGTTTTGCTGCTCTTTTTTTCTCTTCAAGTCAATGTATTCATTTAATGCGACCCTAAAAAACCATGGCCGTATGTTACTTTCGGTTAGGTCATCTAGCAACGTATATACTTTATAGAAAGTATTTTGGATGATGTCTTCTGCATCTTCTTTTATAGCCCCTTTCGCTAATAGTAGTTTGAACACTTCCTCTCCTAAATTGATAAGATAGGAGGTCAATATATTTTCTTTTCCCATCATTTTCCTCCCTACACTTATACAACGAATAGGTAATGGTAAATGTATACACTTAAATTTAAATTAGTTATTAACTATGGTTTATAGTACATGATACTTTATAAACAAGAGTGGTTATTTTATTTTTTGAAATATTAAATCTTTAATGGTAGAATGAAATTTGGAGATATATGGAGAGGGGACAAAGACTCAATATGTGGATGAACTTGTAATGATTCGAAATTAGATAGATGAATTTTTCTCTCATAAGCGAGGGTTTATTTAGTTATCTGTAAATCATTCAAGGAATGCATATTTGGCTTGTACATTCCTTTTATAAGGATAGGTGCCTATTTTATGTATCTGTCTTTTTTGTGGGAAAGTTTATATCTCTTATATAAAATATGCGTCCTTTAAACTTGGAGGAGTATATGATGAACCAATTAAAAAATAAAGTAGCAGTTGTTACAGGCGTAAGTCGTCTAGATGGTATAGGCGCAGCAATTTGTAAAGAATTAACTGAATCAGGATACGATATATTTTTTACGTATTGGACAGCTTACGATAAAGAGATGCCTTGGGGCGTTGATAAAAATGAACAAATACAATTAAAAGAAGAGTTACTAAAAAACGGTGTTAAAGTATCAAGTATGGAGTTAGATTTAACTCAGAATGATGCACCGAAAGAGCTTATAAATAAAGTTACTGAACAATTAGGGTACCCTCATATATTAATTAATAATGCAGCATATTCTACGAATAATGATTTCTCTACTTTGACTGCTGAAGAATTAGATAGGCATTACATGGTAAATATTCGTGCAACTACATTGTTAAGCAGTCAATTTGCCCGAGGATTTGATGAAAAATCTGGTGGTAGAATTGTGAATATGACTTCGGGGCAATTTCAAGGGCCTATGGCTGGAGAACTGGCGTATGCAACAACGAAGGGAGCTATTGATGCTCTTACTAGCACGTTGTCAGCGGAGGTAGCTCATTTAGGAATAACAGTGAATGCAATTAATCCAGGACCAACCGATACAGGATGGATGACTGAAGAGATAAAACAAGGGTTAAAGCCGATGTTTCCTTTTGGCAGAATTGGTGAGCCAAAGGATGCAGCTAGACTTATTAAATTTTTAGTAAGTGAAGAAGCTGAGTGGATTACTGGGCAAGTTATTCATTCAGAAGGTGGATTTAAAAGATAAAAAGAAGGTATCTCACCTTGGTGAGATACCTTCTTTTTTAATCTTTCTTCAGTCTTCGTGCAACACCATTCCCTAAAGACTGTAATCCTTGAACGATGATAATTAAAATAAAGACGGTTGCATACATGACTTCAGGTTCGTAGCGTAAATGTCCGAAGCGATATGCTAAATCCCCTAGCCCGCCAGCACCTACAAGACCAGCCATTGCTGTTGCGCCGATTAAGCCAATCGTTGCAATTGTTAATCCGAGTACAAGGGAGGGACGAGCTTCTTTCACCATAACGTGCCAAATGATTTTTATAGTAGAAACGCCCATCGCTTGGTAGGCTTCAATGACACCGCGATCTACTTCTAGTAAAGCTGTCTCCATTAAACGTGCGATATAAGGGGCTGTGAAGACGACAAGCGGTACGATAACACCTTGCACACCAATGGATGTTCCCATCAGAAATTTTGTGAAAGGTAAAATAAAGAATAATAGAATGATAAATGGAAGAGAGCGAATGACATTAATAACTGTATTAAGAATAGGATAGATAATTTTATTTTCATGCTGTCCACCAGGTCTCGTTAAAACAAGTGTGACACCAAGTGGCAGTGCAATAAGGATCGAGATGAGTAATGAAATAGATGTCATTTGAAATGTTTGGATTGTTGCTTCCCATATGACTTTACCCCATTCATCCAAAAAGGACTTGTTTCCCATAATCTGTTCTACCTCCTTCTACGATGATTCCTTGCTCTTGTAAAAATGATAAAGCACGGTGGATTTCATTTTGTTCCCCTTGCATATGAACGACAAGTTTCCCGTATGCCTCATGTTTTAACTGCGTAATATTACCGGACAAAATATTCGGATATACTTGGAAACGTTTCGTAGCGACAGCTAAGGCAGGTTCTCCTGAAGTAGTGCCAATAAATGAAAGTGTTACAATTTCTCCAGTACTTTGTAGTTCTTTCTGTACCTCTTCTGGAATTTTCGCTGCAAATGCGCTATTTACAAATTTCTTCGTTGTTACATGTTGTGGGTTTGTGAAAATATCTTTCACAGTCCCGCTTTCGACTACAGATCCATGTTCCATAACGGCAACGTGGTCGCATATACGCTGGATGACATTCATTTCGTGTGTAATGAGTAAAATCGTAATTCCAATTTCTTCGTTAATCTTTAATAACAAATCAAGGATGGAATCGGTTGTTTCTGGGTCTAATGCGCTTGTTGCTTCATCACTTAATAAAACTTCAGGTTCATGTGATAGTGCACGTGCAATGGCAACGCGCTGTTTTTGACCGCCAGAAAGTTCACTTGGATAAGCATCTTTTCGATTGAAAAGATCGACAACGCGTAAATACTTTTCTACCCTTTTTTCAATTTCCGCTTTTGGAATGCCAGCAAGGCGTAAAGGTAATGCAATATTTTCATAGACGGTAACAGTTTTAAGTAAATTAAAACCTTGAAAAATCATTCCGATCTTTTGTCGCGCCTTTGCTAGTTCTTTTGTCGATAAAGTTGTTAAGTCTTGTTCGTTTACAATGATAGTTCCTGTCGTTGGTTTTTCTAATAAATTTACACATCGAATCAATGTACTTTTACCAGCGCCACTATACCCAATGATTCCAAATACCTCGCCTTTTTCTACTTTAAGGGAAGTAGACTTAAGAGCCTCAACATTCCCTTTTTTTGTTGTAAATACTTTGGATATGTTTTTTAATTCAATCATTATCGTCAGCTCCTACCAAGATGGTAAAACTGAACCATCAAATTTTTTCTCGATAAACTCTTTTACTTCTTTAGATTGATAAGCTTTCTTTAATTTGTTTACAACGGCATCATCTTTATTTTCAGTACGAACAACGACCCAGTTCACGTATGGTGAATCTTTTCCTTCGCGGAAAATGGAATCTTTCGCTGGATTTAGTTTTGCACCTAATGCAAAGTTTGTGTTAATCGCAGCAGCTTTCACTTCACTTAGCTGTGTTGGTAATTGAGATGCCTCTAATTCAACAATCTTTAAATTTTTCGGATTTTCAATTACATCTTTTGCAGTCGCTTTTTCTGTAGCCTTTGGATCAACTTTTAAAACCCCTGCTTTTTCAAATAATTTTAAAGCTCGAAGTTCATTCGTTGGGTCATTTGGTACAGCAATTGCATCGCCCTCTTTTAAGTCTTTTACATCTTTTATGTCTTTAGAATATACGCCCATAGGGAATGTTACTGTTGAAAATACTTCAGCTAATTTCATATTGCGTTCAGCTTTAAAGACATCTAAATACGATTTCGTTTGGTAGCTATTTACATCAAGGCTTTTTTCATCTAAAGATACGTTTGGCGCTACATAATCATTAAATACTTTTATATCAATTTCGAGACCATCTTTTGCTGCAACTTCTTTTACCTTTTCAAAAATTTGTTCATGTGGTCCACCTGTTACACCGACAGTAATCTTTTTCTCGTCTAATGCTTTTACCTCTTTATCTGAACTCACGCTACATGCGCCTAATAATAATACTGCTCCGCTTACAATGCTTAATAATACCTTTTTCATCTATAAATCCCCCTTCTTATACGTTCCAAAATAAAAAGCACCTCCCAAAAATAAGAGAGGTGCCGAATAGACGAAATAGATTCCTCTCTTATCTTCCAAAACGAAAACTCGTTTTGCAGGAATTAGCACCTTAGCTTATACGTTATAAGCTCGGTTGCCGGGCATCATCGGGCCAGTCCCTCCGCCACTCTTGATAAGAGTATGTATATGTAGTTTTTAAATATGGTACTAATAGTAAATCTTACAAAAGGAATTGTCAATATTATTTTCAGAATATATTCTATTTTAAGGTAATCGAAACATTTCCTTTTTTATGGCCCATTTCTACATACGTATGGGCTTCTGCAACTTCTTCTAATCGGTAAGTTCTATCAATAACAGGTTTTAGCTTTTCTGTTTCAGCTAGTTGTTTTAGTAGGTTCATATCTTCTTTACTGACCTTTGCCATCATTCCGTTCACAGATACATATTTTCCATTAGGCATTAATGCATCTGTACAAAGAGACTTTTTATATTTTCCAACTGCATCAAATATAATATCGTAGTGCTCGCCCTGCTTAGTAAAATCTTCTTTCATATAATCAATTACGTTGTCTGCCCCTAAACCTGTTACTAAATCGAAATTCGAACTACTACAAATGGCTGTGACAGTCGCCCCGAAGTATTTAGCAAGTTGTACGGCAGCTGTCCCTACTGACCCAGAGGCGCCGTATATAAGTACTCGTTGTCCTTTTTTTATCTGTCCTTTTCTAAGGAAGTGCAATGCTGAAGTTCCGCCAAAAGGAATAACGGCAGCTTCTTCATATGTCACATTGGTAGGTTTTAATGCTATTAATCCACTTTCATGCACGCATGTGTATTCGGCATAACCACCAAGGTTTAGTTCTGTTAATGCAAAAACTGGATCTCCTTTTTTAAATTGTGTTACATCTGTTCCAATGTCTTCGATTTCACCGGATAACTCTACGCCAAGTATAGGTTTTCTCGGTTTTCTGAAACCTAATATGATACGCATAGGAATCCAAAATAAGAGGGGGCTATTAAAGCCACGTATTCTACAATCTCCAGTCGATACACTTGTTGCGTGAATTTTAACTAATACTTCATTTTTTTTAGGTTTAGGCTTTTCTATATTTTGAAGCTGGAGAACATTAGGTGGTCCATACTTTGTGCAAATAATCGCTTTCATAAATGACCTCCTGAAATGAGTTGTTATTATTTACATCATATTTAAACTTTTCCTCAAACATGTTGTTATATGGGGAATAAATTTAAAGAGAAATATTACGAATTATATAGATTTCATAGGAAAAGAGATGATATTATTTTGGGGAAGGAGTGGACGTTATGAAAAAACTTATTTTAATTTCAAGCTTAGTACTTGCAGTCGGTCTAGGAGTAGGGTGTAGTAATGAGAAAACAAAAAAGACTGATGAACCGAAAAAAGAAGCTGTGCAGAAAGAAAAAGAATTAACAGCGAAGGATGTTTTCAATAAAGCGAATGAAGCTTTTAAAAACGAAGAAAATGTAACGATGACATATGATGTGGGAATAAAGGCTGAAGGAACAGAGATGAATGTAATGAAGGCCAAAATGCAACTAGAGCCGAAGAAAAAGAATTCTCGTTCTGAAATGAATGTTTCTGGTACAGAGGTTGTTGTTTATGATGTAGGTGGAAAAATTGCTGGTCAGGTAAAAAATCCTAGTACGGGTGAAGTTATGTCTGTACCAGAGGAACAATTAAATGCTAACGGAATGAATGCGACTCAAGGAATGGTAGATAATTTAGAAGTTCCATCGGAAATTTTAAACAAGGTGAAGATGGAGAAAAGCGGAGATAAGTATAAGCTGAAATTTGCATTAAAAGGACAAGAGACAGAGAGTATGCTAGCTAGTATGGATGAAAAGCAGAAACAAATGCTACAAGGCCAAAATGCAAAGATAGAAGAAATAGATGGGGAATATATTATTACAAAAGATTTTAAATATGAATCAGCAAAGATAGATATGGTTATGAGCAGTAATGGTGAGGATAAAGCACACATTATTACGGATGCAAAGTTTACATCGTATGATAAATTTGAACCAATACAATTGCCAGCAGCAAAGTAATGACTGTTAAGAGAGGTACCTGAAAGAACAGGTATCTCTTTTTGTTGCTAATAAGGAGAGTGTCATTTGAAAAAAAGAAAGATAGCAGTGATCATTGTAGCATATACGGTTTTGCTTGCAACGTCTGTACATACGTATAAAAAACAACTTGATCATCCTATTATGAGCGATGTAGGTAAGTTGCTTCCAACAAAAATAAAACGTGTTGAAAGTGCTACGGAAGAGCACTCGTTAATAAAATTAGTGCGAGATGCAAAAGTTTCGGGAGAGAAAATTTCCATTGCAGGTATGCAACATAGCCAAGGAGGACAGACATATTATCCGAACGGTACGATGCTCGATATGAAAGGATATAATAAAATATTAGAATTTGATCCAGAGAAGAAGCGGATTACAGTTCAAAGCGGTGTCACGTGGAATGATATTCAGAAGAAAATAAATCCATATGGTCTTGCGGTCCAGGTCATGCAGTCTCAAAATATTTTTACTGTCGGTGGTTCATTAAGTGTAAATGTACATGGGCGTGATATTCGTCACGAATCATTGATTGATACGGTTGAATCATTTCGACTATTAATGGCAGATGGTACGGTACGTAATGTAAGTAGGGAAGAGAATAAGGAGTTATTCCCATATGTCATTGGTGGTTACGGTTTATTCGGAATTATTTTAGATGTGACGCTAAAGTTAACAGATGATGAATTATATGAAATGCACACGAGAATGATAGATTATAAAGAATATGCATCTTATTTCAAAGAGAAAGTGAAAAGGGATGAGAATGTTCGTATGCACTTAGCACGTATTTCTGTTGCTCCAAATTCATTTTTAAAAGAGATGTATGTGACAGATTATACTTTGGCACAAAATCAAAATATGAGAGAAGAGTACAGTGAATTAAAAGAAGAAAATATTATAGCTGCACCGAAATTTTTACTTGGGTTATCGCGTTATAGTGATTGGGGAAAGAATACATTTTGGGATATACAAAGAAGTTACTTTGAACGTACAGATGGAAAGTATGAGACACGTAATAATGTTATGAGATCAGATAGTGCCTTTATGGAATATGAAAATCCAAATAGGACCGAAGTGTTACAAGAATACTTTGTACCTATAGATTCTTTCACGGAGTATATAGATGATTTACGTAACGTATTAAATGAAGAAGAGTTTAATTTGCTCAATATTACGATTCGTTACGTGGAAAAGAATGAAAATGCAGTTTTGTCCTATGCGAAAGATGATATGTTTGCGCTGGTTCTTTTAATTAACCAGGGACGCTCAGATAGTGAGATAAAGAAAACAGAGGATGTCATTCGGAAGATGATTGATGTTACTTTAAAGCATAACGGTAGTTACTATTTGCCGTACTATTCTTATCCGACGAAAGAGCAGTTAAAGAGGGCATATCCTCGTATTGAAGAATTTCTCAAGAAAAAGAAGGAAATAGATTCAGAAGAGAGATTTGTGAATTTATTTTATAGGGAGTATACGAAATGACATATAGAAGATTTGTAGCCTCACAAAGTATCATCATGATGGCAGGAAGTATGGTATTTCCTTTTTATATATTATTACTTAGGAACGTTGGAAATAGCTTCTCGCAATTTGGCTGGGCGTATGGCTTATTTGCTTTAACATCAGCACTTGTATATCCACTAGTGGGAAAGGTATCTGATCAAGTAGGTGATAGAAAATTATTAATAGTATACGCGTGGTCTATGGCAATATTAATGCTTTGCTTTCCGATTGCCACGGAAGTATGGCATGTGTATATTCTTCAAATTGTAATGGGAGTTTTAGGTGCTGTGCAGCGTAATACTGAGAAGACGTCTTTAGCACGAAAGGTTGCGCAGGAAAAGGCTGGCTATGAGATTGGGAAATACCATGTGTGGACATCCATTGGCGGAGCAGTAGCGGTTATTGTCACAGGATATTTAGTAGATTTCTTTACGATTGGTACAATTTTTTATATTGCATCTATTTTATATGTAGTGAGTGGGATTGTATTAAGTAGTAAAAAAATATAACGATTCCTATTTTCACCTGAATACCCTTTATTTGTTATACTAAAAGGGAATACAAAAGAAAAGGGGACAGTGCCTTTGATGAAATTTTTAGTTTTAGCTATTCTCACTTTGTTTTTGATTCCATGGACAAGAAGTAGCAGTAAGCTTCGAGCAGTGGATAAGAAGGGAGGTAAGAAGGTTGTAAAGGGTAAGAAATCATCTGTTTTAGTTATTCCTGTTTTATTTTGGATAGGTATTGCAATCTATGAATACTTTTGGCTAATTGATGATCGAGTAGATTCGATTCTTACTCATTATTCTGTTGCAGCAGCAATTTTAATTGGGCTTGTTTTATTTTCACAAGATCAAATAGGAAAATTAGAAGGTACGTTAAAAGGACTTCTAATGTTTATTTTACTCGCAAGTTACGGCTACTTTGGTTATTTGCACGATATAGTAATCTCGCAAAAGAAATATGATTCTGTTGTTAAGGTAGAGAAAGATATTTCAGAGCCGTTTACTGAAAATGACCAGCCGTTTACAGTGCCGCCAAAGACAGCGGAGAATAAGATGAAAAAAGTATTTGGTGATATTCCGAAAGTAGCTTATTTTGAGCTAGGAGAATTAACGCCACAAATGGTAAACGGTGAGGCTTTATATGTAGCGCCGATTGAAGTTTCAGGATTTTTTAAAGCGCGTAAAGCTGAGACAATTCCAGGGTATGTAACGATGTCAGGTACGAATCCTGATGCGGAAGCGAAACTGCACCTCGGTTATAAAATGAAATATGTGCCAAGCATGTTTTTCGGTAATAATTTAGAGCGTGTGGTAAGGCAAGCAGAACCAAATTTAATCTTTAAAGGGAAACCTAAATTTGAGGTTGATGATAAAGGGAAACCATATTATACAATGACGTATGGTGAATTTATTTCAGGAAGATCTGGATTTGAGGTAGATGGTGTTGTCGTAGTAGATGCACAAACAGGTGAAGTGAAAAGGTATGATAAAGGAAAGGCACCTAAATTTGTTGATGGTGTATTAAATCATGAGACTGCATCTACGTTAAATACGTACTTTGGTAAATATATTCACGGATTTTGGAATACGAAATTCTCGCAAACTGATATGAAGATTCCGACTGAGTGGGGAACGAAAGAAGGAGTTACACCAATCTTTGGTAAGGATGGAACGCTATATTACTTTACTGATTTCACCTCTCCGAAAGAAGGAGTAGATTCTGCGTTAGGTTACTCGCTTATTGATGCGCGTACAGGTAAGTTGTATTACTATAACGGCAAAGAAGTAAAGGGAATTATGGATGGTTCAGCAGCTACAGAAGTAGTAGATAACTCCTTTAAGAGAGAGAAATGGCATGGGACAATGCCTGTCATTTATAACGTATATGGTAAACCAGCTTGGATTATTCCGGTTGTTGATGACGGAGGCCTAGTACGTGCACATACAGTTGTATATGCTGCTAATGCAAAAATATTTGCGACAGGTTCTTCGCAGAAAGAAGCGCTCGAGAATTATAAAAACGTAATGAGCGGGAATGGTGATACCTTTAGACCAACCTCAACAGGAAAAGAAGCGCAAAAAGAAGGTATTGTACAACGTGTATATAAAGAAAAATCAGGTGAAAATACAATCGTGTACGTGCTTTTAGAGAATGAACAAAAGGTATTTATGATACCTGTGAAGAAATTCCCATATGCTATGTTTACAGAAGTGGGAGATCCAATTCAAATTACATATTTAGATACGGGAGAGACGATGGCCTCGGTATCTAAATTTACGAATAGTAATGTGAAAAAGTAAAGCGATAGAATCTCTATCGCTTTTTTTTGCGTTATGAAAGAGGAAAATGCGCTGTACTTGACGTATGTTTATGATGTAACTATAATTGTTACGATTCAATGTGTATAGGAAAGGGTGAATGGAAAAAGTGAATGAAGTTAATCACGAAATATATAAACCTGTAAAGATGAACAGGTTATGGATGATTCTTGTATTAGGGACACTTACGGCGATTGGACCATTATCTATTGATATGTATTTGCCTTCGTTACCAAAGTTAACGGATGATTTACAAACAGGCGCATCCCTCGCGCAGCTTACATTGACAGCTTGTTTACTTGGGTTATCAGTAGGACAATTATTTGTCGGTTCAATTAGTGACATTTATGGAAGACGCAAACCTCTTATTATTGCTCTTATTATTTATGTTGCTTCTTCTTTACTTTGTGCTATTGCGCCATCTATTTGGACTTTAGTGTTATTACGCTTCTTACAAGGAGCTTCAGGATCAGCAGGGATTGTTATATCACGTGCAATGGTACGTGATATGTACTCAGGTTCTGAAATGACGAAGTTTTTCTCACTGCTTATGTTAGTAAACGGAGCAGCACCTATTTTAGCTCCAATTATTGGAGGGCAATTATTACAGTTTACAACGTGGCGCGGTGTCTTTATCGTTCTTGGAGCAATTAGTGTATTTATGTTAGTTTCAGCTACTTTCGTATTACGCGAAACATTACCTCCTGAAGAAAGAGAGACAGGTGGTTTGTCAGGAACGTTGGCGACATATGGAAAACTGTTAAAGGATCGTTTATTTATGGGATATGCATTGTCACAAGGATTAGTAACAGCGGCAATGTTTGCGTACATTTCGGGATCACCATTTGTATTGCAAAATATATACGGTGCATCACCACAGCAATTTAGTTTGTTCTTTGCAATTAACGGTATTGGTATTATTATTGCCAGTCAGGTTACTGGTCGCTTAGCTGGTAAAGTTAGTGAGAAGACATTATTTGTCTCTGGCATCATTATTGCAGCTGTTGGTGGTCTATCTTTACTACTGACAATCTTACTAGGAATAGGTTTAATTGGTGTTTTATGCTCGTTATTCCTTGTTGTATCAAGTGTCGGTGTTGTATCGACAACTGGATTCTCGTTAGCGATGAGAAATCAAAAACAAGCTGCAGGAACAGCGTCAGCTTTATTAGGTTTATTACAGTTTATTTCAGGAGCACTTGTTGCGCCGCTAGTAGGTATTGGTGGAAGTAATACAGCATTACCGATGGGTGTTGTTATTGCGCTTTGTGAAATTGGTGCCGTATTATGTTATCTATTTATGGCTAGAAGAAGTGAGAAGCAGTTTGAACTGCAGCGAAAACAAAATCTAGAGGCTTAACAAAAAAGAACTGATTCAAAGGAAATATTTGAATCAGTTCTTTTTTTCATTTCTTTGAAATACCTCATACATATTATTCATGATCGTATCATATAAAACAGCAAGTTTGTCCCACACCCAGCGATTACTATCGACTTCTTTTTCCCCACAGTCGATAATATCGGTATGATCGGTAATTTTATGCGCTTTTTTAACTATAACAGGAGTAATCTTCGGTATACGTGGGATTTCTTTTAAGATATCTGCAAAGTTTCCAATGTAGACATGACCGATGATTTCAATTGTTAATGATTTATCCGATATATTTAGCACAGTATGAAATTGATTTGTATGTTGTTGTTTTAAATATTGGGCTAACTTAAATGGAGCATGCTTCTTTTTTAATACACGGCGAAGGCTCTCTGTATTTTCGATATGAAGTGATTTTTCGCGAATAAGGACACGAATATCTTCTTCCATAAAACGCATTGTGTTGTACATAGATGATTCTCCTTAAAAACTTACATATGCTTGCTTTATGCATATGTAAGTCTAGCATGGTTTGTTCTTTATGTGTGCTTACATTTTTGTAAGGTGATGTAGTAGCGTTGCAAAACTTAATTGCATAAAGTGACGATACTGTGACAAAAATGTTGGTATGTATATTAAGGTATCGTCTTAAGTGTAAAAAGTAGGGTGTTCTCGGTATAATAACAAGTGGAGATAAAAGAAACTATAATGAGTAGTAGCTGTAGATAAAAGGAGAAGAAGAGATGAAGAAGGTTTTGGGTATTGCCGTAATGGGAGGTATGATCCTTCTAGCAGGGTGTAATGGAAATAAAGATACGAAAGAACCAAAAGAAAAAGTAGAGCAATCCACTGAGCAAACAGAAGAGATGAAAGAATACCGTGCAGTACATGAAAAATACGATGTGAAAATGAATAAAGAAATTAATAACGCACTGCAGCTATTTGAAGTGGCAAAGGAAAAGGGCGGTAAGGAAATAACGAAGGCTACATATAAAGAAGATGTGCAAAAGGTAACAACGAGCATGTTAGAAGATATTGATAATATACGTAAAGAAATTCATGTTCCGAAGTCGAAAGAGCAAGAACATGAGGTATATGTTGGTTTCTTAAATGAATCGGAACAAGCGATGAAAAAATTACAGAAGTTAGCTAAAGAAGAAGATTCATCATTGATTCGTGATATAGAAATTAATTTTGCAACAGCATCGACATACTATAAACGTTTTCAAGCAGAAACGAAAAAATAACCTTGCCTGTGCAAGGTTATTTTTTCTTCTTACCATCGCCGTCTTCATCCTTGGATACTAATACTTTCTGTTCTTCGTGAAATTCGGAAATTGTTTGACCGGTAATATTATCGAAGGGGGTGTAGAAAGAGGTGATGCGTTTCTTTTTAATAAATAGTTTATAGAAGCCGATGATGACAAGTATTACGATTGTTAATGGCAATCCGATAGTAGCAAGAAGTAAGGGATCCATCTTATACCTTCTTTAACATAATGTCTTTTTAGTATAAGCGAAAGACTGTAGTTTTGATAACTAACGACATTGAAAACTGATTTTTCTAAATATATCCAATTTGATTGACTTTTCATTTTTTCAGAATTATAATTCAAAATATACAATTTGAACCAAATAATAATATAGCAATTTACTTATCCAGAGAGGTAGAGGGACTGGCCCTATGACACCTCAGCAGCGGGTTCTGCAAGATGAACACCGTGCTAATTCCAGCAAGCAAGTCTTGAAAGATAAGTGATGGGCCTTTGTTTATTAAGCCTTGATCTTATTTTTTAAGATCAAGGCTTTTTGTTTTCTAAGAAGAGAAAAGGGAGTAATGGGAAAAATACGTCAATAAAACAAAGTAAATTCATGTGTTTAGGGGGTTATGGAGATGTATGTTATTAAAAAGTTATCGGTTATGGTGTTCACCCTTTGGGTTATTACGACAGTGACATTTCTAATTATGCATATTATTCCGGGAGATCCATTTTCATCAGATGCGAAAATCTTTCCAGAAGAAGTGATACAAAACATGAGAGCGAAGTATCACCTTGATGAACCGTTATGGAATCAATATGTTGCTTATTTAGACGGCGTAGTTCATTTTGATTTTGGTGAATCTGTTCAATCGACAGGGCAAGGTGTATCAGAAATTATAGCAACTGGCTTTGGTCCATCAGCAATTATTGGTCTACAAGCTCTTGTTATTTCATTGTTAGTCGGAATTGCTGCAGGAACATTTGCTGCTCTATATCATGGGAAAGTAATTGATTATAGTGTGAGTTTGCTGGCAATTCTCGGTATTTCTATTCCAAGTTTTATTTTAGCACCGCTATTTATACAAGTATTTGCTATACAATTTGAACTCTTACCAGTAGCCTCTTGGGGAACATTCGAACATACCGTATTACCATCTTTCGCATTGGCGTTAGGTCCAATCGCAGTGATTACAAGATTTGTTCGTTCTAATATGATCGAAGTTTTGCAGAGTGATTATATTAAGCTAGCGAGAGCAAAAGGTATACCAATTAAGAAGATTATTATAAGACATGCTCTTCGAAATGCGATTGTTCCAGTACTTACATTTGTTGGACCATTAATGGCTGGACTTTTAACAGGGACTTTCGTTATTGAAAAAATTTTTTCAATTCCTGGTCTAGGAAAATATTTTGTAGATAGTATTTTTAACCGAGATTATCCGGTGATCATGGGAACAACGATTTTCTATAGTGCATTATTAATTGCTTGTATTTTCATTACGGATATTATTCACCGTATTGTTGATCCACGTATTCGTTCTATTACATAAAGAGGGGGGATATTTAAATGGGAGCTTATGAAATTAATAAACAGTTATTAACGAATGAAGAGAAAAAAGAATTAACGATAAATAAAGATCAGCAAACGATTAGCCGAAAGAAAGAAGTGTTTCGTAAGTTTGTATCGAATCCAATCGCAGTTTTAGGAGCAGTGACGTTATTACTAATTATTGTTTTCTCACTTATTGGCGAAAGTTTAACACCTTTTACTGCGAGTGAACAAGTAAAAGAGTCAACAAACTTACCGCCTAGTAGTGAGCATTGGTTTGGAACGGATGATCTAGGGAGAGATATTTGGGCACGTACTTGGGCTGGTGGGAAGATTTCACTAACAGTTGGATTAGTAGCAGCTGCTCTCGATATAGGGCTTGGCGTACTGATTGGCGGATTTAGTGGATATGTGAGAGGGCGTAATCGCCTTGGAACGTTAATTGATGAGTGGATTATAAGAGGAATTGAAGTATTATACGGCATCCCATATTTACTAATTGTTATTTTACTATTAATTGTTATGAAACCAGGTCTTTTTACCATTATTATCGCTCTTGCATTAACGGGATGGATTGGAATGGCTCGTCTTATTCGAGCACAAGTATTGTCTTTAAAACAACGAGAATTTGTGATTGCAGCAGAGCGATTAGGTACATCGCATATGAAAATTATATATGGGCATTTAATTCCGAATTTAACAGGGATTATTATCGTGAATTTATCATTTACAATTCCAGCAGCTATTTTTTCAGAATCATTTTTAAGCTTTATAGGACTCGGGGTACAATCACCAGCGGCAAGCTGGGGGACGATGACGAACGATGCACTCGGGACGTTATTAAGCGGGGAATGGTGGCAACTATTCTTCCCAGCAATCATGATTGCACTCATTATGTTCGCATTTAATGCAATTGGTGATGGTTTGCAAGATGCAATTGATCCAAAAATCGTCAAACGGAATCGAAAGGAGAAAAAACATGGCACAAATCTTATCTTTAGAAAACGTAACGTTAGCCGTTGAAAAAGAGAATAGTAAGCAAGCAATTGTGAAACATGTTTCCTTTTCTATTAACGAAGGTGAAATCGTTGCACTTGTAGGAGAAAGTGGTTCAGGAAAAAGTGTTACGGCACAATCCATTATCGGACTAAATCAAGAATCAATTCATATCGATGATGGAAATGTATCTTTCCAATCAAAGGAATTAACGAATTTGCAAGAATCAGAATGGAATCAAATTCGAGGGAAAGATATTTCTTTTATCTTTCAAGACCCACTTTCATCTTTAAACCCAACGATGAAGGTAGGCAAACAAATTACAGAAGTGATTTTGCAACACGAAAAGAAATCGAAAAAAGAGGCAAAAGAAATTGCAATTAACTTATTAAATGATTTAGGGATACATGAAGCAGAGAAACGCTTTGAACAGTACCCACATCAATTAAGCGGGGGGATGAGGCAGCGTATATGTTTAGCAATTGCATTTGCTTGTCATCCAAAGCTTGTAATTGCAGATGAGCCGACAACAGCGTTAGATGTAACGATTCAGAAACAAATTATGGGGCTATTAAAAGAAAGAAAAGAAAAGCAAAATACGAGTATTTTATTAATTACACATGATTTAGCACTTGTACGTGAAGTAGCTGATCGAGTAGTTGTTATGTACGGGGGACGTGTCGTTGAAAAAGGAACGATACAGGAGGTAATAGGTTCTCCTAAACATCCATATACAAAAAGCTTATTACAAGCAATTCCGAATATGGATGATTCTGAAAAAGTATTACGTGCAATAGAAGGAACGACACCTTCCATTGAAACATTAAATAGCTTTGGTTGTCCGTTTGTAAATCGTTGTCCAGTAGCGATAAAAGAATGTATTCATCGCTTCCCAGAGAGAACCACATATTCTAAGGAGCATAGTTCACATTGCTGGCAGCATGTTCTAGAGCATAACCAAGCGAAATCAAAAGAGAAGGTGAATGCCTCATGACGAAAGATGTAATTACTGTAAAGCAAGTAACGAAAGCGTATGGAAGTAAAAATAAAGAAATCGTAGCGTTAAAAAATATATCACTTTCTATCCCGAAAGGAACAACACTTGGCATTATTGGCGAAAGTGGTTCGGGAAAAACAACACTTGGTAAGCTTATAGCTGGGATTGAGAAACCAACGTCTGGTGAAATTGATTATAACGGTCAAGTTGTTCACACGATGAAGTCAGCTTATAAGCGAGATTTTTTACAGAAAGTACAGTTCATTTTTCAAGATTCTACAGCTGCATTAAATCCGCGCTGGAAAGTACGCGATAGTGTAGCTGAAGGATATATTTCATTCGGCTTAGGCGATAAAAGATTGAAAGATAAAGTAGCGGGTGATGCGCTAGAGCGTGTTGGATTAGATAGAAGATATATTAATCGATATCCGCATGAATTTAGCGGAGGACAACGCCAACGTATCGCTATTGCAAGAGCGCTATTATGTAAGCCAGAAGTATTAATCCTTGATGAACCAATTTCAGCATTAGACGTTTCATTGCAAATTCAAATTGTTCATTTGCTGCAGAAGATTCAAAAGGAGCAAGGTTATACATATTTATTTATCGCGCATGATTTACCGATGGTTCACTATTTATGTGAAAAGGTGGCTGTCTTATATAAAGGAGAACTTGTTGAATTTGGAAATACGGACGAAGTATTCCGTAATCCACAACATTCTTATACAAAAACGTTATTAGCATCAACACCAAAAATTTCAGGTTAAAGGAGAATGTAGGATGAAGAAGTTTTTACTGTTTGTCATTATGACTGTTTTAGCGATTACTTCGGTCGCTTGCGGTAAGAAAGAGACGCAAAAGGCAAGTGCTGGTAAGGGAGAAGGAGATCGATTAGTAACGAATATTGGTAGCGATCCATATACACTTGATTCCGCTATTGCGACAGATAGCACGTCAGGTTATATAATTGGGCAGTTGTTTTCAAGTTTATATACGCAAGATAGTGATGGGAAATACCAAAATGAATTAGCAGAGAAAGAAGAAGTAAATGCTGATGGAACTGAATATACAATCCATTTAAAGAAAGATATTAAATGGTCAGATGGTTCTCCTATTACAGCAAATGATTTTGAGTTCGCATGGAAGCGACTATTAAATCCAAAAACGGGTTCTATGAATGCGACAGAAATGTATTTTATTAAAGGGGCAGAGGCATATAATACTGGAAAAGGTGAAGAGGGACAAGTTGGTATTCAAGTTGTTGATCCTCAAACATTAAAGGTAACCCTTGAGCATCCGGTTGCTTCTATTAAGCAAAAATTAGCAAGCTCATTATTTATTCCATTATCTAAAAAGTCGATTGATGATAATAATAAATTAAAAACAGATCCAAAAGAGTTAATTACGAATGGACCATTCACGTTAAAAGAGTGGAAGCATAACCAGGCTATTACAGTGCAAAAAAATAAAGAGTTCTATGATAAAAAGGTAACTCTAAAAGAAATTGAGTTTCGTATTATTCCCGACTCTAAAACAGCGTATCAATTATTTAAATCAAAAGAATTAGATTTACTAAGCAGTTTACCACAAGAGATGATTGAAAAAGAAAAAGGAAATAAAGAATATAAGCGTGTTGCAGGATTCTCATCTTATATTTATTCGTTTAACGTAGAAAAAGAGCCGTTTACAAATGCAAAGGTACGTAAAGCATTCTCATTAGCGGTTGATCGTAAGTTTATCGTTGAAAAATTGTATAAAAATAATGCGCAAGAAGCGTATGCATTCGTTCCAGAAGGAGCAAAAACACAAAGTGGTCGTGATTTCCGTAAAGAAAAAGGTGATTACGTTAAATTTGATCCAGCAGAAGCGAAAAAATTACTAGAAGAAGGTATGAAAGAACAAGGATGGTCTACATTACCTGAAGTAACATTAAAATTCACTACAGATACACAACATAAAAAGGTAGCAGAAGCAATGCAAGAAATGTTTAAGAAAAATCTTGGAGTAGATATTAAATTAGAAAATAAAGAGTGGAAGAGTTACATCGATACATACAAGCAAAGTGATTTCCAATTAGCTTATATGGGATGGGGCGGCTCTTTATTAGATCCGATTACTAAACTAGATTTATATGCAGGTGATGGTCCGAATAACTATGCAAAATGGCATAATAAAGAATTTGACGCCTTAGTAAAAGAAGCAGAAGTTGAGCAAAATGAAGATAAGCGTTTTGACTTATTGCATAAAGCGGAAGATATTATGTTTACAGATTCACCATTAATCCCAATTATTTTCCCAAGTGCTTCATATTTACAAAAACCATCAGTATCTGGTGTCCAATTCATTATCGGTTCTAGTCCAGAACTAAGATACGCAAAAATTAAAAAATAAAGAAGTAGGCAACCGCCTACTTCTTTATTTTATTTCTCTTTTATATTCTTTTTTCGTTCCATCAGAGAAGACAACTTCTAACGCGAATTTTTGGTAGTCTTTATCAAGTTTGAAAACATTCACTACTTGATCGATTACTTCTTGGTCAGGAGTATCTTTATCAAATTTTAATTCTTGTAGAAGTGGGCTTAATTTTGTGATAGCCTCGTCTCCTGTTAATTTTACATCTGCTTTATGATCTTCAATTTTTGCTTCCATTTTTTTATCGGCTGCTACATTTTTATAGTCTGCTTCGTAGTCTTTCTTGGTATCTTGGTAGTCTGCCTTTAAATCGAACTCATTGAAATTTAGTTTTAAATCAGCAGGGGCTTCATTCTTTGCCTCTTCTGTAGTCTTTTTATTAGAAGTCGTGTCTTCTTTTGCAGGAGCTTTACATCCTGTTAACGCAGGTACTAGCATAAGAGCTAATAAAACTGATAGTAAAATTCTCATTATAAATTCCTCCTTATGTAAATTTGTTCTATACAAGTTTTTCCCAAAATCATGTAATTATGTATGTGTTGAAAATAAATTTTTGGCTTGTAGCTTCAAGGATTAATCCGCTATTTAAATCAAAAATGATTTGTATGTATATGGTAAATTGAAGTTGTGAGGAGGTACTAAAATGCAGGTATGATTTTTAATATCATTTCACTATTGCTACAACTTGTGAGTTCGGGTGTAATCGTACCACACGAGATGCTTTCTAAAACATATCAAACAATCGGCGAATTATTTCCTGCAACATATGCAGCGAATGGCTATTATACAATAATATTCGGGGGAGTTAGTTTAGAGAAAAATATTATTTCATTATTAGTCATTATATTAGTTACACAATTGGTAGCAGTGATTACTGTATCTATAAAAGGAATAGTAAAGGAAAGAAGAAGCTCTGTAGTTAAAGGAGTATAAAGTAAAAAGGTATCCTTCAATTGGATACCTTTTTTTACTGGTACTTATTATTTTGCAACTTCTGTCCACTTGTAGTTAAATTCACCGCCGAAGTCAGTTGTTACAAGTCCTTTAATGAAAGAGCGTTGTAAGTAAGAGCGACCTTGTTGGTATAAAGGAGCGACAGCGCCGTCTTGTAATAAGATTTTTTCAGCTTGTTTCATTGCTTCAAAGCGAGCTTTTTCATCGCCAGCTAAATCTGTTTTCACTTTATGAATGAGCTCATCGTACTCTTTGTTAGAGTATTTATCGAAGTTATAAGCACTATCTGTTGTAAATAAATCTAAGAATGTAATTGGATCAGCGAAGTCAGGGCCCCAGCCATCAATACCGATTTCATAGTCACCACTTAATAGTAGTTTTAACTGTTGTTTACGTGGTTGTGGTTTTAATGTCACTGTTAATCCATCTAGATTCTTTTCTAGTTCACCTTTTAAATATTCACCAGTCTTTTTAGCTAAAGCATTATCACTTGTTAATAGTTCGATTGTTACTTTGTCAGTACCAAGTTCTTGTTTCGCTTTTTTCCAGTTTTCTTTCGCTGTTTTCACATCATCTTTGACTAGGTTTCCGTTTTCTTTACGGAAGTCGTTACCTTCTGGACTCTTTGCGAATTTCGCAGGAATCATTCCTTCAGCTGGGACAGCACCGTTATTTAAAATTGTTTCTACATATGCTTTTTTATTCATTGCTCCGTTAATAGCAAGGCGTGCATGTTGATTTTTTAATGTTTCATTTTTTTGATTTAGTCGTAAGAATTGAATGCCAACTTCAGCGCGGTCTTTGAAGTTTGGATCGCCCTTATATTTATCAACAAACTCCGCAGTTAAAGCAACGCGATCAATTTGTCCTGAATCATATAAGTTAACTTCTGTAGACTTATCTTTAACGACATTGAAGTTGATTTCTTCTAATTTTACAGTTTTAGCATCCCAATAGTTAGGGTTTTTCTTCAATTGGAAGCTTTGCTCGTGTTTCCAGTTATCTAATGTGAAAGCACCGTTGTAAATTAAATGATTTGTTTCTAAACCATATTTATCTCCTTGAGATTTTAAGTACTCTTCGTTAATTGGTAAGAATGTTGAGAATGTCGTTAAGCTTAAGAAGTAGGGAACAGGACGATCTAGTTGTACTTCTAACGTTTTATCATCAAGAGCTTTGACCCCTAGTTGATCAATTGGCAATTGTTTCTGGCTTATTTGTTTCGCATTCTGTATATCGAAGAATAAGAACGCATATTCAGCTGCTGTATCAGGATTTACGGCACGTTGCCAAGCGAAGACAAAGTCCTTTGCTGTAACAGGAGTGCCGTTTGACCATTTTGAATCACGCAGGTGGAATGTATATTTTGTTTTATCGGGACTAACGTCAACCGACTCAGCAACACCAGGAATCGGTTTGTTATCTTCTCCCATTGCATATAAACCTTCAAAAACATTTCGCATTACGCTCATAGATTCCCCATCCGTTGCTTTTGCAACATCCATTGTTGGAATTTCTGAAGCGAATGATAAGTTAATTGCCTGTTTATCAGGTGCTTTATCATTTGCTTTCGCTCCGCTTGCATGATCTTTATTTCCCCCACAAGCAGTTAGTAATAGACTTGCCCCTAAAACAGATGCAACAACAGGTACAACTTTTTTCTTCATTGTTCGTTCCTCCCTAAATGTGTTGTTCGTAACGTCGTAATGTCCACGTTTTGAAGTGTAGCTATAGAAGAAGAGAAAACCTATTATAGATATGTGTATGTAGGTAATCAGGTGTTCTATATGTATATACATGTTGAACTATAATCTATCGTTATATGTTTCAACGTAGTAGATGTTATATTTCGATGGTGAAATATTTTGTTTCTTTGATTATTTAGAATATTAACACTGGAAAGAACTATATGTCAATAATAAAAATAGATTGTTAATTTCTTAGAATAATATATTAAAAAATCAGATTTCCTCGTAGTGAGGAACCTGCTTTTAATATGTTTTGCTAAAAAAACAATTGGTATGGGGGAGAAATTTCAAATAAAGGGGCCCTTTATTCCGCTATTTGCGGGTTACCGATAAAACCCTGATTGGTGCGGGTTAATAATTAGTAGGGATGAAGAGACCCCAATTATTAAAGTTTTACTTTATTTTTCAATTTTTGCCCATTTGAAGTTTAACTGACCAGCAAAGTCTACTTGCACAATTCCTTTTACGTAAGAACGTTCTAAATAAGATTCTCCTTTTTGATAAAGAGGAGCGATGACAGAGTCTTTAAATAATATTTTCTCTGATTCTAGTAATGCTTCAAAGCGAGCTTTTTCATCGCCGGCTAAAGTCGTTTTAACTTTTTCAATAGTTTGATCGAACTCTTTATTAGAGTAATGATCTAAGTTGTAAGGATTATTCGTTGTAAATAGCTCAAGGAATGTGATTGGATCAGCAAAGTCAGGGCTCCAACCATCAATTCCAATTTCGTAGTCACCTTTTAATAAAAGCGAAACTTGTTGTTTACGTGGTTGCGGTTTTATATTTACTGTTAAGCCTTCTAAATTCTTTTCTAATTGTCCTTTTAAGAACTCACCAGTTTTCTTATCGAGATCAGCATCACTCGTTAATAATTCTAATGTTATCTTTTCAGAACCAAGCTCTTGTTTTGCTTTTTTCCATAACTCTTGTGCAGATTTTGTATTAACTTTTGTTAAATCGCCGTTTGCAGTACGGAAGTCTTTTCCGTCAGGTCCTTTTGCAAAGTTTTTTGGTACGAGACCAAAGGTTGGTGTAGAGCCGTCATTTAATAATGTATTTACAAAGGATTTTCTATCAATTGTTTGATCGATTGCTTGGCGTGCAGAAACGTTTTGAAGTACTTTGTTTTGTTGATTCATACGTAAAAATTGTACGCCTACGTTTGGACGTTCTTTAAAGTTAGCATCTTTTTTATATTTATCAACGAAGTCAGATGTTAGTTTTATACGGTCTAATTGTTTTGACTCGAATAAATTTACTTCTGTTGATTTTTCTTTTACGACGTTAAAATTGATTTCTTCCAGTTTGACATTATCTTTATCCCAATAGGTAGGGTTCTTCTTAAATTTAAAGCTTTGTTCGTGCTTCCAATCGCTTAGTGTAAAAGCGCCGTTATACAAGATTGTATTGTCTTCTAAAGCGTACTTATCACCTTGTGTTTTAAAAAATTCTTCGTTAATTGGTAGAAATGTTGGGAACGCTGTTAAGCTAATAAAGTATGGAACCGGACGCTCTAATTCTACCTCAAACGTATGGTTATCAACTGCTTTTACACCAAGTTGGTCGGCTGGAAGTTCTTTGTTGTTAATTTTTGTTGCGTTTTTAATATCAAAGAATAGAAATGCATATTCAGAGGCTGTTGCTGGATCTACGGCTCTTTGCCAAGCGAAGACAAAATCTTTCGCTGTAACAGGAGTACCGTTTGACCATTTTGAATCTCGTAAATGGAATGTGTATTTCGTTTTATCGCCACTTACTTCATGAGATTTTGCAACACCAGGAACAGGTTTGTTACCTTCACCAAGATTATACAAACCTTCAAATACGTTTCTCATTACTTGACCAGAATCAGTATCTGTAGCACGAGCCGTATCCATTGTTCGTATTTCAGTAGGTGAAGATAAATTTAAAACCTGTTTACTAGGTGCCTCGTCTTTTGCATTTGCTCCGCTTGCTTCGTTTTTATAACTACCGCAACCAGTTAATAAAATACCTACTCCTACAACTGATGCAATACCGGGTACAAACTTCTTTTTCATTTGATTTTCCTCCTAAATAATTAAGTTTGGATGATGATGAGGGAAATGAAAAATAAAAAATCCCTCTTTTCGTATTGAGAAAGAGGGATTTTTACGTACAAGTTATGCACCCGTATATAAACGAAGTCCCTCATTCTATCTTTCAAGCATAAAGCTTGCAGGAAGTGGCACAGTATTCAAAATGAACCTGCTGCCGAGGTTTCAAAGGGCCAGTCCCTCCACCTCTCTTGATACAATGAGTAAACGAATAAATTTTATTAATTTTTTTGTTTCTTTGATAATTCAAAATCTTACACCTTAGATAATAAAGTGTCAATCGAATAAAATATAGTTTAAATTTTCAGTTTTTTAAAAGTAAAAAAACCACTGCATATGGCAGTGGTTTTTCTACTAGAAGTTAAAGTTATCTGGATCTGGACCAACGCGACGATCTTCATTTAAAGCTTGGATGGCTTTCATATCATCAGCATTTAATTCAAAATCAAAGATATTTGCATTTTCAATAATGCGATGTTCTTTAATTGATTTAGGAATCGTTACAACTTCGTTTTGTAAATCCCAGCGTAAAATAACTTGTGCGGTCGATTTATTATATTTTGTCGCAATTTCTTGTAATGTTGGGTTATCCAGTAGTTGGCCCTGCATTAATGGTGACCAAGCTTCAAGTTGGATGTTATGTTCTTTACAGAAAGTATGTAATTCTTCTTGTGCTAAGCGTGGGTGATATTCCACTTGATTGACCATTGGCTTAATTTCAGCAATTTCAAGTACGTCTTGTAAGTGGTGAATGTGGAAATTACTCACACCGATAGCACGAACACGGCCATCTTTATAAAGTTTTTCTAGCGCTTTCCATGATTCAGTATATTTCCCTTTTACAGGCCAATGTACTAAATATAAATCTAAATATTCTAGACCTAATTTTTCTAATGTAGTTTCATATGCTTGAAGTGTTGATTCATAGCCTTGATCGCTATTCCATACTTTTGATGTAATAAATAATTTTTCACGTGAAACACCGGATTCACGAATCGCTTGTCCAACGCCATCTTCATTTTGATAGATTGCTGCAGTATCGATGCTACGGTAGCCATTTTTAATTGCTGCTTTTACAGAATCAATTACTTCTGAACCATCTTCTACTTTAAAAACACCTAAACCGAACCAAGGCATTTTCACACCATTATGTAATGTTGTATAGTCTTTTAAATTTGTTAAATTCATATTATTTCCCCCTAGCTTTTTTATTTGTTGCTTCTACTGCTTTTTGAATTGCCTCTGAAAAATTATATTCATATAAAGTTTTGAGACCTTCAGCTGTGGAACCACCTGGTGTTGTTACTTGTTCTCGGAGGTTAGCTGGATTTTGCGTTTGTTCAAGCATAGAAGCAGAGCCAGAAATCATTTGAATGACAAGATGTTTTGCGGTTTCTTCATCGACTCCATAACTTTTTGTTGCTTCAATTAAGCTTTCAGCAAAGTAATAAAGGAAGGCTGGCGCACTTCCAGTAACTGCAGTAAGCTGATGAACTTCTTCTTCGGTGCAAAGCTGTGAAGTACCAATGCCTCTTAAAAGCAGTTGCAGGGTTTCTTGATGCAACTTATTTACTGATTGTCCCATTGTATATAAGGAGATAGACTTTCCGATTTCAGCAGCTGTATTAGGCATAATCCAAGCAACAGGCGTGCCTTTTGGGAGCCTAGCTTCTAAATAAGATGGTCCAATGCCAGCTGCTACTGTTACGACAAGTTGATTTGATATTAACGGAGATAGCTCAGTTAATAACTCTTCATGAGCAGAAGGTGGCATTGCTAAAACAACCGTATCAACAGATGTAATATGCTGCTTCCAATCGGTTGCAGTAGACACATTATATCGATGTTGTAACTGTTTGAGCTTTTCTACGTTACTTCGGTTAGAGACGATAATTTCTTCGATGTATTCTTTGCTTGTTTTGAGTAATCCGGAAAATATAGCTTCTGCCATACGACCGGCGCCAATAAATAAAATTCGATGTTTAGTTGCCATATCCTTTATTCCTTTCTAGTAGAGATATGTTATAAAAACGATATCATTTTTAAGAGAATTTTGTAAAAAGAAAAGACTTATCGTAGGTGGAATAGATAATGTTTTTTTGGGAGTAAGGAAATTAATGGTAAATATGAGAGCTGTTCCTTATACTGATGATAGGGAATTTATTACACATCTGGGGGAGAGATAAATATGGTTAGGAGTCCACTTTTTTTACTTGTTTCTAGCATTATTTGTGTATTGGTTGGATTGTATATTCAATCGAGTTATATTGAAATTTTTGCATCGATTATGGGGATCATTAATGTTTGGTTATTAGCGAGAGAAAAAGTATCCAACTTTTTATTTGGCATGATGACTGTTGCGGTATTTCTATATATTTTTATTACACAAGGTTTATATGCAATGGCAGTATTAGCCGCTTTTCAATTTATCTTTAATGTATATGGTTGGTATTATTGGATTGCACGAAGTGGGGCGGGAGAGGTGAAAGCGACAGTTCGTTTAGATTTGAAAGGGTGGACTTTTTATATCATTTTTATTTTAGTTGCTTGGATTGGTTGGGGTTATTATCAAGTCCGTTATTTAGAGTCAACAAGTCCATATTTAGACGCTTTAAATGCTGTATTGGGACTAGTGGCTCAATTTATGTTAAGTCGAAAAATATTAGAAAACTGGCATTTATGGATTTTGTATAACGTAGTTAGCATTGTAATTTATATTTCTACTGGTTTATACGTCATGCTAATATTAGCTGTTATTAATCTCTTTATATGTGTAGCTGGTTTGCTAGAGTGGAAGAACAATTATAAGGGACAAGAACATGTAAATAATTATATTTAGAAAACAGTTGGAATCGAAAACCCCCTGAAGCGTATATGCTTCAGGGGGTTATTAATAGAATATTAGTTTATGCTTTTGTTAGACCAAGTAATACAGCGCCACCGATAATTAAAACACTACCTAGTGCAATAAAGATCAATTGGCGTTTTGTTTTCTTTTCGCCTAAGAATACAATCGCACCGAATGTTGAGATAACGATTCCAGTTTGAGATAATGGGAAGCTTGTTGCTACTCCAACACGTGGTAATGAAAGAAGTAAGAATAAGTTTCCTGTTCCCCATAGCAAACCAGATAAAGCATTACGGATTGCATATTTGTTAAATGGCTTATGTTTAGATGTCAATACAACCGCACCAACAAACATACCAACTGCTTGTGGTAAAATAGCAGACCAACCATCGATATTATACCAACGAATAATAATTACATATACAAGATAGCCGAAAGTAGAAACAATTAAAGTAAGAAGTCCTTTTTTCAATTGTCCAGGTGGCTGAGCATTTTCTTTATCATCTAATGATGTGAATACAACACCAACTACGATTAATAGGATTGCAATCGTTCCCAGAATGATCGTTGTAGTAGTAGTCCACTCACGGAAAGCGATAACCCCAAAGATAGAAGTTGCAACAAGTTGCATACCAGTAGAAATCGTTACAGTAGTAGAAACACCTAACTTTTCTACTGTTTTTAATTGGTTTACTTGTCCTAAAGCCCAGAATAAACCTGAAATAAAACCAACCATCAAGATTGTCATTGTTAAAGCTGGTTGAGTAAATACATACATAATTGTTGCGAAGAATAGAGCACCGATTGTCATACCTACCGTTTGGCTATATGCACCACCGCCCATTTTTACGCTTACTAATAAGATGTTTCCCCATGCAATTGCAGGAAGAAGCGCTAATAAAATGTCCATTACAAGACTCCCTTCGTTTTGCTATACCAATATAATTACATATCGTTCTAACGATCGGTAATGCCCCACTAATAGAGTAGAAGATTACCGATCGCTAAAACAGAATGAAGAATTCACGATATAAATGCGTTTTCATTTCTTCATTTTTTCAAACACCTCCATATAATAACAGGAAATTGCCTATTTTAGAAAGTAAATTCAAATAGAATGTATATTTTAATAAAAGGTAAAATTCAGTTATTTCATACGGTATATTTTATTTCCTGAGAAATAAAAAAGCAGCTTTCGACAAAAGCTGCTTTAAGAGTTAGTAATTCTTTTATTAATAAGCTGAATACATAGCAGAAATACGAGCGACATACTGATAGTGATAACTACCAGTGTCCAGGCGAGTTGCATATTACTTGCATCAATGGCCATGTAAATTGCAGTTGGGATTGTCTGTGTTTTACCAGGAATGTTCCCAGCAAACATGAGTGTAGCACCAAATTCACCGAGCGCACGGACAAAGCTCAAAATCATCCCGCTTAGTAAGGCGGGAAACGCAAGCGGAAGTGTAACGTGCAGAAAAACTTGATATTCACTTGCGCCAAGGTCACGAGCACTTTCTTCAATTTGTACATTTGCGATAGAAAATCCTGTTTTTGCTGATTGGTACATAAGCGGAAATGCAACAACTGTAGAAGCGATGATCGCAGCAGTAGATGTGAACATAATAGACTGCTGAAATAATGATTCAACCCACTTTCCGATCGGGCTGTTGTTTCCAAAAATGATAATGAGAAAGAAGCCGATAACAGTTGGGGGAAGTACCATTGGTAATAAAAATATGGTTTCTAATAGTACTTTATATCGCCATGAGGAGCGAGCTAGCGCCCGTCCAATAATCGTTCCTAAAATAGTAACGAGAATGGTGGCGCATGCAGCTACTCGTAAAGATAAAAAGACAGGCGATATAATAGCATCAAAGTTCATAACAATTACGACAGGACTGTAAATCCATATTTCTTAAAGATAGATTGTGCATCTTTTGACTGCAAATACTCATAAAATGAAGTCGCCTCTTTCTTATGCTTAGATTCCTTTATAACACCTAAAGGATAGTGGATTGGCTCGTGAGAAGAAGCAGCTGCTGTCTCACCAATCTTTACTTTGTCTGAAATGAGAGCATCCGTTTTGTAGACGATACCAGCATCGACATTCCCTGTTTCTACATATGTTAACACCTGGCGAACATCTTTTGTAAATACGACTTTATTTTGAACATCATTCCAAAGGTTTTCATGTGTTAGAGAAGCCTTTGCGTATTTTCCAGCAGGTACAGATTCAGGTGTACCAAGTGCGATTTTTTTGATTTTCTCATCTTTTAAATCTTGGAATTTTGTAAGAGAACCATCTTTAGGGATGACTAGAACTAGTTCATTTCCAAGAAGATTTTTTCCTTCTTTTTCATTAATAAATCCTTTTTTTACAAGGGTTTGGAATTTATCCTCTGCTGCAGAGAAGAATAAATCAGCAGGTGCACCTTGTTCAATTTGTTGTTGAAGTGCACCAGAAGCACCGAAGTTAAAAGAAAGTTTAATATTAGGTTCTTTTTCTTTATATTGTTTTTCAATTTCTTTTAATGCATCTTGTAAGCTTGCAGCAGCTGAGATAGTGAGTTCGACTGTTTTATCTTCTTTAGCAGCTGACTTTGTATTCTTTTCTCCGCTTGTACAAGCAGCACTAAATATAAGGAGAAACGAAAGTATAAGTACCCCAATGGATCGTAATGTAAATTTGTTCATAAAAAAGTCCCCTTTCATTTTGACATATTCAATTATAACTAATTATAACTAAATATAACTAGTTATAATTGAATATAATTTGAACATATATCTATTTTTAAAAAATAGGAGAAATATTCTTTTCTTTGTTACAATGAAAGGAGAAAGTGAGGAATCGTCTATGGATCATCATTCCTACACAACGGAAGAAGTAGCAAAGCGATTAAAAGTATCGAAATTAACTGTATACGACTTAATTAAAAAAGGAGAACTTCCTTCTTATAGAGTTGGTAGACAGATGCGCATTGATGCAGCAGATTTAGATCAATATATAAAACAAATGAAAACAGGAAAGGTACAAGTTACTCCTGTAAAAAATGATGGTAGTAGTATCTTGAACACGTGTATTATTAGTGGTCAAGAACTAACGCTAGATATGTTAGCTAAACGTATAGAAAGCAGTTTGCCAAGTTCTAATGTTTTAAGAGCGTATCAAGGTAGCTTAACAAGTTTAGTGAAAATGTATCAAGGAGAAGGAAGTATCGTTAGTTTGCATTTGTTTGACGGTGAAACAGGTACATATAATGTTCCTTACGTAAAACGCATTTTAGTAGGACAGCCATGTATTATGATTAATTTATTGTCCAGAAATGTAGGGTTTTATGTCCAAAAAGGAAATCCGAAGAAAATAAAGACATGGGCTGACATAGCCGGGTCCTCTATAAAGTTTGTAAATCGAGAAAAGGGTTCTGGTATTAGAGTGTTAGTGGATGAGCAATTACGAATCCAAAAATTAAATAAAGATGATATTAGTGGATATGAATGGGAAGAATCGAATCATCTTGGTGTTGCTACGCAAGTCGCGAACAGGAAAGCTGATGTTGGAGTAGGGTCAGAAAAGTTTTCGCAAATTGTAAATGTAGATTTTATTCCAATCATGAAAGAACAGTATGATTTAGTAATTTTGAAGAATAAAGAAAATGAGGAACTTATTAAGGTTATAAAAGAAACGCTGCAATCGGAAGGATTTCATAATGAATTAAAAGCGATTGGCGGATATGATATAACGAAAACAGGTCAAATTATATATGAAATAAAGTGAAACTTTAATCAGTGGGGGGTCTTCATCCCCCACTGATTATTAGTTGAACCAATCGGACTTTTATGGGCAGTTGATCCCCCACCTAACTTCTTTGCTTTCGCTGAATTTTGAGGTGGGGGTCTTACTGCCCATTAAAGCGGGACAAACTAAAAGCTGCTTGTCTATAAGACAAGCAGCTTTTTTATATAAAGGGGTTTGGGGAAACAAAGTGAAAGTGTTAAACAAGACCTTGAGCAAGTGTGTAAATGAAAGCTGTAAGAAGAGTCGCTCCACTTGCAAGTCCGATAAAGTCTGATTTGTTGAAAGTAATATTGATCATTATAATCTCTCCTTATTTGTTTAATGTAGTTGCAACAGCTTTTGCATCGACAAGTGCGGATAGCACCATGCCCATTGTGTTTAAAAATTTATTTGATTTCATATTGTTCATCATGCGTATCCGCTCCTTTTCGAATTGTTGTTGCCCTGCTTATGTCTTAATTATAGGGAATATGGCCACTTGCAACTATCGAATTAGCTTACGAGAGACTTACACTTTTGTAAGAAAAAAAGACATTCGTGTAAGAATGTCTTTTAAAGCATATTGATATGATGATGCTCTTCAATTGTTTTTAAAAAACTCCGCATTGAATTGGTCATATAGCTATCTTTACGGCGTATGAAAACTGTTGAAATACTACCGTACTTTTCGGGAATTGTATGGCAATGTACTTTACCTGCCGTGGAAAGATGCTGGACGGCAGACTGCGGTACGAGTGTAATTCCAAGGCCAAGTGCAACACTATTTAATATAGTTTCTAATATATTAAATTCCATAATTCTTTTTGGAAGTAATCCTTCATCTTTTAGCCAACGCTCAAGTTTAGAACGATACCCACATCCTTGATTAAAAACAAGAAGAGGGGTTGTAGTGAACTCTTCTATATGAAAAGCTTTGTTATGTGTAACGAGTACAAGTGCTTCTGTACTGACATCGTACTGTTCAATAAGTGGATGCTTAATTGGCCCTGATATAAAAGCACCATCTAATTGATGATCGAGAACTTCTCTAATCAATTCTTCTGTTAGACCCGCTTGTAATGATAAATCGACATTCGGATAGCTTTTATAGTAAGACGATAAAATGGTAGGTAATGTACTTACTGTTTCGACTGTACCGATTTTTAATATACCAGAGGGTGTTTCACTATCTAAAAATACTTGTTTTAGTTCGTCGACATCTTGCAAAATTTTATTAACATAAACGAGCATTTTTCTTCCTTCAGCTGTTAAAGTCATCCCTCGTTTATGTCGATAAAAGAGCGATGTTTTAAGTTCGTTTTCTAGTTGTTTAATACGTGCAGTTACATTTGATTGTACGTAATTTAATTCCTTTGCTGCGCCGCTTACACTACCCTGGTCGGCAACGTTTTTAAAGATTTGTAAGTCTCGTAATTCCATTTTGTCATCTCCCTTGATGTTAACTATCATTATAAATGATAGTTAACATCATTTTGAATCGTTTTACGTGATATATTTTTTCTTTTACAATTCTCTTTGTGCAAATAGAAAGAAGCGGGGGATTGCAGTGAGAAGAGGTCAAATGATAATAGGAGCCTTGGCGTGTTTAATTGCGAGTATGTCATGGGGGGCGATGTTTCCGGTTGCTGATCATGCACTAGAATACATAGATCCATTTTATTTTTCGCTTATTCGCTATGGAGCGGTGGCGATAGTATTGATTGTATTATTGTTAATAAAAGAAGGAAAACAGGCATTTCGTTTAGAGGGAAGAGGAAAGTTACTCGTCTTTTTCGGAACGATGGCGTTTACTGTATATAATGTCCTCATATTTTTAGGTCAAATGTTAATGGGTAAGCCAGGTGTAATGGTAGCTTCTATTATGGAAGCACTTATGCCGATGATTTCTATTTGTATTTTATGGGGATATAAGAATATAAAACCGAAAAAGTATATGATAACGAGCATGATTATCGCTTTTGTAGGAGCTGTGTTTGTTATTACAAAAGGTGACATGAGTTTCTTTGTAACGTTGAAAGATAACATGTTCTCACTAGCATTTATATTTATTGGCGTTATAGGATGGGTTATTTATACGATGGGTGGTCAAACGTGTAGTGATTGGTCAACATTACGTTATTCTACGTTGACGTGTGTATTTGGTACGACTGTTACAGGAATTATAACGGTAATTATTACAGCACTTGGATATGTTTCAGTTCCGAGTATGGGAACGATTTCTATTGTAAAATATGATTTGTTATTTATGATGACATTGCCAGGTATCGTAGCGCTACTGGCTTGGAACTACGGTGTGAAAATTTTATCATCCATTAATGGTATTTTATTCATTAATTTCGTACCAATTACGACTTTAGTTATTATGATGATGCAAGGATATCAAATAACAATGTTTGATATTATAGGGACTTTACTTGTTATTGCAGCACTTATTCGCAATAACATTTGTCAGAGGAAAGAAGAAAATATAAATCAGAGAGTTTTACAAAAAGAACAATTACGTCAAGCTGTTTAATAGGCAATTGGAGGATTTCGTATGTTAGAAAGTTTATTGTTTTTCTTCGGCGTCGGAGTTGCCTGCGAGCTTGCAGCAATTAATCGAAATGGTCGTAAAAAGATAAAACAACAAGCTGAGCTGATACAGCTTTTAAAAGAGTTGAAAGAAAGAAAAATTTAAAAAGACGACCGGGCATAGATGGTCGTCTTTTTCTATATAAAGGGGAAAGGGGACACAAAGTTATACAAGCGTAGCAGCGTAAATAAAAGCAGTAAGAAGAAGGGAGCCGCTAGCTAATTCTAGAAAATCTAATTTATTAAACGTGATGTTTTGCATAATGAATTCTCCTTACTTATTTAATGTAGAAGCAACAGCTTTTGCATCGATAAGAGCGGAAAATATCATGCCCATTGTATGTAAAAAATTGTTTGATTTCATTTGGTTCATCATATGAATCCACTCCTTTTCGAATAGTTGTTGCCTTGTTTCTGACTTAATTGTATGAAATATAGAAAGAAGTAACTATCGAATTAGCTTACAAGAAAATTACACTTTTGTAAGAATGGAAATTTAACAATTAATACTTATTTTTATTACCAACTCCTAAAACTTAGTGTTATAATTATTGTAAGAATATGATTATACTTCGGATGTTCAGAAAGGAACGAAACAAATGTATAAACCAATTACATTTTTGTTGAAATATATATTTAAAACAGCTGGGAAAGTAGAAGTGCAAGGAAGAGAAAAGCTACCAGAAGGTGGCCCGTATGTTGTTGCGTGTACGCATACAAGTTTTATGGACGTGTTAATGCTAGCAACAGGGATGTATCCGACCCAAATTCATTACATGGCAAAAAAAGAATTATTTGAAGGGAAATTCAAAAATTGGTTCTTTAAAAATGTAAATGCATTCCCTGTCGATCGTGCGAATCCAGGACCGAGTACACTTAAAATTCCATCACGTTTATTAAAAGAAGGCAAGGTAGTAGGGATTTTTCCGAGTGGAACGAGATCGGCAGAAGATGTTTCATTAAAAGCGGGTGCTGTGACAATTGCAATGCGTTCTAATGTTCCGTTAGTACCGGCAGCTTATGTTGGTCCATCAAGTGTAAAAGAATTAATAAAAGGAAAAAAGGCGCAATTGATTTTTGGAGACCCAATTCAAATTGATGCAGGAGAACAAATAGATCGAAAAACCGCTATGAAAATGATGACGGATCAATTAAATGAGAAGTTTGAGGAGCTAAAGGTAGCTTTGCAATCAAATTCAAAGTAAGAAAAGACGACCGAGCATAGACGGTCGTCTTTTCTATTACTATTTATAATAAAGGGGAAAGGGGACACGAAATTTATGCAAGCGTAGCGGCGTAAATAAAAGCAGTAAGAAGAACTGATCCGCTAGCTAGTCCTAAAAAATCTAATTTGTTAAAAGTGATATTGTTCATAATGAATTCTCCTTACTTGTTTAATGTAGAAGCAACAGCTTTAGCATCGATTAGAGCGGAAAATACCATGCCCATTGTATGTAAAAAATTGTTTGATTTCATTTGGTTCATCATATGAATCCGCTCCTTTTCGAATAGTTGTTGCCCTGTTTCTGACTTAATTGTATGAAATATAGAAAGAAGTAACTATCGAATTAGCTTACAGGAGAATTACACTTTTGTAAGAAAAACGAATGAAGGTGTAATGATGAGTAGATTTGACATATGTGCATGAGATTCATTAATTTAAAAGTAGAGGTGAGTGTATGGCTAATATTAAAGATATTGCAAAGATGGCGGGAGTTTCCGTTACGACTGTTTCGAGAGTGCTAAATGATCATCCGTATGTAAGTGAAGAAAAAAGGAAAGCGGTTATAGAGATAGTTGAGAAGTTGAATTACTCACAAAATGCAAATGCTGTTCATTTATCAAAAGGGAAGACGAATATTGTTGGTGTGATTTTACCGTATATTAACCATCCATGTTTTGATGCGATGGTGGGTGGGATGATGGAGGTGGCGTTAGCTCATAATTACAGAGTGCTACTTTGCCAAACGAATTATAATAAAAAAGAAGAAATGAAAAGTTTACATATGTTGAAAACAAAACAATTGGATGGTCTTATTATTTGTTCTCGTGCGAATGATTGGGATACGATAGAACCGTATGCGTCCTATGGGACAATTATTGCTTGTGAAGATAATGATATTTCAAATATCTCAAGTGTATATACGAATCATTCGGCAGCTTTTCAATTAGGAATGGATTATTTAATTGAGAAAAGTTATAAAAAAATTGGTTATTGCACGGGAAGAAAATTAGGACCTAGTAGTCAAAAGCGTTTTGATGTTTATAAACAGCAATTACAATCTATAGATGAAGAAGTGAATGAAGAATGGATTTTCACAGAATGTTTTACATTAGAAGATGGTGTGAGAGTGGCTCATAAATTAAAGGGGATGCAGCATCTTCCTGAAGCGTTAATAGTAGCAGGAGATGAAGTTGCGATTGGGGTGATGACAGAAGCTGAAAAATTAGGTATTCAAGTTCCTAAAGATTTAGCGATTATTGGCTTTGATAATCAACCTATTTCGCAAGTGTTACAACTTACAACCATTGATCAAAATTTAAAGGAAATAGGTAAAAAGGCCTTTGAAATGTTTTACAGGCAAATAAGTGATGAAAGTTCTAAACAAGAAAAGGTGGAAATTCCATACGAACTTGTGGAACGCTCTACTGTTTAGTTTTAATCCGTTATGTGTAAATCGCATAACGGATTATTTTTTTGAAATATCTTTGACAGGAAACGCGTTTCATACTTTATAAAGGAGTTAAACCGGTCTGTAATAATCCATGGATTCTTTTCAAAAATAGTATTTGGAGGGATATGCATGAATGAACTTTTATTGAGTATGAAAAAGTATATAGAGAATGATGAAAAAATTGTGGCTTTTGTAGTAGGGATATTTGAGAAGGATGATTTTACGCTATCGTATCAACGTGGGATTTTTGCTGCTACTACTAGACGTCTCCTGTTTTACGGGAAATTTCTATACTATCCTGCAACATTTCAAGAGTATTCATATTTGCATATAGATAGCATAGATTTCCATCCATATTTTGAATTTACTTGTAATCATAAAACCATTCGCGCTAAGTATATTCAGAAAGGGAATGTGGAGCACTTTGTCCGTACAGTTAGAGCGAATGTGAATAATTAATCACCCCTCTGTTTAAACATAATATCTCGATCTTTAAGAGGGAAAATGCTGAATAAAAACAACTTCTAAACCTCTAGGAGATAGTGATACAATGTCAAATGGGGGGAGGGTATGAACTATGGTTAATCAACGTATAAAGGAAATAACACTAATTACAATTGGTTCATTATTATTCGCAATTGGTATTAATTACTTTGCAATTCCAAACCGTTTATCGGAGGGTGGAATTATTGGTTTAACGGTTGTTACGTACTATTTATTTGATTGGTCACCAGGGATTGTGAACTTTGCTATAAATGCAATTTTACTAGCCGTTGGTTATAAATTTTTTGATAAGAAAACGATGGTCTATACAATTTTAGGGATTGTAGAAACGTCTTTGTTTTTATATGTTACAGAACATATTGAGTATCATGTAAATAGCGATACATTATTAGCAGCTTTATTTGCTGGTTTATTTGTAGGTATTGGATTAGGCTGTATGTTCAAAGCCGGAGGTACATCGGGAGGGTCAGCAATCTTAGCTCGATTAGCAAATCAATATTTAGGTTGGAGCGTCGGGAAAGGCGTACTGATTATTGATATCGTTGTAATTGCTGGTTCTGTATTTATAATAGGGCAAGAAAAAGCAATGTATACGCTTGTAGCTGTATTCATCGGAGCGAAGGTGATTGATTTCATTGTAGAAGGAATGGATACAAAAACGGCTGTTACAATTATTTCAAATCAACCAGACTTAATTCGAGAGGCTATTACGAAAAATATGACGCGCGGTGTTACTGTATTAGAAGGACGCGGTGGATATACTGGTAGGAATAAAGAAGTATTATATGTTGTTATTAATAAACAAGAGCTTGTTAAGTTAAAACAAGTTATTAGCCGAGTAGACGAAGATGCCTTCGTTGTTATTCACGATGTACGTGATGTACTGGGTGGTGGCTTTAAAGCGAGCTAAAAGGTGAACGAGTAAATTCGTTCACCTTTTTTATTCTTACAAAAATGTAAGTGTAATGTAAGGAGATTCAATAGTAGATTTTATTCCTTCTTTTTAAAATGGATGTATATATATCCTGCAGAGGAGGAATGTTTATTATGAAGAAAAAAATGATCACTACTATAATAGCGATGATAGTGATAGTAGTAATGTTACTGCCTACGAAACTTGGACCAGTTATCGATAAATATAATCCACTCTATAAGACGAAAGAATACTATACGGTTGTGAATACAATTGGTCAGCATATTGGTGATGAGTGGTATGAATATGAATTTATTGCATTTGACGAACGTGGAAAAGAACAAAAAATAAAGAAAACTGTTAAGCATATGCTAAAGAGAGATGAAGCGTTAAAGGTGTTTGCAAAAGGGCGTTACGGTGAATCGATTGAAGAAATTGAGGCTGCAAATATTCCTATAAATGCGAAGAGTAAACTTTTAACGATGAGATAGCGAAATATACCCCTAGCTATTTTTTGTCGAAAAAGAGAATACTAGGTAGGGGTATTATAGGTGCGTAAAAAAGCCTTAGTCCATATGGACTAAGGCTTTTTTATTATATAAAGGGGAAGGGGGTACATTGTAGTAGCATGAGTGAAAGGTATAAGAAGAGTAGCTACTAGCAATGTAATTTGGTTATGCGAGTGTTCTTCTTATTTAGCTTACTTTCTAGCTTTATTGTACGAAATATAAGTTAGGGGAACTATCGAATTACATTACATATAACTTACAAACATGTAAGCCTTCTGTAATGTAATTCGATAGTTAAAAGATAGTAAATTTCATATAGTGTAACTAGAAAGTCTCAATGTATTACTTTCTGTTTGTAATGAAGAATGAAAAATGAAAAACCAACTAACTTTTAATAATCCTCATCTACATAAAGATGAGGATCTTTTTTAAACCTTACAACATTGTAAGGTTTACGTAAGTTAATTCGATAGTAAATTTGTCATATTTTTTGCATAATAGATACAAATAGAAAAATAATTAGGGATCTAGTAAGAAGGGAGAAGAATGGGATGAGTAAAGAAGAAGTAGTGAAGTTACCAATTAAAGATTTCTGTAGCTACTTTACTGTTGCCGTAGTATGTATTGGATTATTTGATATCATAACAAACTTAATTGTTAAATAATATAGATGATAAAACAAGAAGGGAAGTCCTTTCTTGTTTTTTTTATGGGGGCATAAAGATGAAATGGATTGATAGCCATATACATGTTGATCAATATAAGGATGAAGAGAAGAGCAGATTACTGAACGAGGTGGAAACTGGTAGCGAGATAAAGGGACTTATTGCAGTATCTATGAATTATCAATCATGTAAGGAAACTTTATCTTTAGCGAAGAAGTATCCCTTTATACATCCAGCAATAGGGTTTCATCCAGAGCAAGAGATTCATAAAGAAGAGTGTGATCAGATTTATCAACTTATTGAACAACACGCAGAAGAAATTGTTGCGATTGGTGAAGTAGGTTTGCCATATTATTTAAGGAAAGAATATGAAAATATTGCTCTAGATCCATACGTATCTGTATTGAAAAAATTTATAGAATTAGCTAGTAAGTATAATTTCCCGATTGTATTACACGCAGTTTATGAAGATGCTGACATTGTATGTGATTTGCTAGAGGAATATAAAGTTTCACGTGCACACTTCCATTGGTTTAAAGGAAGCGAAGACACAATGAAACGGATGGTGAGGAATGGTTATTATATTTCGATTACACCGGATGTGTTACATAAGGAGAAGATTAGAAAAATCGTTTCGTATTATCCGCTTGAATATATGATGGTAGAAACAGATGGACCATGGGAATTTCAAGAGGGTGTTATGACGCACCCAAGAATGATCCGAGAGGTATTAAAGGAAATTAGTTCTATAAAAAATATATCCATTGAAAAGGTCGCAGAAACAATATATGAAAATACAAGTCGATTTTATTTAAAAGGATAGGGGAATTATAGTTTTAGTAATGTAACGGAAAAAGTAGAAGTTGAATTTATTTATGAAAATGATCAATGGGTTGTTAATAATATGCCACGTTTTGATATAGGATAAAAAAACCACCAAGCATTCTGCTTGGTGGTTTTGTATTAGGATTCTAATTTTTTCGCACGTCTTAATAATAATAGAAAGACAATGATAATGAACCCAAGTACAAGGAAAAATCCATATTGTTTTATGTAATCGATTACGTCATTTGTACTTGTTGGTTTTTTTACGTGAATGCCGTCTTTATTCGTAGTAATATGAATATCTTTCATTTTTACTTCGTTCGTTTCCTTTTGTAAATCAATCCATTCTATGTTTGGAATGCTTTCTAGATTCTTTAACACTTCTTTTAATGGTTTTACACCTAAGTAAGGATGATAGAATGCACCGATAACTCCATCGGATAATTTAGAAACAGATACAGCACGTTCTTTCATTTTAGCAATAGACTGTGGCTTATCTTCTTCAATAAATCCGACTGTCTCAGGCAATAGTTTCATTCCATGTAAAAATGACGGAGTACTTGTATAATATGGTGAGTGCATGGACTTCCAAGTTGTATCATTTAACTGTAGTTGTCCTACATAAGTTGAAAAGTACCTTGATAATATTTCATATCCTTTTTGAGACATCGTGTAATGAGGTGCTTCAAAGGCAACAGGGTATAGTTGGGCATCTACAAGTTCCTTAATGCCTTTTTCGATATGATCCGTCGTATATTTTTCTTCAAACTCTTCCCCTTTTTTTACATATTGGTTATATGCCTCTACATTTGGAAAGTCATCTTTTGTCTTCGGTTTTTCATGCTTCGGTTGGCGAATTGGTTGATCTGTTTTTACATCCCAAAATTCAAAGCCCTCACCTGTTTCACTGTCATAAAATTGGTGAGTATAACCATGCATAATAATTGCCGCACCATCATCTTGCATAGAGCGTAAAAGATTAACTAGTTCTGGTTTATCTTCTAAGTGTATTACCTTTCCTGTATCTGGATCTTTATATACCGGGATAACAGTAATCATATAAGGAATCTTTTTCTCTTTTAGTAACTGGGCAATTTCTTTCAATTGATTTATATCCGCTGCTGGGTGAACATCCTCAAGACGTAAATAAGCTTCAACTTTATTTGTCGTTAGTTTTTGGTCGAAATAAGAAAATAACATTTCACCGACGTAATGAGACATCCAGTCAAAGATATTAGGTGTTGCAACATAATAAGATGTTTCATGCTGAACGATTAGTGGATTAGTGTTATTTGAGCTTAAAGCGTTAGCAAGCACAGTTCCATTTGTATCAAATGATTGAATTAATCGTTCCTCTTCTAAGCTATTTTTTAGCTTCTTGTCTGGATATTCAATTTTGTTAACGCGTATATCGTCGCTCTTCAATGTAATGAAAGAAAAACGGTTAGATAATTGTTCAACATTTTGTCCTAACACTAATACAGGGCCGGAGAAGTTTTCTAGAAATTGTTTCGTTTCATCAGAAAACGCTTCTTTTTTTTCACCGATATAAACAATATGTGTATAGGAGGATACGTTATTAATTGAAGTTACTTCTTTTAAGTTTTTTACGGTTATATCATTTGTAAAATGTCCTAATTGAGTATCAAGGATTTGGATATTATTTGAAACTTTATCGTCTTGTGTACTATACAAAACAAGTACCTTTGGTTTTGATGGTGTTTGTGCAGAGGTGTAGGTAGGGATAAGTAGTAAAATGCTGAACAAGAGTGTTAGGCATCTTTTCATTTTGTGTGCTCCTATTCTATATGTAGAGTTCAGTTTACAATTATATACAAGAAATAAGTTGCAGTCTATGAAAGTTACATTTTTGCACGTATTTACCAGCTGTTTTTTCACAAAATCGGTCTAAAGCATGATGAAAATATATATAGTTATTTGCTATGATAAAAGAGTAATAGAATGTAGGTAATTGTAAAGGGAAGGCTGAAAGGGGACAAATTTCAGCGGAGAAAGAGGTAGAGGTAGTGAAGAAATTCTTTGTAGGATTTTTAGTTGTTCTTGGAGTGTATTTATATTTCCAAGGAAAGTCTGAAGGAATGGATAAGCTAGTGAATGGAACAAGCTATGTTGATTCAGAAGAAGCAAAACAGGTGAAACAAATCATTATAGAGGAAGCGAAGAAAGTAAATCTTCCAGAATGGATACCTCTTGCAATTGCTGAGCATGAAAGTCGATTAAATCCAAGGAGTGTTGGAGATAATGGAACTTCATTCGGATTGTTTCAACTACACCGCGGCGGCGGGCTTGCACCAGAACATTTAACTGATGATGAGCTGAAAGATCCACGTACAAATGCGCAAATTGCAATGCCGCATTTAATGAAAGGATATAAGCGTGGGGTGCAAAAAGGTTTGACTGATTTTGCATTACTGAAATATATAGCGAATACATCTGGATGGCCAGGGAATTTAGGGCCAGAGTGGACGGATAATAACATGAAGTATAACATCGGATTAGAAGATGTGTACTACCGAAATAAAGGTGTAATTAAAGAGTAGGTTTTGATACCTACTCTGTTTTTTTATGAATAATTTCATCCTTTTCTTTCGTAAAATACTGTGTGAGTTGTATTTTCACCTCTTCTAGTTTTGTAGAAACTTGAGGTATTTTATATCCTACATACAGCGGTGAAACGACAAACCTAGGAACAACTTTACAAATGATTTTTCCATTTGAGTAATAGAAGAATAAGTTATAACTACTGCATCCTTTATGGAAATCTGTCAGTATGTAACGTACAGTTTGCTGAATGTAATTTGCCATTTCATCTATATATGAAATATTTTCAATGGTTATATTGAATTCAGTGAAGCCAATAATGGGACGCTCTGAAATATTAAGCTCAATGTGTTCATTTTTTTGAACAATTACCCCTTGGAAATTTTCTTCTTCAATATTTTCAAGATAATCTACATGTTTCATTCCGATAATTTGCATGTGTGCATGATACAAACTTCCGCCTGAAAATGGACCATGATTTTTGTATAAAATCACAGATGCAAACTCTTCGTTGTTCTGTAAGTGTAACCAATGTTGAATAGAAAATTGCATTAATTTTCTCATATGTTCTTCTGTATATGTTGCGATATGATCTTCGCAATTATCCGTTTCGATTAGCACCGTTTGAAATGTATCTTGTAATGTAGGGAATTTATTTTTTAACCAAATAATAGAACCATCAGTTGCTAAAATATCCGTTAAATGTTCTCTATCGCAAAATGGACATGCAGCGCTTCTATTCCGAATGCTTTCTGGTTTTTGTTTACCGATATCGTTTAAAAAATATAGTTGTTGTGTATCCATTTGTATATATGCCCCTTTAAAATATGTGTAAAAATCCCGCTTAATACATTCGGGAAAAGGAGAGGGAAATCCTCTAAAGGAATAGGGAAAAAATAAAAGACAAGATATCCTCATTACGATAGGGTACCTTGTCTTTTATTTTTTCTCTAATAGTGTGTATGGATAATATAGAACATTTTCAGTATTTTTCTTTTTTCTATTTTTTATTGTGTATAAGGTAATTGCTGTGCTTGCAATTATAATAATGGCTTTCTTCATATTCATATACCCCTTTTTATTGTTGGTTTAATTCTTGGCTAACTGCTTTTGCATCGACTAAAGCGTGTAAAATCATTTTCACCATGTTCATCATATTTCTTCACTCCTTTTTATAGTTCATTTAGTTCTTTTACAACTGCTTGTCCGTTCACTAATACCTCAAAGATTGCTTTTACGATTTCTTTCATCATGTTTGTTTCCTCCTTTTGTTTGTCTCTCTTGTTTACATCTTTATTGTATAGGGAGGTATCTTTTCGTACTATCGCTTTCCATTACGTGAACATAACAGTTTTGTAAGATTTGATGTCACTGATTGAAATGTTTAGTCTATCTTCATTATTTTCAGAAAAATGACTATTCAAACATGAAATAGGGAAGTATAATAAAGAAGTAAGTATTAAATTCCGTACGAAAGAGGTGAATGAGATGAAACGTTCTTTAGCTGCGCGTGCCAAATTTTTAGATTTTATCTATTTTTGTCGTGCGATTTTTCATGATGTGGTTGTTAACGGGATACGTATGCCCTTTTTTAACAATTGCATAGTGGCTATTGAACGATAGAAATCTCTTCACCCATTTTTAATAAACGTGTGAAAAGGGAGCTATTTGGCTTCCTTTTTCTATGCCGAAAACCATGGGGAATGTTTCTTTCTCATGGTTTTTTATATTGAAAGGAGTACGGAAAATGACTATTTGTAGTGTAAATAATGTAACGAAATCTTTTGGTGGAAACATCATATTTGAAAATATATCGCTTGAGATAAAGAATGGTGAACGTGTTGGGTTAGTTGGTCGTAACGGTAGTGGGAAGACAACAATCTTTGGGCTTCTAACGGGAATGGAGAGTTTGGATGCAGGAGCCATTCATATGAAGAAAGGTACACGTATTGGTCATGTCGCACAAATTCCGAAGTTTGATGAGGCCATGACTGTATATGATGTATTGAGTTCCGCTTTTAAAGTAGAAAAGGAAGTAGAAAAAGAAATGCATGATTTAGAAAAAAATATGGCGGTGGAACAGGAACAATCTGCTTTGGAAAAGTTAATGGAGAGGTACGGAGTCATTCAAGAAAAATTTGCGTTTTTCGGTGGTTATGAAATCGAGGCAAATATAATGAAGGTAGCAAATGGCTTACAAGTGACAGACTTATTTTCAAGAGTATTTACGGAATTAAGTGGAGGAGAACAGACGAAAGTAAGTCTTGCATATATGCTATTGCAGAAACCAGATTTACTTCTATTAGATGAACCAACAAATCATTTAGATTTATTTGCAGTTGAATGGTTAGAGCAATTTTTAAAAGAATACACTGGAACAGTTATGGTTATTTCACATGATCGCTATTTCCTTGATGAAGTTGTAACAAAAATTTTTGATTTGGAAGATGGAGAGATTCACGTGTACCATACGAATTATTCTCAGTTCGTTGAGGAGAAGGAAGAAAGATTACTTCAAGAGTTTCAAGCTTATCAGGAGCAGCAAAAGAAAATAAAGAAAATGAAAGAAGCAATTAAGCGTCTACGTGAATGGGCAAATCAAGCGAATCCTCCGAATGAAGGATTGCATAAAAGAGCGAGAAATATGGAACGTGCGTTAGAACGTATAGAGAAGTTAAAGAGGCCGATTTTAGAACGAAAACAGATGGGGCTTCAGTTTGAAGGGCAAGAGAGAAGCGGGAAAGATGTTGTTGTAATGAAAGAAGTGAGTAAAGGTTTTGCTGACCGACCTTTATTTGAACAAGCGAATTTACATGTTCGTTTTCAAGAGCGAGCGGCTATCGTTGGTCGTAATGGTACAGGAAAGACTACATTATTAAAGCTACTATTAGAAGAAATAAATCCAGACGCTGGTGAAATTCGAATTGGTAGTAGTGTCAAAATTGGTTATTTATCACAGCATACGTATGGAAATGTGAAGAGTAATGTATTGGAAGCGTTTAGAGAGTATGTAGCTGTAACCGAAGGAGAAGCAAGACATATATTGGCTAAGTTTTTATTTTATGGTCCAGCAGTATTTAAGAAAGTAACGCAACTGAGCGGTGGAGAAAAAATGAGGTTAAGACTTGCGCAACTTATGTATCAAGACATCAATTTTCTAATTTTAGATGAGCCGACAAACCATCTTGATATTGAATCAAGAGAAGTTTTAGAGGAAGCCCTTGAGCAATATAATGGAACAATCCTAGCTGTTTCGCATGATCGTTATTTTTTAAATAAGTTATTTGAAAAGACGTACTGGATTGATGAATGTAAATTATTTGAGTTTGCAGGAAACTATGCATGGGCTCGTCAAAAATGGGAAGAAAAGCTTGAGAAGCAAGTAATAAAGCAGAAACGCCAAGAGAGAAAGAGCGTTGAAACGGTTCCTGTAAAAGAGAAAGAAGCTAGGAATCTTGAAGAGATTGAAAACGAGTTAATGCATGTAGAAGAAGATATATATGCAATAGAATGTGAAATGGAACATGTAGCTGATGTTGAAAGACTTAAAAAATTATATGAGGAAAAAACGAAGAAAGAGTTGTTACGAGCAGATTTATATAATGAATTAGAGAATATTGTGGAGTAATAAAAATAGAATGAAAGAGCAAGTTGTTTTCTCGTATTTTGAGGGAGGGCTTGTTCTTTTTTTATATAAGAAAAGAGAAATAATTGGTATAATTTTCTTGTTAATACGATAGTGAGATAAGTTTTAGGTTATTAAAATGTGAGGAGAATTTTATGTTAGGATATGCGCGGATTGCCACAATCGTCATAATTTGTTTCGTTTACGCAAATCATGTTTCACGTGAAACAGCAAACTTACAAATTTTTGTCGGTATTGCACTTTTTATTTATATTGTGAATCATATTTTGCTTGTAAAAGTAAAAGAGAGTAGAAAACTCGTTTTTTATACCCTGTTAGCAAATGGTATTGTCACAGCGTTATTAGGTTTTTTATTTCCCGAGACATGTTTATATTTAATTATATTTGGAATTGATGCGGTAGGATTATTTATCCATGATTGGGGTAAAAGGGTGACTTATTTTTTTATCGCTTTTTTCTTTCTTTGTTGGTTTATAAATATAATGCATACATATCAACATACAGGAAGTCTGGAATTAGAGAGTAATGCAATTAACTTTATGTTCATCGTTTTCAGTGCTTTAGCTGGAAACCTAATAAAAAAACTTACAGCAGCTCGGCAAATGGTAGATGAGCAATATGGGGAATTAGCATTATCTCATACAGCTTTAAAAGAAGCGCATGAACAATTACGTCTATATGCTAAAGAGGTAGAAGAATTGACTGCTGTTCGGGAGCGGAATGATATTGCCCGAGAAATTCATGATACAGTTGGTCATAATATGACGGCCTTACTTGTTCAGTTACAATTGGCAGAGGCTTTGTGGAAACAAAAATCGGACGCTACAGAAGAGGTTTTACATACATGTCATGGGCTAGCCAGAAAATCACTTCAAGAGGTGAGAGCTTCTGTGCATGCTTTAAAAGAAGAAAGTAAATTAGGGAATATAATAGAAAATATGCGTGAGATGTTGCATGAATATTCTAAAGCGACAAAAGTACAAGTATCTTTTCAATTACAAGGAGATCCGGTTGTGATTCCGTTGTCACTACAACCTACATTGCTCCGGATTATGCAAGAGTCTTTAACAAATGCAAAACGTCATGGGAAAGCGAGTTTATGTGAAGTGAGTCTAACTTGTTCAATGAAACAAGTTAGACTATGTATTCTGGATAATGGTTTGGGGGTCAATGAGGTAAGTCCAGGTTTTGGTTTACTTAATATGAAAGAACGTGTAGAGGAACATGGTGGAACTATTCAATTTGAGAGTGAGATAGAAAAGGGCTTCCAGTTACAGATTGAATTTCCACTTCAGGAGAAAACGTGGACAATAGGGGGAACAGTATGATTCGCATTATGATTGTTGATGATCAATCACTCATTCGTGATGGTTTAGCGATGTTATTAAATTTACGTCCGGAACTTGAAGTAGTGGGAACAGCTACTGATGGAGACGAAGTGATACAAAAGGTGAAAGAGCTACATCCTGAAATTATTTTGATGGATATTCGGATGCCTCGTATGAATGGTGTTGAAGGAACACGTTTAGTTAGAGAACAGTTCCCTCATATAAAGGTACTTATGTTGACAACTTTTAGTGATAGTGAGCTTATTTTTGAAGCATTGGAGCAAGGAGCGAGCGGATATTTATTAAAGGACATGGAGACGGATGCAATCGTTCAAGCTATTTTAACGGTACACGGTGGAGGGGCTGTGCTTCCTCAAGATATAACAGCACAAATCGTAAAGGAATTAAAAAAGACAAAAGTAGCAGTAGAGTGCCCCCCGCCAAAACAGCTAGAACAATTAACTGAGCGAGAATTAGATGTTTTAAGAGAAATTGGGCTTGGTTTAAATAATAAAGAGATTGCTGAAAAGTTATTTATTACAGAGGGAACTGTTAAGAATCATGTTTCTAATTTAATTAGTAAGTTAGAACTGAGAGATCGAACGCAAGCAGCGATATACGCAGTAAGGTATGGCGTCACAATGTACACATGACTTTTGGCATATATAAGTGTGGAAAAGCAGCAGAATTTGCTGCTTTTTTATTTTGCATTTCTATCTTAAGGGTGATGGAGAAGAAAAGAAATTTTTCTACAATGAAAGTGTAGATGAATACAAAGGGGCTGAATCAGTATGTTAGTCATAGATCATATTACGAAATCATTTGGGAAGAAGGAAATCGTAAAGAATGTTTCTTTTGAAGTGAAGAAAGGTGAAACATTTGGATTGCTTGGTCCAAATGGAGCGGGAAAATCAACGACGATATCAATGATTTGCGGGTTAATTCCATACGATAGTGGTGATATAAAAGTTGGTGGAAAATCTGTAAAAGAGTATCCATTAGAAGCGAAAAAGAAAATTGGTATTGTTCCGCAAGACATTGCGCTGTATCCGACACTTTCAGCAAAGGAAAATTTGGTTTTTTGGGGAAAGATGTACGGTTTAAATGGGAAAGTTGCAAAAGAGCGAGCAGAGGAAGTATTAGCTTACGTCGGTTTACAGGATCGTGGAAAAGATAAAATTGAAACATTTTCAGGTGGGATGAAGAGGCGTATTAATATTGGTGCAGCACTTATGCACGAACCAGAGTTATTAATTATGGATGAGCCGACAGTCGGGATTGATCCACAATCGAGAAATCATATTTTAGAGACTGTTAAGAAATTAAATGAAAAAGGTATGACAGTTATTTATACGAGTCATTACATGGAAGAAGTAGAGTATTTATGTGAAAGAATTGCAATTGTTGATCACGGAAAGGTAATTGCATTAGGAACGAAAAGAGAGTTATGTAATCGCCTGACAGATGGATTTATGGTGAAATTGCAATTAAATCGCTATAGTAAGGAACTGCTACAAAAGTTGAAAGCACTATCTGTTGTTGAACGGATTATTTTTGACGAAGATAATAACACAATTGATATTGGATTAAATGGTGGTGAGGCCATTGGCACAGTTGTGTCATTAGTTGTTGAGAACAATGCTCAAATTTTAAAGCTTGAAGTGCAAGAGCCGAATTTAGAGGCACTCTTTTTACAATTAACAGGACGTTCACTTCGTGATTAAGGAGGTTAGTGTGAGATGAAAAGTTTCATTATTGCATGGAAAGATTTAAAAATACGTTTAATTGATCGGCGCGGATTTATAATGATGTTACTTATGCCGCTTTTATTAACGGCGATTTTAGGTTCAGCGCTAAGTAATGTATTTGATAGTGGTGGACTACCGAAAACAGTAATTGGCTATTATCAAGTGGGCACGGATGAGTTCGCAGATGTTTTTCAAAAAGACGTATTGCAATCTAAAGAAATAAAAGATGATGTGAAGGTAAAGATAGTTAACTCTCAGGAAGAGCTTGAAGATATGTTACATGAAAAGAAAATCGATGTGGGAATCGTCATTCCAGATAAATGGAGCGAACAAGTGCAAGATGGGAAATTAAAAGAGCCAAAGGTGCTTATAGACCCATCAAAAGATATACAAACGAAAATTGCTGAATCAATGATTCAATCCTTTTCAGAACGTGTTCAAACAGTCGCAGTATCTACGAAAAGTGTTGTAACAGAATTAGCAAAATCTCAGCAGGGTGATGTAGCACAAGTTGCAAAAGAGGTAAGTGGAAGTCTACAGGAGATAGCAACCGCAAGTACGGATAACATCGAACGAGGAACAATAGGTAAAAAAACAGTTGCGGCGATGCAATATTATGCAGCAGCGATGTTAGTCATGTTTTTACTATATAACATAACAGTAGGTGCAAAGTCAGTTGTAACAGAGCAACGAACCGAAACGTTGGCGCGTTTGTTCAGTACACCGACGAGTTCATTTTCAATTTTATTTGGGAAGTTTTTAGGTACATTACTATTTGCCTGTATACAATTTGGAATATTTATAGTTGCTACACGCTTTATGTTTCATGTGGAATGGGGCGAAGACGTGTCTCAAATAGTAGTGTTGGGAATTTCTTATGCAATTTGTGTTGCTGGTTTATCTATGTTAATTGCCGCTTTTATTCGCGAGGAAAAAACAGCAGATGTAATGGGAGGAATCGGTATTCAAATACTAGCTATATTAGGGGGATCAATGTTACCGATTTACGTATTTCCTGATACACTTCAAACCATTGCGAATGTTGCTCCGAATAAATGGGCACTTACAAGCTTCTTAAATATTATGTCGGGAACATCTTGGGATGTGCTACTCCCTGTTATTTATAGTTTATGTAGTGCAGGAATTGTTTCCGTTATGATTGGAACATTACGTTTACGTACGAGATAGGAGGGGGAAATGATGAAGAAGGTTTGGGCACTTTGTTGGCTAGAGTTAAAGCAAATTTTAATAAAGCCACAGAGTTATATACTCATGTTTGGAATGCCTATTATTTTCACACTCATTTTCGGCGGACTTTTAGGTGGAAGTGGGAATGAGAAAGTAAATATTAGCTTAGTAGATGAAGATGGTTCTGTGTTATCCAACAAATATTATGAGGAAATAAAGAAAAGTGACTTAATTTCTATAGAGAAGGCAACGTATGGGGAAGGGAAACGGAAGATTGAAAACAAAAAATCATCTGGTATAGTTATCATTCCGAAAGATTTTCAAAAGGGTATGCTAGATAGAAAGATAGAAAATATCCGGTTTCAAGCCAGTGCTGATTTTACTGGTGGAACTTCTGTAGAGCAAGTATTGACAAGTGCGTTAAAAAAAATGGAGATAGAAGTTAGTGCAGCACGAGATTTTGAGAAGAAAAGTAACACTTCGTGGGAAACGATGTATAAAGAAATTTATACAAAAGTAGAACCTGTTTCGATTCAAAAAGAATCAATTTTACATGATGAACAAAAGTTAAATAACGTTACAGGACGGGCGGCCGGTTTTTCAATTCTATTCGTTATGATTGTCATGTTAAGTGCGACTGGAACCATTTTGAAAGCTAGACAAATCGGTGTTTGGTCCCGCTTATTAGGAGCGCCAGTTTCAAAGGTTCAACTACTGGCAGGATATATCCTTTCCTTCTTTTTAATAGGGTGGATTCAATTTGGCGTTTTAATAATATTAACGCATTCCTTATTTGATGTGCAGTGGGGAAATCTATTAGGGGTTATTGCACTCGTTTCGGTATTATTATTAGCTGTCATTGGTTTAGCCTTATTATTAGCAAGCATCGTAAAAACAACAGAACAGCAGTCAGCACTAGGTAATATCGTTGTGATTTCAACATGTATGATCAGTGGTCTTTATTGGCCGGTCGAAATTGAACCGGCATGGATGCAAACAGTAGCAAACTTTGTTCCACAAACTTGGGCGATGCGTGGCTTTACGGAATTAATTGTGAGAGGAGGCACGTTAGCAGATATAGGGGGATATGTTGGTATACTCACCTTATTCGCGGGAATATTTTTCGTAATTGCTTTAACTAGAATACGTTACGATTGAAAAAAGAGAGCAAAGTTACAGCTTTACGCGCTGAACTCTGCTCTCTTTTTTTGTGGCATCTTCTCTCGTTGAAATTATAATAGCGATCCCGAGCATAATAAAAAAAGCTAAAAAGAGGACGAACTTTGGGAAGAACGGGAATAGTAATAGCGCCCCGACTATCATAATGGTTAATAATATGTAGTGCAGGACGTATTGGAATAGGTTGTCCATATTTTCGCCCCCTTTTTGGTAATGTGTTATTAGTATTCTATGTTTCATGCTGAAGGAATAGAAGTAGATTTTTAAGTTTTTAATACGAAATGTAGCTGAGTTTTCTTAAAGTATAAAGGTAGCACAACAATTTTTAAAAAATTGTCAAAATATTTATTTAGAAAGAATTGACAAAATATAATGAACGATATAAGCTAATAACCATAAAGTCTACCGGAAAGGTCGGAATATAATTGTTACCCCTCAAAAACATCTATTTTTTTACGATTAAAACCGACTTTTCCGATTAGCTATAAATGTTGCTGTGGGAGGCATACATAAGGTAATTCGTTCAGAGGGTATAATCATAAAAAGTTAGGGTGGGGACAATGAAGAAAAAGACAAAAAAATGGGCTGGTTTATTTTCGGTATTAATGAGTAGTTCGCTTGTATTGTCTGCTTGTGGGGGACAGGAGGATGCAGCTTCTACAGAGCCGGTTAAAAAGCAGGATTTAAAGGATTCTAAGATTGAAACAATTCCAGCTACAGATAAAAAGAAAAGTCCAGAGAAAGCAAATCAGCGAAAGGATACTTTTATTACGGCTATTTCTAAGCCGGGGGGAGTTTTCCTTCCGTATTTCCAAGAGAATGGTTGGGATGGAAATGTAACGTCTGTTATTTTTGCGTCATTAGTAACAACAGACAAACAAAGTAAACCTATTCCGGACCTTGCAGAAAAATGGGATATTTCTGCTGATCAGTTAACATATACATTCCATTTACGTAAAAATTTAAAGTTTAGTGATGGTTCGCCTTTAACAGCGGATGACGTAGCATTTACATTAACACTACTTCATGATAAAGCGTATGAAGGTGGATTGGATATTGCTCAGTATGCTGTTAAAGGCGGGAAAGAATATAAAGAAGGAAAAGCAACTTCTATTGAAGGAATTCAAGTTGTTGATCCACAGACAATTAAAATTACAACTGAAAAAGTTAATTCACAGGCGCTAACAAATTTAGGTGGCCCAGTGCTATCAAAAGCTTATTATGGAAAAGATTATAAACAAAATACAAGTTTAGACTATTTAAAAGCATTATATGGGCAACCAATTGCAGCGGGTCCATATAAATTTGAAAAATATGTTCCAGGTCAAGAAGTCCGCTTTGTTGCTAACGAAAATTATTATGCAGGTAAACCAAAAATCAAAAACTTTATTTACAAAATCACATCAGGTGATACTGGATTCCAATTATTCCAAACAGGTGAACTGGACTATAGTGGATTTAGAGCAAATCCTGAGAATATAGACCAATTAAAAGGATTAGAGTTTGCAAATATTAATCTTGAATCATCAAGTGATATTGCTTATATCTATGTAAATAATAAGAAGGCGTATTTGAAAGATAAGAAGGTACGTCAAGCACTTACTTATGGATTAGACCGTAAGAAGTATGTGGATACAGCTTTACAAGGATATGGCTCTGTTGCTAACGTACCAATTGCGCCAGTTTCATGGGCATATACAGAAGAAGGTATTAATAAATATCCACACGACGTAGAAAAGGCTAAAAAATTATTGGATGAGGCTGGTTGGAAAGTAGGTTCTGACGGGGTTCGTGAAAAAGATGGTCAAAAATTAAAATTAACATATTACGCATCAAATACAGGTAAAACAAATGATATCTTTATTCCGATTGCAAAAGAAAGTTACAAAGAAATTGGTGTTGAATTAAATCCAGAGTTGATGGACTTTAATACGATGCTTTCAAAAGTAGGAAAAGGTGACTACGATTTAGCAGCAGTTTCAACACCAGGAATTAGTGATCCAAGTGAAGTTGTAAGTGAGTACTTATCAACTAATCCAAAAAGTGATACGGGTTATAATAATCCGAAAGTAGATGATTTGATTGTAAAAGGTATAGGAACGACAGATATTGAAAAACGTAAAGCGATTTATAAAGAGCTGTATAAAGAGTTAAGTGATGATCCACCAGTTATTTTATTAAACTATCGTAAACTACTTTATGCTCATAATGCACGTATAAAAGGAATTGATCCAGAAAAGTACGATGGCATTAGTTCCAATTTACCAGTGTTATCTATTGAACAATAAGGGTTGACCTAAATAATAGAAGACGTTTTTTCACACAGCAATGGAATGGTAGCTGTTTTGAAAAAATGTTCTTCTATTTTTAAGTAAATAGGATTGGGGAGACAAAAGGTGAAAACATATATCATTCGTAGGTTCCTTCAAATGATCCCTACATTGTTTGGTACATCTATTATTATTTTTTTCTTATTTGCACTTTTGCCGGGAGATTATATTGATTCAAATCCAAAGTTAACACCAGAAAGAGCCCAAGAATTAAGGGAATTATACGGCTTAAACAAACCAATTATTGAAAGATATTTTCATTGGTTAGTAAATGCTTTGCATGGTGATTTTGGATTTTCTTTACAGTACCAAGAACCGGTAACTTCATTACTTAATAAATTCATTTGGAATACATTTATTGTTGCTGTTGCAGCTTTATTTTTCACTTGGATTATTGCTCTTATTATTGGGGTTATTTCTGCAACAAAGCAGCATTCTTGGTTTGATAGATTGGTAACAATCGGTGTCTTTGCAGCAATGTCATTTCCATCATTCTTTATCGGACTATTTTTAATTAAATTATTAGCAGTTGATTTAAAGTTATTACCTATTGGTGGCATGATTGATATTGGGAGTAACTCAACAGGGGTAGCATACATATTAGAAGTATTACGTCATATGATTCTACCTGTATTTATTTTAACGCTTCTTGGTGTAGGATCGTTAACACGCTATTTTAGAACCGGCATGTTGGATGTTATTAGGCAAGATTATATTCGTACTGCTCGTGCAAAAGGTTTAAAAGAAAGAACCGTTATTTATAAACATGCATTGAAAAATGCAATTTTGCCAGCAATTACATTACTCGCTTTTGAATTACCGGGTTTATTTTCAGGAGCTATCATTATTGAACAGATTTTTAATTGGCCAGGGATTGGGAGTATTCAATTAGAAGCATTAAACTTCCGTGATTATACGGTATTAATGGCCTTTACAATGTTTCTTTCTTGTTTAACAATTATGGCTAATTTCTTAGCTGATATTGTATATGCGTTTGTTGATCCAAGAATTCGATTGAAGTAAGGGGGGAAAGATATGGAGACTATTACACCCATAATAGAGAAAAAGAAAGAACGGAAAAAGAGAAATGAATCATCACCATGGCGCCAAGCGTATAAAAAAATCAAGAAAAATAAGATGGCACTGTGTGGCTTATACGTTTTAATATTTATGTTTTTATTTAGTTTTATCGGTCCAATCCTTTCACCGTATGCTGATGGGAAAGTACAAGTAACACAAATTAATAAACCACCCAGCCTGTCACATTGGCTCGGAACAGACCAGTTGGGACGGGATATTTTAACTAGACTTATGCAAGCAGGGCGTATTTCATTAACAATTGGTTTAGCGTCGATGCTACTATCCGTTATACTAGGTGCTCTATTAGGAGCAATTGCTGGTTTTTATCGAGGAGTTGTAGATCATTTAATTATGCGTGTTGCAGATGTGTTAATGTCCATTCCAGGATTACCGCTACTTATTATAATGGGAGCAATTTTATCAGAATGGAAATTACCATCGGAGTACCGTTTATATGTTGTAATGATTATTTTAAGTTTAGTAGGATGGCCAGGACTTGCTCGTCTTGTGAGGGGACAAATTTTAACATTGCGGGAGCAAGCCTTTATGCAAGCGGCAGATGTATTAGGATTAAAAGATTCTCGGAAAATCATTCATCATCTAATTCCTAACGTCTTTCCGTTACTTATTGTTGTAGCAACTTTGGGTGTGGCTGGATCTATTTTAAGTGAGTCCGCACTAAGTTACTTAGGTCTCGGAGTCGTCCCACCTACACCATCATGGGGGAATATGATTAGCGCAGCTAACTCGTTAATTGATTTCCAAAAGCGGCCGTGGTTATGGATTCCGCCTGGTTTCGCAATCTTTATAACAGTTGTATCAATTAATTTACTTGGTGATGCACTTCGTGATGCGTTAGATCCAAAGATGAGACGGTAGGTGAGAAGATATGAGTAAAGCGGTAGTAGAGCTGAAAGACTTACAAACACATTTTCAGACAGAAGAAGGAACAGTAAAGGCTGTAAATCATGTTAGTTTTACAGTTCGAGAAGGTGAAACAGTTTGTGTAGTAGGAGAATCAGGTTGCGGGAAGAGTGTAACGGCTTTATCTATTATGGGGCTTATTGCTGAATCCGGCAGTGTAGTAGGTGGAGACATTTTATATGAAGGAAAAAGTCTTTTAGGAATGAAAGAGAAAGAACTTCGTAGTTTACGAGGCAATGATATTGCGATGATTTTCCAAGAACCGATGACATCGCTAAATCCCGTCTTCACTGTAGGGGAGCAAATTGTGGAAACGCTAAGGGAGCATGAATTACTTAGTAAAAATGAAGCCTATAAGAAAGCGATTGAGTTAATTCGTAAAGTTGGCATAGCCCGCGCTGATGAAATTGTCCATTCTTATCCGCATGAACTTAGCGGCGGGATGTTACAACGTATTATGATTGCTGTTGCGCTTAGTTGTAATCCTAAGTTATTAATTGCAGATGAACCAACAACAGCCCTTGATGTTACCATTCAAGCTCAAATATTGGATCTACTAAGACAAGTGAAAGAAGAATTTAAAACGTCGATCTTATTAATTACACATGATTTAGGTGTCGTAGCAGAAATGGCTGATTATGTTGTTGTTATGTATGGCGGGAAAGTTATTGAAGAAGCCCCAGTACTAGAGATATTCCAAAATCCAAAACATCCTTATACAAAAGGATTATTGAAATCAAAACCAGTAATGGGAAAACGAATAGATAAACTATATTCTATTCCAGGGCAAGTTCCGAATTTAGTTGGTTTAGGTGAGTTTTGCTACTTTAGCGGGCGTTGTGAGCATTGTATGGAAATATGTAAAAAAGAAGCCCCAAATCTAAATGTAAATGATGAAAATCATAAAGTAGCTTGCTGGTTATATGAGGAGCGTGCGGAACAATGAGTGAACCATTATTAGAGGTAAAAAACCTAAAGACTTATTTTCCAATTAAGGGTGGCATATTTAGTAGAACGATTGGGCATGTAAAAGCAGTTGATGGAGTAAGTTTTACTATTAATAAAGGCGAGGTGTTTGGCCTCGTTGGCGAATCAGGGAGCGGAAAAACAACGATAGGAAAAACAATTTTACGTCTCGTTCAAAAAACGGAGGGGGAAGTGAAGTTTAAAGGGAAAGATGTTCACTCTTTATCCAAGGATGAATTGAGAAAACATCGCCCTAATATGCAGCTCGTTTTCCAAGATCCATTTAGCTCATTAAATCCGAGAATGAGAATTGGAGAAGCGCTTGGAGAGCCGATGCTGGCCCACGGATTAGCGACGAAAGAAAATGTTCGTGAAAAGGTAATTGAAGTATTGGAGTTGTGCGGATTAGCTCCTTATCATATTGACCGGTATCCCCATGAGTTTTCTGGTGGACAACGTCAGCGTATCGTAATCGCAAGGGCTATGGTATTAAATCCAGAATTCATTGTAGCTGATGAACCGGTGGCGGCACTAGACGTATCTATCCAAGCACAAATTATTAATTTATTTAGTGAGTTACAGGAGAAAAAGGGATTATCTTATTTATTCATTTCACATGATTTAAGTGTAGTAGAACATTTATGTACGAAAATCGGAATTATGTATTTAGGTACGATTGTGGAGACGGCGCCGCGTGATGAGTTATTTACCAATCCGCTACATCCTTATACAAAAGCATTGTTATCAGCTGTTCCAATACCAGATCCAACAGTGAAGCGAGAGCGAATTATACTAGAAGGGGATATTCCAAGTCCAGCAAATCCACCTTCGGGTTGTCGTTTTCATACACGTTGCCCGTTTGCAACGGATGTTTGTAAAAAAACAGTACCGGAATTCCGTAATGTTGGTGCAGAGCATTTTGTTGCTTGTCATCATGTATAAAAAAAGACTCTTTCAAATTGAAAGAGTCTTTTTTTTATTTACTAGATGAAGTTTGTTTCAATACAAATTGCTCGATTGCGTGAGCAACACCATGTTCATTGTTTGTTAATGTTACAACATCACATAGTTTTTTTACATCTTCTTCAGCGTTGCCCATTGCAACAGATAAGCCTGCTACTTCTAACATCGGTACATCATTAAAATTATCACCAATAGCAACTGTATCTTCAATAGGGATATTAAAATGAGCTGCCATCTGCTGTAGCCCGTTTCCTTTATGTCCATCCTTATCCATAATTTCTAAGTTAGTAGGAGCCGATGCTGTAACCATAATATTGGCGTCTTCTTGTAACATGCTTAATAGCTGTGCGCGATGCGCTGCATTAAATGTTAAAATGAAGAATTTAGATATTTCTAGTTCTTGGTTACTTACAACGTCTTCTATTTTTTGGAAATCAGTAATTAGGTTCGATTTCTTTTGCTTTTCTGTAATTCGTTCAAGTTCTTCTAATGTAACATCTAGTGCATGCTTATTTTCTTCGAACGCTTGCATCACTTGATCTTGCCATGTATATGGAGAATAAACTCCTTTATTCGTATATAGCTTATATGGGAAACCTTCAGATTCTAGTAATTTTGCAAGCTTGTACACTTTGTCGTTTTGTATACAACGCGAGTTAATTACTTTTCCATCCACATAAACAATAGCCCCATTGCTTGCTCCGACTGGAAGCGATAATTGATATTCTTCCAATAGCTTTAAAGCATCCTCTTTCGCGCGGCCAGAACAAATCATTACAATATGGCCAGCTTCTTGTGCAGTTTGGATTGCTTGTAAGTTCTCTTTGGAGATTTCAAGATTAGATGATAGTAGTGTACCATCCATATCTAATGCGATTAATTTCAAAATGACCACCTCTTTGTTTTTATTATACATAGTTATATAGAGGAAACATATAAACTTATCTTGGAAAGACGGTAATTTATCTCATATTAAAAGTAAGTAAAGATTAGATAGGTTCAGCATCACTAAATAAACGATTTGTAACAAAAATAGAGAGGAATATGACTATATTTCACTTTATGACTGTAATATTACATGAATGTTACAAACGTGAACTTAGTAGAAAATGCATTAAATAAGGGTTTTTGAGGGTTATTATAAAAAAACGTAAAAAAAATGTAATAAAATTTACGTAATTATATTGCAACGTAGTAATAGTTATGTTACATTAATGTTACAAACGTTACGTTATTAAATTCAATGTAACGTTAACATAAAAACTATGAAATAAACATTTCTTAGAAATTACATATAGATAACTTATGAAAAGGGAGGATAAATGATATGAAAGAGCAAGTATTACAAGTAACAAAAGGTGACTTCGTAGGATCAGCAAGTGGAGCATTAGTATTAACAGCATTAATCGTATTTCTATCAAGCGTATTAGTATAATAGAAGTTTTGTAATAAAAAAGAGAAGGGAGAATGAAAGATATGAAAGAGCAAGTATTACAAGTAACAAAAGGTGACTTCGTAGGATCAGCAAGTGGAGCGGTAGTATTAACAGCATTAATCGTATTTCTATCAAGCGTATTAGTATAATAGAGGTTTTGTAACAAAAGAAAAGAAGGGAGGATAAATGATATGAAAGAGCAAGTATTACAAGTAACAAAAGGTGACTTCGTAGGATCAGCAAGTGGGGCAGTAGTATTAACAGCGTTAATCGTATTTCTATCAAGCGTATTAGTATAATAGAAGTTTTGTAACAAAAGAAAAAGAAGGGAGAATGAAAGATATGAAAGAGCAAGTATTACAAGTAACAAAAGGTGACTTCGTAGGATCAGCAAGTGGAGCATTAGTATTAACAGCATTAATCGTATTTCTATCAAGTGTATTAGTATAATAGAAGTTTTAAATCAAACAAAAAAGGAAGGAGAATGAGGGATATGAACAGTGAACAAGTGTTTCAAGTAACAAAAACAGATTTATTAGGATCCTTAGGTGGAGCGGTAATATTAACATCATTTATTCTATTCCTTGCAAGTGTATTAGTATGATATATATAAATACAATCATTCAAAAAAAATAAAGACTCTAACGTATTAATAAGTAGTTAATATGTTGGAGTCTTTTTTGTTTTCTTCTTATATACCCTCAAGTATTAAAGTCACCTCATTATCCAGCATTTATATGCTACGGTTGAAACAAAGGAGTTAGGTCAACTGCATGTAAAAGCTCGATTGGTTCAACAAATAATCAAAAATCCACTGAATAAAATCCCGCTTTATTTCAAAGAGAAAAAAGTCGAATTTTATATGTAAAAAAAAAGAGGGATTTGACAGAAAAGATAGAAAATTTTAAAGGTCAGAATTTGTTAGCTTGCTAACTAATTTCTATTTATTTATGTTGGAAGCGTTTTCGATTGGTTTTAAGTAGGGGCCATTTAATCTATTTACAGGGGGATGAAGATATTATGAAACAAAAATCTATGGATACGCTAGCTGCACAAATGGAGGACTTTTTTCCAGTACGTGATGTAGATCATTTGGAATTTTACGTAGGGAATGCAAAGCAATCGAGTTATTATCTTGCGAGAGCGTTCGGATTCAAAATTGTGGCTTACTCTGGATTAGAAACTGGAAACCGTGAAAAGGTATCTTATGTTCTTGTGCAAAAAAATATGCGTTTCGTTGTGTCTGGAGCTTTAAGTAGTGAAAATCGTATTGCAGAGTTTGTAAAGACTCATGGTGATGGCGTGAAGGATGTGGCACTACTTGTTGATGATGTTGATAAAGCATACTCAGAAGCAGTGAAACGTGGTGCCGTCGCAATTGCTCCACCAGAGGAATTAACAGATGAGGACGGTACATTGAAAAAAGCAGTTATTGGTACGTATGGTGATACAATTCATACGCTTGTAGAGCGTAAAAATTATAAAGGGGCATTTATGCCAGGGTTCCAAAAGGTAGAGTTTAATATTCCATTTGAAGAGTCTGGTTTAATTGCTGTAGACCATGTAGTTGGTAATGTTGAAAAAATGGAAGAGTGGGTTAGTTATTACGAGAATGTCATGGGCTTTAAACAAATGATTCATTTTGATGATGACGATATTAGTACAGAGTACTCGGCGTTAATGTCGAAAGTTATGACGAATGGAAGTCGTATTAAGTTTCCTATTAACGAACCGGCAGATGGAAAGAGAAAGTCACAAATTCAAGAGTATCTAGAATTCTATAATGGAGCTGGTGTACAACATCTTGCTTTATTAACAAGTGATATTGTTAAAACAGTTGAAGCGCTTCGTGCAAATGGGGTGGAGTTTTTAGATACACCTGATACTTATTACGATGAGTTAACTGCGCGAGTTGGAAAAATTGATGAAGAAATTGATAAGTTAAAAGAATTGAAGATTTTAGTAGATCGTGATGATGAAGGTTACTTACTACAAATCTTTACGAAACCAATTGTAGATCGTCCGACTCTATTTATTGAAATTATTCAACGTAAAGGTTCTCGTGGATTTGGTGAAGGAAACTTTAAAGCGTTATTCGAATCAATTGAAAGAGAACAAGAGCGTCGCGGAAACTTATAAGATTTGTATCCACCAGCAAAAGTCCCTTTGCTGGTGGAAATTTCATTTTTATAAGGAGGAATCAGGGTGAAATTTGTTACATTTCGTCTTCCTTCAAAAGAAATACGGGCTGGATGGCTTGAAGGTGGCAAAGTAATCGATATGAATCTTGCTAGTGAAGGGAAAATCCCTTCCTCTATGTTGGCTTTTTTAGAGAAAGCGGATGAGTATGTAGAAGTAGTGCGGAATATTAAGAGTTCAAATAAGGGTATATATGCTTTAGAAGAAGTACAATTGACAGCTGCTCTTCCTAATCCGAGTAGTATTCGAGATTTTTATGCATTTGAACAACATGTAAAAACAGCTCGCGGACGAAGAGGGCTAGATGTTGTGCCTGAATGGTATGATATTCCGGTTTTTTATTTTACTAATCATCGTGCTGTAATCGGTTCCGGTGATTTTGTAATTGGTCCGAAAAAGTCTAAAAAGCTTGATTATGAGTTGGAGATTGCTTGCGTAATAGGAAAAGAAGGGCGAAATATTTCTCGTGAGCAAGCAGAGGAATATATTTTTGGTTATTGTATTATGAACGACTGGAGTGCGAGAGACTTACAAGCAACAGAAATGAAAGTAGGTCTTGGTCCAGCGAAAGGAAAAGACTTTGCAACTTCATTAGGAGCACATCTCGTTACGAAAGAGGAATTAGATGTTTATCGTAATGGTGATCGATATGATTTAGAAATGACTGCTCATGTAAACGGGAAACTATTATCAAAAGGAAACTTCCAAGATATTTACTATACATTTGCTGAAATGATTGAACGTGCTTCAGAGGACGTTACGTTATACCCAGGAGATGTGATTGGTTCTGGGACAGTAGGAACAGGATGTATTTTAGAACTGGGTACAGAAGAGTGGCTACAAGATGGAGATGTTGTAGAGCTGTCGATTACTGGTTTAGGTACACTACGTAATACGATCAAAAAAGAAAAGGAAGCGGGTGATGGGCATGTTTTATCGTCACATGGGAGAACTACCTCATAAACGACATGTACAATTTCGTAAAAAAGATGGATCACTTTATCGTGAACAGGTAATGGGAACAAAAGGTTTTTCTGGTACGCAGTCTATTTTGTACCATCATTATATGCCAACAGAAGTAGGTCATTCTGCATTATCACATTCTTGTCAGTTACAGTATGAAGAGGATGTTGCTCTTTCTCATCGCCACTTCCGAACGAAAGAAAATAAAAAAAATGGTGATGCAATAAGTGGACGGAATTTCATACTTGGAAATGAAGATTTGTTAATTGGAGTAGTGAGTCCAACAGAAAAAATGGATTATTTCTACCGTAATGGTGATGGCGATGAAATGTTATTTGTTCATTATGGAACAGGGAAAATTGAAACGATGTTTGGAACGATTCATTATAGAAAAGGCGACTATGTAACAATCCCAATTGGAACGATTTATCGTGTTATTCCAGATGAAGGGGAGACTAAGTTTCTTGTTGTAGAGGCGAATAGCCAAATTACAACACCGCGTCGCTACCGTAATGAATATGGACAATTGTTAGAGCATAGTCCGTTTTGTGAAAGAGATATTCGTGGCCCGGAAAAATTAGAGACATATGATGAAAAAGGCGATTTTGTCGTAATGACAAAATCAAGAGGCTATATGCATAAGCATGTTTTAGGACACCATCCGTTAGATGTTGTTGGATGGGATGGCTATTTATATCCGTGGGTATTTAATGTAGAAGATTTTGAACCAATTACAGGGCGCATTCATCAGCCACCACCAGTACATCAAACATTTGAAGGGCATAATTTTGTTATTTGCTCTTTCGTACCACGTTTATACGATTATCATCCAGAGTCGATTCCAGCACCATATTATCATAGTAATGTTAATAGTGATGAAGTACTTTACTATGTAGAAGGTAACTTTATGAGTCGCAAAGGTGTGGAGGAAGGTTCTATTACACTTCATCCGAGCGGGATTCCTCATGGTCCACATCCTGGAAAAACAGAGGCAAGTATAGGGAAGAAGGAAACACTTGAATTAGCTGTTATGATAGACACATTCCGTCCGCTTCGTATTGTAAAACAAGCACATGAAACAGAAGATGAAAAATATATGTATAGCTGGATTGAAGAGGGTTCATATACTGTGAAATAAGTAAAAAGAGGCATGCTCTCAATAAGGGAGCATGCCTCTTTTGTGGAATCGACATGTATAATAATACCAAAAAGAGTTGTCGAAAGATATATAGAAAGAATGATAAGAATCGTGCATATTCAGAAGAATTTCTACTTGTTTCGACAAAAGTATTGACTGGAAAAAGTGTTATGAGTAAAATAAAAAAGCAAATTAAAAATTTTCAGAAAATTTAAAACTTGGAGGAGTGAAAGATGAAGCAAATTTTTCAAAAGAAGCCTATTGCAAAGTTAATGCAAGAAAGTAAGCAAAAGACGTTAGCAAGAACATTGGGCGCGCTAGATTTAACTATGCTTGGAATTGGAGCAATTGTTGGAACTGGTATTTTTGTTCTAACGGGTGTTGTGGCAGCGAAGCATTCTGGGCCAGCTATTATATTATCATTTGCGATTGCCGCGCTAGCTTGTGCCTTTGCTGCATTTTGTTATGCTGAATTTGCTTCTTCAGTTCCTGTATCGGGCAGTGTGTATACGTATACGTACGCGACGATGGGGGAAGTATTCGCATTTTTAATTGGCTGGGACTTAATGCTTGAATATTTACTTGCTACCTCTGCTGTAGCAAACGGTTGGTCCGCATATTTTCAATCTTTATTAAAGGGATTTGGAATTCACATTCCGACTATTCTCTCCTCGGCTCCTGGTACAGGGAAGGGTGGAATAATTGATCTACCTGCAGTTCTAATTATTTTAGTGATGACAGTTCTTTTATCTAGAGGTGTTCGTGAAAGCGCACGAGTAAATAACATTATGGTATTTATTAAAATAGCAGTTGTTCTTATTTTTATCTTTGCTGGTTTTAATTATGTGAAGCCTGAAAACTGGACGCCTTTCATGCCATTTGGGTTAGATGGTGTAATGGCTGGGGCTGCTACAGTATTCTTCGCATTTATAGGATTTGATGCAGTTTCAACGGCTGCGGAAGAAGTGAAACGTCCGCAACGTGATTTGCCAATTGGTATTATTGCATCGTTATTAATTTGTACAGTTCTTTATATCGTTGTTTCGCTTATTTTGACAGGAATTGTTCCATACGGACAGCTAAATATATCAGATCCAGTTGCTTTTGCACTTCAATTTATTGGACAAGATGGTTTAGCAGGGGTAATTTCAGTAGGAGCAATCACAGGAATTACAACAGTAATGCTAGTTATGATGTATGGGCAAGTTCGCGTTTCTTATGCGATGAGCCGAGATGGTTTATTGCCGAAGCGTCTTGCTAAAGTTCACCCGAAATTTAAAACGCCGTTTTTAAATACTTGGACGACTGGTATTATTGCTGCACTGATTTCGGGATTAATAGATTTAAATGTATTAGCGCACCTTGTAAATATGGGGACATTGTCAGCGTTCGCACTCGTAGCTGTTGCGGTAATTGTAATGAGAAGAACTCATCCGGACTTACCAAGGGCATTTAAGGCACCGCTTGTACCATTTTTACCAGCGTTAACAGTAATTTTTTGTTTATACTTAATGCTTCAATTATCCGGAACGGCTTGGATTAGTTTTGGGATATGGATGGTTATTGGTATGGCAGTTTACTTCTTATATAGTCGAAAGCATAGCGCTTTAAATAGTAGCAAAAAAGAAGATGATGTAGCGAATTTATAAGCGGAAAAATCCATTCTAATTCTGTTAGAATGGATTTTTTTATTTGAAAATTTACATTTTTCTGAACTTATTATAAGATAATTGTTGGCTAACTAAAGGGGTGAAATGATGAAAAATACGTGGCGTGAGTTAAGGGAGATGGATCGTAACGTATGGATTCGATTTATTGGAGAGACGTTAAATGGAATTGCAATGATGATGTTAATGCCTTTTTTTGCATTATATTTAAAAGATAAGGTAGATTCGTTGTTGGAGGTTGGGGTTATTATGGCGCTTTCTCCAATTGCTGCAAGCTTTGGATCACTTATAGGAGGGAGAATTGCTGATATATATGGAAGAAAGCCAATTATGATATTTTCTATGGCAAGTAATGCATTGTTAATGCTCGGTTTTCTATTTATAGAAGGATTTATTCCATATGCAATTTTATCTATTTTTTTAGGATTGAGTAATTCTTTATTTCATCCAGCTGCATCAGCTATGGTCGCAGATGTAACGGCGCCAGAAAAAAGAACAGAGGCATATGGTTTATTGCGGATGGGACACAATATAGGTGCTGCAATTGGTCCGATAATGGGGGCATCAATAGTGGTGTTGTCAAAAAATCTTGTGTTTATTATTGCGTCGTCTACAATGCTATTTTATGCGTTACTTGTATTACTTCTAATTCAAGAGACGATGCCAAAGGTGACAGATAAGGAAGAACATAAAGAAAAGGAATCTGGGTCAGTTTGGAAAATTGTAATGCGAGATAAGGCATTAATGATTTACTTATTAGCGGGTATTATTATTTCGATGGGATTTTCTCAAACCGAAGGCATGTTGCCACTGCATTTTGATAACGAAATGAAACGTATTTTTGGAGCTAATAACCCATATCCATATTTAATGGCGTTAAACGGACTGTTAGTTGTTTTATTCCAATTTCAAATTTCAAAATGGGCTACGGATAAACCAGTCGGGAAGACAATGTTATATGGTGCATGTTTGTTCGGGATTGGATTGTTTTTTATAGGGTGGTTACCGAAGTGGTTTGGAGAATTTGATACAAATGCTACGATTATTTTAATAACACTACTGTTCGTTTATGCTATATATACGTTAGGTGAGATGATTATGTCGCCTGTACAGATGACATTTGTAGCCAATTTGGCTCCTGAGCATTTGAGAGGGACTTATATGGGAGCTGCAAGTTTGCAGTGGATTACAGGAAGTGCATTTGGTCCACTTTTGGGAGGTTTTTTATTAGATAGATTACTTGGCCACTTTCTATTTACAATTTTAGCTGTAGGATGTGTAGTTGCTGGTATTGTATATGTTTCTTTAGATCGCCTCGTTGAGCAAAGGCAAAAAGACACACTGACCAAACAATCTTCTTAGTGAATAGGTGACATACACAAAAAAGGGGATTTCTACATATTTTAGGTACATAACTAGATTAGATTGCCATTTTATTTTGTGTAGTCATAAAGAAAATGAATTAAAAAACCAATAAGTGATGTCATTTAATTATTTATGGAAGTTACATTTTATTTCAAATAGGAACTACCTATTTTTATAAAAAGTGCTAAAATAGAAAAATGAAAACAATTGGTTAGGGTGATTTCAGTGACAAAAATTAAATTAGGTTTATTATATGGTGGAAAATCAGCTGAGCATCAAGTTTCGTTACAGACGGCTCTTGCTGCTATTAAAGCGTTAAATCAAGATAAATTCGAGATTCATCCAATTTATATTACAGAACAAGGTCAATGGGTACGCGGTGAGCGTATTGAAGGCGAAGTAACAGATGTTGAAGCTTTAAAAATGAACGGTGCAGAAAATGCGATTTCTCCGTTATCATTAAGTACAGAAATTATTCCATCTGCAGCTTCTGAGGAAAACGCTATTGACGTTATTTTCCCATTACTACATGGACCAAACGGTGAAGATGGAACGGTTCAAGGATTATTAGAATTGATGAATATTCCTTATGTAGGAAATGGTGTTCTAGCATCATCTGCTGGTATGGATAAAGTTGTTATGAAAAACATCTTTGCAGAGGCTGGTTTAAAACAAGCAAAATATGCGTCTTTCATTCGTAGTGCATGGGAAAAAAATCGTGAGGAAGCTTATTCTAAAGTAGAAGAGAAGCTAGGATATCCTTGCTTTGTAAAACCAGCAAACCTTGGTTCAAGTGTTGGTATTAATAAGTGTAAAAATCGTGAAGAACTTGAGGATGCATTTGTAGAGGCATTCCAATTTGACCGCAAAATTATTGTAGAAGAAAACATTGTAGGTCGTGAAGTAGAAGTTGGTGTACTAGGTAATGATGAACCGAAATGTTCAGTTGTAGGTGAAATCGTTCCGAAAAAGGACTTCTATGATTATAAGTCGAAATATATCGATGGTGATACGGCGTTAATTATTCCAGCTGAAATGACAGAAGAAGAATCTGATGTAATTAAGCGTGATGCGATTATTGCGTTCCAATCATTAGATGGTGCAGGCTTAACGCGAGCTGATTTCTTCTTAACGAAAGACGGAGAAGTGTATATTAACGAAGTAAACACAATGCCAGGATTTACACCGTTTAGTATGTTCCCTCTATTATGGCAACATACTGGATTACCGTATCCAGAGTTAATCGAAGAGCTAATTCGTTTAGCGATTGAACGTCACGAAGAAAAACAAAAAATTAAATATACAATCTAACAAAAAAGGAGGAGGCACTATTCGCAGGAATAGTGCTTCCTCTATGTAAGGAGCGTTTCTATATGATAAAGCGAATGTTAAAGCAAGTAGAACAGATGGTAAATGGTACTGGATTAGCAGAGCAATATGAGGGAACTATTATTCAAGGTGTGTCTATTGATACGAGAAAAATTGAAAAAGGAAACTTATATGTTCCGATTCAAGGGGAGCGTTTCGATGGACATGCTTTTGTAGATAAAGCAGTTGAAAATGGAGCTGTAGCTACATTATGGATGAAAGATGTAGCAAATCCACCCGAGAATCTTCCGGTTATTTTTGTAGAAGATACGCTATCTGCACTGCAAATGTTAGCGAAAAACTATCGCGATCAATTGGATGTTAAAGTTGTTGGTGTGACAGGTAGTAACGGTAAAACATCCACGAAAGATATTGTGACAAGTATTCTTGCGACTAAGTTCAAAGTTCAAAAAACAGAAGGGAATTTCAATAACCATATTGGGTTACCTCTTACTATTTTAAACTTAGAAGAAAATACAGAAGTAGCTGTATTAGAAATGGGCATGTCAAGCCGAGGAGAGATTGAATTTTTATCTAAGTTAGCTCGTCCTAATGCAGCTATCATTACGAATATTGGTGAGGCACATTTAATGGATTTAGGATCTCGTGAGGCAATTGCTGAAGCGAAATTAGAAATTGTTACAGGGTTACAAGAAGGTGGCGTGTTCGTATATAATGGAGATGAGCCTTTATTAACGAATCGTGTTCCTGAAATGAATTTAGCAGCGGAAACAATTACGTTTGGTGACGCAAGAGCAAACGATTACTATCCAACGACTGTAACATTACAGGCAACTGGGACACATTTTAAAATGAATAGAGATGAAAATATTTCATTCTACCTACCGGTGTTAGGGAAACATAATGTGTATAATACACTTGCTTCAATGGCAATTGCGACGCATTTTGGTGTGACGTGGGAAGAAATGAAACAAGGTTTAGTAACACTTCAAATGACGGGCATGCGTATGGAGATTGTAAAAACGGATAGTGGATTAACAATTATTAACGATGCTTATAATGCAAGTCCGACGGCTATGGAGGCAGCATTCCATTTAATGAACGGTTTAGATGGATTTGCTAAAAAAATCGTTGTGCTCGGTGATATGTTAGAACTTGGAAATCAAGAAGTGCAGTTCCATTATGAGGTAGGTAAATTAATTGATCCAGCAAAAATCTCACATGTATTCACATACGGTAGATTAGGGGCTCAAATTGCTGAAGGAGCGAAAATTAATTTCCCTAATGAACGTGTAAAGGCGTATGATGATAAAGAAGAGTTAGTAAAAGAGTTACAAGCAGTAGTCGATGCGAAAGATGTTGTATTAATAAAAGCATCTCGCGGTATGAAATTAGAAGAAGTAATTACGATGTTGAAATAATTGGTGTATATAAATAGGGATGATAGTCACGAAAATAGAAGAAACTTATAATAAGCGCTTACAGTAAATGATAAAAAAATAAAAGTAAAGAAAAAGGCCCTGAATATAAAATAAGGTAACAGTTGGGTTTGCTTTTTACACATACAAAACTTATAATTGATAAAGTGTAATAACGTTTAGAAGTATTTTCGTGAAGAATATACGCCCGGTTATATACGTGAGCATTCAGGAAAAGGGCTTTTCCGCAAATTCGGAAAACGCCTTTTTTTAAATGATAAGTATAGGATAGAAAAGGAGAAGTAACATTGACAACATTTCGAGAATTAGGATTAAGTGAGTCTTTACTGCAATCGGTTGAAAGTATGGGCTTTGAAGAGGCGACGCCGATTCAAGCTGAAACAATTCCACATGCATTGCAAGGTAAGGATATTATTGGGCAAGCGCAAACAGGTACAGGGAAAACAGCAGCATTCGGATTACCACTATTAGATAAAGTGGATACAAATAAAGAAGCAGTTCAAGGTATTGTTATCGCGCCAACGCGTGAATTAGCAATTCAAGTTGGAGAAGAGCTATACAAAATTGGTAAACATAAACGTGTTCGTATTTTACCAATTTATGGTGGTCAAGATATTAACCGCCAAATTCGTGCTCTAAAAAAACACCCACACATTATTGTTGGTACGCCGGGTCGTATTTTAGATCATATTAACCGTAAAACACTTCGCTTACAAAACGTAGAGACTGTTGTTCTTGATGAAGCGGATGAAATGTTAAACATGGGCTTCATTGAAGATATTGAAGCGATTTTAACAGATGTGCCAGAAACACATCAAACATTATTATTCTCAGCGACAATGCCAGATCCAATCCGTCGTATTGCTGAGCGTTTCATGACTGAGCCTCAACACATTAAAGTAAAAGCAAAAGAAGTAACAATGCCAAACATTCAGCAGTTCTATTTAGAAGTGCAAGAAAAGAAAAAGTTTGACGTGTTAACACGCTTACTAGATATTCAATCTCCAGAGCTTGCGATCGTATTCGGTCGTACAAAGCGTCGTGTTGATGAATTATCAGAAGCATTAAACTTACGTGGTTATGCAGCAGAAGGTATTCATGGTGACTTAACACAGGCGAAACGTATGTCTGTATTACGTAAATTTAAAGAAGGTGCTATTGAAGTTCTTGTTGCAACAGACGTTGCTGCACGTGGTCTTGATATTTCAGGCGTAACACACGTATACAACTTCGATATCCCACAAGATCCAGAATCATACGTTCACCGTATCGGTCGTACTGGCCGTGCAGGTAAAAAAGGTATTGCAATGTTATTTGTAACGCCACGTGAATCAGGACAATTAAAAAATATCGAGCGTACAACAAAACGTAAAGTTGATCGTATGGAAGCACCGACACTTGATGAGGCATTAGAAGGTCAACAACGTTTAATCGCTGAAAAACTTCAAAGCACAATCCAAAATGAGAACTTATCATACTACAAGCGTATTGCAGAAGAAATGTTAGAAGAGAATGACTCTGTAACAGTAGTAGCTGCTGCTTTAAAAATGATGACTAAAGAGCCGGATACAACTCCGATCGCTTTAACATCAGAACCACCAGTTGTTTCAAGAGGTGGCGGTTCTAAAAAACGCGGCGGTAATGGAGGCGGATACCGTGATGGTAACCGTAATCGTAGTCGTGATGGACGCGGCGGTGGCGATGGTCGTAACCGTGATGGACGTAATCGTGACGGAAACCGTGATCGCAATCGTGATGGAAACCGTGATCGTAATCGTGATGGTGGTAGTCGTGGTCGTAGAGGTGAAGGTCAAGGTCGTCCAGGATCTTCAAATGGACGCGGCGAAAGAAAACATCATAGCCGTCCACAAGCTTAATAAAAAAAGAGAATGCCCTTTGCCGGCACTCTCTTTTTTTATTTCTGTAATTGTGCATACTACATAATAGTTAGGATAGAAAAGGGGCTGTTATATGCTTGTAAGGCTTGGTTACGTTGCGATGAGTGTACATTTGAAGAATGCATCCCCATCTCAAACGATGACGTACGCACAGTTTCAGAAAATAGATGATCGTGATGCTGCAATTCGTAAACTTGAAAGAATTGCTAATTCCAATTTGGAAAATTGTTTACGTTTATTAAAGCATAATAAAGGACATGACATATCTTTCTTTCGGCTCAGTTCCAAGCTCATTCCTTTAGCGAATCATGAGGAATTGCTAGAGTGGAACTATATTCGTCCCTTAAAAGAAAAATTGAAAGAATTAGGTGAATATGCAATTCATATGAATATGCGAATTGATTTCCATCCCGATCATTTTGTTGTACTAAATTCACCTGAGGAGAGTATTTTTAAACAATCTGTAAGGACATTGCGGATGCACAAAAAATTATTAAAAGGCATGGGGATTGAACATAAGCAACGATGTGTACTACATGTTGGAGGAGGGTATAAAGATAAAGAACTTGCATTAGAGCGTTTTATAGAGAATTGGTCTAACGTTCCAAGGGGTATTCAAGAAATGATCATATTAGAAAATGACGATACAACCTTTTCGTTAGAGGAAACATTATATTTAGGAGAAAAATTAGATATTCCCGTCGTGTTTGATTTACATCACCATATGATGAATAATGAGCAAGAAGATTGGTATGAAGATTGGGCACGTGTTGTTCATACGTGGGAAACATCTTTGTTGCCGGTTAAAATGCATATCTCTAGCCCTAGAGAGGGAAAAGATCCAAGGGCCCATGCAGATTATATTAATGTAGACGAATTTTTATCTTTTTTAAGAAGGATAAAGGGAAGTGTTCCGCAAATTGATTGTATGATTGAGGCGAAGATGAAGGATGAGTCTTTATTTCAATTAATGAGGGATTTAAGTGAACAAGTAGATGTAGAAATTATCGATGGTGCAAGCTTTTATATTAAATAAGCTTTGCACCATCGTTTTTTTTTGTCAAAAAAGGAGTTAAAATGCCGCCGGTTATTAAACCTGTTAAATGACTAATCGGATTGGCGGAAGGATTAAAGAAAGTAAATAGCAGTAATAGAAGTATCATAATTGAGAAAATGGCAATTTCTTTTGGTTTTGAAGAGCGATATCGATTGTACAATAAAAATAATTGTGCGCCTAATAGTCCGAAAATGCCACCTGATGCACCTGCGTGAATATATTCAGGCGGCATAATAATGTAAGAAGAAATATTTCCGGAAATTCCAGAAAGAAAAAATAGAATGAAAAAAGAAAAGTGTCCGAGTTGCTTTTCGATAGATGAACCAAGAGCAAACAAACAAATGCTATTAGAAAGAAAATGTTGCAAGTCTACGTGTACAAGAAGGGAAGTTATGACACGCCACCATTCTCCTTTAGCGATATATTCATTAGAGGCTGCGAGTGGGAAGAGAAAAAAGTCGCCTAGCATTATCATGACTAAGTGAATAAGAAGTAAGGTGAGAATAGTCGGTTGTAAAGAAATCTGAGTGGATTTTATTAGCATACGGTTACTATCACCCCTTTTGCATCAGAAAGATTCTCTGTTATTCTTATCAATATGAAAGAAGAAAGTTAAATAGAAGAAGGGGATTTCGAAATGATTATAGGGATTGGAATCGATATTATTGAATTAAATCGTATTGAAAAAATGCTAGATGGAAAGCTTAAATTTATGGAACGTATTTTAACGGAAAATGAACGTAATGTTGCTATGGAGTTGAAGGGAAGTCGTCTTACAGAATTTGTAGCTGGAAGATTTGCAGCGAAAGAGGCGTATTCAAAAGCTGTAGGTACTGGTATCGGGAAAGAAGTGAGTTTTTTAGATATTGAAGTGAAAAATGATGAAAGAGGTAAGCCAATTCTGATTACAAGTACAGAGCATATTGTTCACTTATCAATTAGTCATAGTAAGGAATTCGCTGTTGCTCAAGTTGTTTTAGAAAGCTCGTCACGCTAGTCTGCATATTTTATATCTTTGTCTCATATATTTGAGGTAGCGATAAGGAAGGTACATCTTCCATTCATTTATAGGGGCAAAGGGGCTGAAGTGATGAAAAGGCGTCTGTTTTTAGTTCTTGTCGGTTTGTTGACCGTTTTTATGTTGGCGGGTTGTATGGAAAAGAAGCAAGATGATGTCGTGAGAGATTTAGAAGCAAAAGTAAAAGGGATGAAAAGTTATCAAGCTGAAGCAAAATTATCTATTAAAACAGGCAATGAGCCTCAGGAGTATAACGTAGAGATTTGGCATAAGGAACCGTCTTTTTATCGTGTGAATTTAAAGAATGCAAAAAAAGATCAAAGCCAAATTATTTTAAGGAATGAAGAAGGTGTATTTGTATTAACGCCAGCACTTAATAAGAGTTTCCGTTTTCAAAGTGATTGGCCGCAAAATAGTAGCCAGGCTTATTTATATGAATCACTTGTAAGAGATATTTTGCAGGATAAGAAAAACCTTACTTTCGAGAAAACAGATAAGTATTATATTTTTAAAACAAAAACAAACTATCAACATCAAAATATGTTGCCGAGACAAGAGATTACATTGAATAAGAGTGATTTGACTCCAGTTTCAGTGAAATTAATGGATAATGATCAAAATGTTCTTGTAAAAGTAGATTTCTCTAAAGTGAAATTCGATGCAAAATTTGATAAAGGTGCATTTGATACGAAGCAAAATATGTCTAGAGCGCAAGTAGATGTTCAGACAACAGCGAAAGAAGACAAACCGTTTGCTATTTTGTATCCACTTGATACACCGCAAGGTATGACTCTACAAGATGAAAAAGAGTTGAAGACAGACAGTGGCAAGCGTGCGATACTCACATACACTGGAAATAAGAAATCCTTTACTTTAATACAAGAAAAGGCAAAAGTTGCAGAGGCTTCATCAGCGGTAGGTGTAAGTGGAGAACCAGTTGATCTTGGGTTTACGATTGGTGCATTGACGAAAGACTCTGTAACGTGGTCGCATAACGGAGTAGAATATATGCTCGTGTCTAAAGGTTTAGAGCCGAAGGAGCTGTTAATGGTTGCTCGTTCAGTTACAGCGAAGCAGGTGAAGTAAACTTCTTAGGCGTGGTGATATATGTGCACCACGTCTTTTCTTAGTTTGAAGGTGGATTTCATAAAAGAAGCATATAAAAGAATAAGCTTCGCATATCGTGTATAAGGAAGTGTATTTATGGAAGAAGCACCATTTTACCGTGACACTTGGGTGGAAGTGGATTTAGATGCCATCTATAACAACATTACACATATTAAAGAATTCATCCCAAGTGATGTAGAGATTTTTGCTGTAGTTAAAGCAAACGCATATGGGCACGATTATGTACCGGTGGCTAAAACGGCATTAGAAGCGGGTGCAACAAGGTTAGCTGTTGCTTTTTTAGATGAAGCGTTAGTGCTTCGGAGGGCTGGTATTACTGTGCCGATTTTAGTGCTAGGCCCCTCGCCGCCTCGTGATGTAAATGTAGCTGCTGAAAATGATGTAGCACTAACTGTTTTTCAACAAGAGTGGGTGGACGAAGCAATTAAACTTTGGGACGGTTCATCTATAATGAAATTCCATATTAACTTTGATAGTGGTATGGGGAGAATTGGAATACGTGAACGAAAAGAGTTAAAGGGATTTTTAAAGAGTTTAGAAGGTGCACCGTTTTTAGAGTTAGAAGGAGTATACACGCATTTTGCAACGGCAGATGAGGTTGAGACCTCGTATTTTGATAAGCAATATAATACGTTCTTAGAGCAGTTAAGTTGGTTGAACGAGTTCGGAGTAGATCCTAAGTTTGTCCATACAGCTAATAGTGCTGCGACGTTACGTTTTCAAGGGATTACATTTAATGCAGTGCGAATAGGGATTGCAATGTATGGATTATCTCCTTCTGTAGAAATACGTCCTTTTTTACCATTTGAATTAGAACCGGCGCTATCACTGCATACGAAAGTAGCCCATATTAAACAGGTGATTAAAGGTGATGGGATTAGTTATAACGTCACTTACCGAACGAAAACTGAAGAATGGATTGCGACTGTTGCGATTGGCTATGCAGATGGTTGGCTTAGAAGATTGCAAGGATTTGAAGTGCTTATAAATGGTAAAAGGGTACCGATTGTAGGGCGAGTAACAATGGATCAGTTCATGATTCATCTTCCTTGTGAAGTGCCACTTGGTACGAAAGTTACGCTTATTGGAAGGCAAGGAGATGAGTATATTAGCGCTACAGAGGTTGCGGAATATTCAGGGACTATTAATTATGAAATTATTGCAACGATCAGTTTCCGTGTGCCGAGAATATTTATACGGAACGGTAAGGTTGTAGAGGTAATTAATTACTTGAATAATATATAGAAGGTAGTATGATTGCTTCTTGTCATTGCTGGAGAATAAGCTCTTTTTGATGAGAAGCTCTTTACTTATAATCATTTTTTATATAAGTTGAGCGTAAGTTTTGAAGAGGAATTCTATTGTTTTTGGTTATTTATGAGATAAAAAATTGAAGAAGATGAATGTTTTGTTTGTGAATTGGAAAACATAAGCAAGGAATAAGGAAGTCTTTGCAACAGGCTCCATACAATGGTATTATTACAATAGGTGTCATATATATATTTGGGTGTGTAGTTGACGGTGGAGGTGTATTTTTGTGTCCGAATCAAGTGTAACTACTGAAATCGTGGTTCGGTTGCCAAAGCAAATGGTAACGGAATTGGACGGAATTGGAAAACAAGAGAATAAGAATCGCCATGAACTAATTTGCCAGGCAACACAACTGTTATTGCGTCAACATAAGACGAAGAAACGCTACCAACATGAATCAATGCGACGTGGGTATATTGAAATGGGAAAAATTAATCTTGGTATTGCATCTGAAGCTTTCTTAGCAGAGTATGAAGCAGCTCATACAGTAGAACGCTTAGTTAGCGGGGGGTAATATTTTGATTGTAAAACGCGGCGACGTGTATTTTGCAGACCTTTCCCCAGTTGTTGGTTCTGAGCAAGGAGGCGTTCGTCCGGTTCTTGTCATTCAAAATGACATCGGAAATCGTTTTAGTCCAACGGTGATTGTAGCGGCTATTACTGCACAGATTCAAAAAGCGAAATTACCCACTCATGTGGAAATTGATGCGAAAAAGTATGGTTTTGAGAGAGATTCTGTTATTTTACTTGAGCAGATTCGAACAATCGATAAGCAACGCTTAACGGACAAAATCACTCATTTGGATGAAGTGATGATGAGTCGTGTAGATGAAGCGTTACAAATTAGTTTAGGACTAATAGATTTTTAAATCGGCAGTTTAAGTTGCTCTCTTTGAAGGGCAACTTTTTTTTATTATAGAGGAGGTTACGGTTGTATATGGAAATGGTAGATAATCGACAAGCGTTAATGAAAATGTTAGTGAAAGAATTAGGCTTTACCGAAAAGCAAGTTCGTCATGTTATTCAATTAACAGAAGAAGGTAACACAGTTCCATTTATTGCTCGTTACCGAAAAGAATGGACAGGCTCTTTAGATGAGGTGCAAATTCGTGCGATTTTAGAGAGATGGCAATATATGATGCAACTTGAAGATAGGAAGGAAGAAGTTACTCGTCTTATTGATGAGAAGGGAAAACTGACAGAAGAGCTGAGACAGCAAATTGTTAAAGCTACAAAGTTGCAAGAAGTAGAAGATTTATATCGTCCATATAAAGAAAAAAGAAGAACGAAAGCGACAATTGCTAAAGAAAAAGGATTAGAACCATTAGCTGAATGGTTATTGTTATATAAGAAGGAAGATCCAAATGAAAAGGCAGTGGAATTTATTAATGCAGAGAAAGAAGTGCAGTCTGCAGAAGAAGCATTACAAGGTGCTCAAGACATAATTGCAGAAATGATTTCAGATGAAGCTGCTTATCGTAGTTGGATTCGGAATGTTACGTTTAGAAAAGGTGTTATGTCTTCGTCCGTAAAAGATGAAGAAAAAGATGAAAAGAATATATATGAAATGTATTACAGCTATGAAGAACCTTTGCAAAAAGTAGTGCCGCATCGTGTATTAGCGATGAATCGCGGTGAGAAAGAAGATATATTGAGAGTTTCTGTTGTCCCGCCAGTAGATGAGATAGTAACTTTCTTATATAAGAAAGTAATTCGTAATAACGATTCTAAAAGTGCGCATTATGTACAATTAGCGATTGAAGATGGTTATAAACGATTAATTCAATCTTCAATCGAAAGAGAAATTCGTAAAGAATTAACAGAAACAGCTGAAGAACAAGCGATACATATTTTCTCTGAGAACTTACGTAACTTATTATTACAACCCCCGATGAAAGGGAAAGTCGTGCTAGCGGTAGATCCGGCATATAGAACTGGTTGTAAATTGTCTGTAGTAGATGATACGGGGAAAGTACTACATATTGATGTTATTTATCCGCATCCACCTGTACGCAAATATGATGATGCAAAAACGAAAGTTCTTTCTATTATAGATAAATATCAAGTTGAAATGATTGCAATTGGTAATGGGACAGCATCTAGAGAAACGGAAGAATTTATAGTAGATGTATTACAAAGCGTGAAACGAGATGTCTTTTATATTATTGTGAATGAAGCAGGTGCTAGTGTGTATTCAGCTTCTGATTTAGCGCGTGAGGAATTTCCAAATTTACAAGTTGAAGAAAGAAGTGCAGTTTCGATTGGGAGACGACTGCAAGATCCACTTGCTGAACTTGTGAAAATTGATCCTAAATCAGTTGGGGTTGGACAATACCAACATGATGTATCTCAAAAGAGATTGAATGAGTCATTAACATTTGTAGTAGAGACAGCTGTTAACCAAGTTGGGGTTAATGTAAATACGGCTTCAGTTGCATTGTTACAATATGTTTCAGGTTTATCGAAAACCGTTGCAAAAAATATTGTGGCAAAGCGTGAAGAAGAAGGGAAATTTACAAAACGAACAGAATTAAAAAAAATCCCACGCCTAGGTGCAAAAACATATGAGCAATGTATTGGTTTCTTACGCATATTAGAAGGGGCGAATCCGTTAGATCGAACAGGTATTCATCCAGAACAATATAAAAATGTTGAATTGTTATTGAAGAGTCTAGGATTATCAATAAGTGATGTAGGGCAACCTCAATTACAAAAGAGCTTAGAAGAAGTAGAGATTTCTAAGTTGTCTCAAGAAACAGGAGTTGGGGAGCCAACATTAGTTGATATTATAGATGCACTCATTAGTCCAGAGCGCGATATGAGGGATGAGTTGCCTAAACCGCTTCTGAAAAAAGGGATTTTGAAATTAGAAGATTTAAAACGTGGTATGGAACTAGAAGGAACAGTTCGTAACGTAGTTGATTTTGGTGCTTTTGTGGATGTTGGTGTAAAGCAAGATGGTTTAGTTCATATTTCTAAGCTTAGCAAACAGTTTGTAAAGCATCCGTTAGATGTTGTATCAGTAGGGCAAATTGTAAAAGTATGGGTAGATGATATTGATACAAAAAAGGGGCGCGTTGCACTATCTATGTTGCCAATTGAATAGTAAGAGAAGAGAGCAGATGAAACTGCTCTTTTTTTATGGAATAAAAAGTGTAATGGATTATGAGTTTTGATGTATTTTGCTATAATAAAACCAGCATTCATTTAGCAATTTAATTTGATACCGGTTTTTTTCGAAATATGCACGTTGCATCTGTTTTTTTAGCCACGTAGGCATAGGAATCCCTCCTTGTTTAATCCTACTCTCAAAAATCTAAAGTGCTATTGATGAGAGGTTGGTGAGTGGATTTCTATTCATGTTGTGTTTTTAGAAACCACGCGTCTTGAATGAGGATGGGTATATGTACTATTTAATATATGTATAAGAAGGGAGAAAAGTGTAAAAATATTTTTTTGTTTAGGAGGAATGAGAATGGACGAGAAAGAAATTCAGCGGCTAGTGGAAGAGGTATCGCTACAATACTTCGGAATGCCGTTTTTACATAAAGCAACGTTCAATAGTAGGCTGCGTACAACTGGTGGGCGTTATCTGTTGAAGAGTCACAATGTTGAGCTGAATTATCGATATTACGAAATGTATGGTAAGGAGGAGTTAATCGGAATCATCAAACATGAACTGTGTCATTATCACTTACATATTACAGGAAGAGGGTATAAGCACCGGGATAGGGATTTTCGTGAACTGTTAAAAGAAGTCGGTGCGCCACGTTTTTGTAAACGAATGAGTAATGAAGAGCAGGAAAGAAAGGTTTATACGTATGAATGTATGGAGTGTTCATTTCAATATGTAAGAAGGCGTCAAATAAATACAAAAAGATATGTCTGTGGAAAATGTAAAGGGAAACTCAAACCGATATCGAAAACATCTTGACAGTAAAAACGCAATCCAGTATATTATAAACATGTCACGTTTGAACAAGATGTTGTTAAAAACTTCTTGACTTACAGAGAGAAATTTTATAAGATACAAATTGTCTTCATTATTCCGCAGTAGCTCAGTGGTAGAGCTATCGGCTGTTAACCGATCGGTCGTAGGTTCGAGTCCTACCTGCGGAGCCATACAGAGAAGTACCCAAGTGGCTCAAGGGGCTCCCCTGCTAAGGGAGTAGATCGCTAACGCGGTGCGAGGGTTCGAATCCCTTCTTCTCTGCCATACATATTGGCCCGTTGGTCAAGTGGTTAAGACACCGCCCTTTCACGGCGGTAACACGGGTTCGAATCCCGTACGGGTCACCACTTCGGAGGATTAGCTCAGCTGGGAGAGCACCTGCCTTACAAGCAGGGGGTCGGCGGTTCGATCCCGTCATCCTCCACCAT
>NZ_NVAP01000020.1 GCF_002567495.1 Bacillus cereus | reverse complement strand
AGAAGAAAACTGAAGATAAAGAAGCAACAAAGATAGAAGAAAATAAAAGTGGAGATAAAGAAGCAGCACAGTTAGAAGGGAAACAAAAAATAGAAAAATCGGTAAAAACGAACGGAAATGATAATAAAGAGGAAGAAAAAACGGTATCTCAAGAAAAGGATTCTCAAACTAATCCTTCATGGAAGCCAATTGGTACAGAGCAAGGAGCAAAACCTGAAATGAAATTTAAAGAAGGAACAGTAGATTGGAGTGAGATGAAAAAAGCAATCTCTTATGCTGTTGATGTTCCAGAGAGCCAATTGATTTTCGACTTTATTGGAAATAATGGTAATAATAAAGCCTACGGTAATGTACGAGATAAGCAAAGTAATAAAAAATATAAGGTTAATATTGATTGGGTAGAGAATCAGGGATGGAAACCAGCATCTGTACAAGTGGTAAAATAAATAATAGAAATGTATTTACCTAAATTATGTCGAGTTTCAAGACAAACGATTAATACAATAGAAAATAATAAATATGATCCTATATTTGAACTTGCTTTTAGTTTAACGAAAAATCTTGGAGTAACATTTTTGTTCAATGTACTCTTTAGTGAATCCAAGTAGTTCTCCTAAGTAGGAGGACAGTCACATTGCTATCAGCTAACAAAGCAAAATATCCTTTAAATGCAAAAAATACGCTATTCTTTCTNNAAGAAAGAATAGCGTATTTTATGTGGTGAAAATTGTGAAACGCACTTATGCAAAATATTAATTTAAATTTTAATCTCTTGTTGCCTCATCTATATTAGGGAACAAAGATAAAATGGGGACTCTATACCCCCGTAAAGTTAACTTGTATTTTTCTCCTGTTTTAACATTTGCTTGTATATCTGCCGAATTAAATTTCATCATGAGAATACTATTTGTATTTTCAATAACCTTTTCTGTACCGTTATTTTGTTGGACGACGATATAAAATTTATCCGATTTTCCAACTTTTTTTATATATTTATCAGTTACTGTACCTTCAATATACATTACATGAAAATAATTTAGTAAGGAAGATATGATCAGAGTTGGTACAATGACAAGAAATAGTATAATACCTATTTTCCCTTTGTTGTCTGTGTTTTTCGCTTCTTTTTCTTTCAAAAATCTTCATTCCTTCCTTGCGATGAAAATAGTAATAAAACACAGATAAATATAACGTGATAATCAAATATAAAATATGCAATTATACATACTTTATCGTTTTAGCCAAGAAGACTCCTTCTTCAAGGAGCGTGAAGGATCACAGCCCAGTGAATACGTGGGAGATGAATTGGCTTCGAGCAAGAAAAGATAAAACAGGCAATGGATAATTACTGGGATGCTCTGCAATTACTCTCAGAAGCATTAGAAGAACAAAATAATGTATGCTAGAACACGTAGATAGCAAAGCAGAACAGGTAATGAAACTATTTAAAAAGGCTATCAGTAAAACTGACGGCACAATTCCCAATACAATTATTCTTTATCGCTTCATTGCCATCCGATTAAACCTCTTTATAACGCTTCTGTAATAAGGGATAGCACCACAGCGCTATCAAGCTAAAATTTTATAGTATCCCTAGAACGAAATTTTGTACTCACTTGTAACAAAATGCTCATTTTTTCGTTTTGAGGTAATTGCATTTCTTAGCTTGATGGTAATGGAGTCACCATATCATTTCAAGAAAATTGTACGTTTAGATACAATTTAGACATAAATCAATCGATTCCCTGTACTTTAAGAAGGTTCTATAAACGGTATTTGATGTTTGTTATGATACTTTGCTTTGGATAATGAGTTTTGGGACTGGATTTTAAACATACTTCAGTCGGTTTTGATAGATATAAATAAAGTTCATTAAACAATCATTTTTGGTGTAAAAAGAATTTCTTTTTATTTATTGACTATGCAGTAACCACATGGTTTATAGTGTTAATATTATTCCTTAATAGGAGGCAATATAATTAGATGGATAGCTATAAGTTAACTAAAAGTGATGTAATTAAGATTTTTAATACAACGAAAGAAACACTTCGATTCTATGAAGAAAAAGGATTAGTTCAACCAAAGGTAGGGAAAAATAACTATAGACTTTATGGAAATGAAGACCTACAGAGAATTAGCCAAATCTTGTTTTGTAAAGATATAGGTTTTTCAATTGAAGAAATTGATTTAGTACTAAATAAGAGAAATATAATAAACAATATAAATATCTTACAGAACAAAAAAGATGATATTGAAACTGAAATTTATCGATTTATGGAAATGCAAAAGAAAATTACTAGGCTCCTTGATCTCCTTCAAAATAGAAGTAGAAACTTCAATGAAATTCAGAGTGTCTATTTTGAGGAAAGAAAATATTATCACATCAAAGGAGAGGATTTTAATAGTGTAAAATCCTTTTTTGATAAATTCCGTTCTATTTTTAAGAAAGGTGAATTTTTTCAAGAACAATTTATAACAATGTGTCCTATTAAGAATGTATTCAATGATGATCTGGGACTATCAGTTTATTATCCTGTTTTGAATGATACAGAGATAGAGCATGTTGATATTCTTAGTATACCTGCAGGTAATTATCTTTGTGTTGATTACGTATGTACAGAGGAGCATATGGATGAAGTAAGACGTCAAATATATACAAAAATTACAGACTATATAGAGAGAAATGATTTACAGTTTAGATCATGTAAAGTAATTGAAACAGATTTACATGAATTAAATCTGTTTTATCCAAAGGGACAGATAATTATGAATATGCAAATTCCTATTGAAGAAAAATCGAAACATCAAAAGAAATGAGCATTTATTAAAATGTTAGCTTGATAGGCGACGGTACTCCTTACTTAGCTAACATTTCCTCCTACAACAAAAGTCCGTCATTTGACGCACTAATAAAATTAAACAGATTTATCAATACCTAATTGATCTTACAAGGCTTTCTTACCGTTGTTTTCATTGAATCTATATGACATATTCAATGAAAATAAACAAAATCTATATCGTATAAATATTTTATTTTATTTAGAAAATAAAATATACTAGACTATAAATTAACTTATAGAATGAGGTATAAAATATTGAATAAACGAAACATTTTTATAGGTGCTGCAATGAGCAGTATTTTATTATTATCCGCATGTGGTAATTCAGATACTCTTGTTACATCTAAATCAGGAAATTTAACACAAGAAGAATTTAATAAAAAGTTAAAAGAGACAGCAGGAAAACCTGTTTTACAACAAGTAATGTTAGACAAGATTTTATTAGATAAATATAAAGTTTCAGATGATGAAGCAAAGAAAAAAGTTGAAGAATTAAAAAAACAAATGGGCGATAATTTTAAATCCTATTTAACACAAGCTGGTGCTAAAGATGAAGATGATCTTAAAACAAAAATAAAAACGCAAATAGCCTTTGAAAAAGCTGTTAAAGCTTCAGTTACGGAAAAGGAAATGAAAGATTACTATAAACCAAAATTAAAGGCAAGTCATATTTTAGTAAAAGATGAAAAAACAGCGAAAGAAATAAAAGAAAAATTAAATAATGGAGAAGATTTTGCAGCATTAGCAAAACAATATTCAGAAGATCCTGGTTCAAAAGAACAGGGTGGAGAATTACCTGATTTTGGTCCAGGTGAAATGGATTCTAAATTTGAAGAAGCTGCTTATAAATTAGAAGCTGGACAAGTAAGTGATCCAATAAAATCTTCTCATGGTTACCATATTATTAAATTAACAGAGAAAAAAGAGTTAAAACCTTTTGATCAAGAAAAAGATACTATTCGTAAGGAACTAGAACAGAAGCGTTCACAAGATCAACAATGGCAACAACAATTCTTTAAAGATTTATTCAAGAAAGCAGATATAAAAATAACAGATAAGGATTTAAAAGATACTTTTAAAGAATTTGAAAAATAAAGCTATGTACAAAAAATAACCCCTAGGGGTTATTTTTTGTACATAGCTTTAAACTAATGAAATATAATCTACTTACTTGCCTTAAAAATAAGTAGGGTGTTTATTTCATTTTTATTATATCATCTTATTTCTGTATATAATGCACTAAAAATCAATTGGTACAGCCATTCCAAGTTCAAGGTTTCTTGGCGGCAAAATAATTCAAGGAATTGATTTGAAGAAAGTAAATTACATCGTCAAATATGGACTGAGTATAGGTGTATTCACAGAAAAATTAATTAAAAGAAGAAATCTCAAGACAATTATTTTATTAGTGGAAAATAATAAGGAATTTTATTTTTTTACTATGAGCAAAATTTAAAGAAAAAAGGAACTTATTAATTGTATATGGATCAGTAGTAAATATTGAACAATATATTAGGGAGAACGATATTACGTATATACATTACGTTATTTCTTGCTTCCGTTTGCAAGCTTAAGAAAAAAACAAGATACAAATGTCTCACCTGCTTATGTCCTTAGCTGTTTAATGCGAGAAAAAATATGGAGGAATCATATGGAGTCAAAAATTCTTATTGTCGATGATGATAAAGAGATTAGAAATCTTATCTCTGTTTATTTGGAAAATGAAGGTCTGAAAACTCAAAAAGCTGAAGATGCTATGGAAGCTTTACAACTGTTAGAAGAAAAGGAGTTTGATTTGATTATTTTAGATATTATGATGCCTAATATGAATGGTATTGAAGCGTGTATGAAGATTAGGGAAGACCGCAATATACCTATCATCATGCTATCTGCAAAATCTGAGGATATAGACAAAATTCAGGGTCTAGCCTCTGGTGCAGACGATTATTTATCAAAGCCGTTTAACCCATTGGAATTAATCGCTAGGATAAAGTCCCAATTAAGAAGGTTTAAAAAATATAATACGTCAATAGAACATAAGAAAAACATTCTAGAAATTGGTGACTTAACTGTGAATACAGATACACGTCAAGTATGGGTAAGAGGAAAGCAAACAAGGTTAACGCCAAAAGAGTTTGCTATTCTCGAACTACTTGCCCGTAACAAAGGGAGTGTCCTGAGTGTAGCAAAAATATATGAAGCAGTTTGGAAAGAAGTTTTTTATAAATCAGATAATACAGTTATGGTGCATATTACAAAAATAAGAGACAAAATTGAAGAGGTTTCTAAACATCCCATTTATATTAAAACTGTTTGGGGAATTGGGTATAAAATATGAAGAGTGTTAGCTTTAGAAATAAAATAATTATAAAACTTCTTGGTGCTGTTGCAGTTAGTTTTTTTATTTCATTTGGTTTAACAATCCTCATTTTGCAATACGTCATAGATCCATTATTTATAAAACACGCAGATTTTGGTATGTTTGAAGCCAATTTGGCATTGATGTTCTTATTTGCGTTAGCAATCTGTAACTTTATAATAATTTTTTTGATATTGGTTCGAAAGAAAATAGTATATTTGAAGCTCATTTCGGATAATGTGAATGATATTGCCAATGGAAAACTGGGTTTGACAATTGGGATTAATGGGAAGGACGAATTGACCCAACTTGCTCAAAATATAAATTATATGTCTAAGGAATTGGAGCATACATTTGAACAGGAAAGGCAATTGGAACGTACAAAGAATGAACTTATAACCAATGTATCTCATGACTTACGCACCCCACTAACATCTATTATTGGCTATATAGATTTATTAAAAAGAGGGCAATACAACAGTAACACACAATTACAGGAATACCTTGAAACCACTTATTCAAAGTCAAAGAGACTGAAATATTTAATTGATGAGCTGTTTGAATATACTCGTTTATCGGGCATAGATGCTAAGTTAAACCTTAATGAAGTTGATTTATCAGGTTTGTTAGAGCAAATAGTTGGAGAATACATTCCTATAATTGAAAAGGAAAGTTTAATCGTTCAAAAATCTATCACGGAAGAAACAATACCTATCTTCATAGATGTAGAAAAAATGGTACGTGTATATGAAAATCTCTTTATGAATGCGATAAAGTACAGCATAAAACCATCCGAATTATCCGTATGTCTTGAATTAATGGATAACAAAGCAATTTTGAAAGTATCAAATAAAGTCGAGAGACCGCCTGTTAGCGATCCAAATAAATTGTTTGAAAGGTTTTTCAGGGGGGACAAGGAAAGAAAAGATGACCGGGGAAATGGGCTAGGACTTGCTATCTCAAAAAGAATTGTTGAACTTCATCATGGTAACATATATGCAAAATATAAAGACGGCTGGATGTCCTTTATTGTTGAACATCCAATTAGATAGAAAGCTTATGGAACTACAGGTTCCATAAGCTTTTTTTAAAACCTTAAGAATTCTTAAGGTTTTTACGGGGTGTTTCCTAATTTTCATAGTTTATCATGTACGTATTCAAAGCGATGAGGAGAGAGGAGAAATTAAAGAGAAAATTTTCTTAACAGCTTTCAAGTGGATATATCGTGACAACCTCATGAAAAAAGTAGATGTAACATGACTATTTTGTTAGTAGCAAATAAGAATAGCAACTTATTTTAAAGAAATGAAAAAACGTAGGAGGATATATATGACGAAACCAGTTGTAGACGTGAAAAACATCCAAAAAGTGTACGGTAAAAAAGGTGAGAACCAATCACACGCGTTAAAAGGTGTATCATTCTCAATTCAAGAGGGTGAGTTTGTCGGAATTATGGGACCATCTGGTTCTGGTAAAACGACATTATTAAATGTAATTTCAACGCTAGATACAGCAACGGGCGGCGTTGTTGAAATTGCAGGAACAGATATTACGAAAATGAAACAAGGTGAGCTTTCTGATTTCCGTTCACAAAAGTTAGGATTCATTTTCCAAGACTTTAACTTATTGGAGAACTTATCTATTTACGAAAACATCGCTCTTCCACTTTCCCTTCAAGGTGTTTCATCACGAAATATTGGACCAAAAGTAGAAAAAGTAGCTGATATGTTAGACATTTCAGCAATACTTAAAAAGTATCCATCTGAAGTATCTGGTGGACAGAAGCAACGTTCTGCAGCAGCGCGCGCGTTAGTTCATGAACCAGCAATTATTTTAGGGGACGAGCCAACAGGAGCTCTTGATTCTAAAAATGCAACAAGTTTACTGGATGCGATGACAAACTTAAATAAAGCGCAAGGTGTATCTATCATGATGGTTACGCATGATCCGTACAGTGCAAGTTACTGTCAGCGTATTTTATTCATTCAAGATGGTGAGCTATATAAAGAAATTCACCGTGGTGGTTCACGTGAAGAGTTCTATAAAGAAATTTTAGACGTGCTTGCAGACTTAGGCACACAAAAAGCGTAAGAAAGAAGGCTCAAGTATGTTATTTAAACTTTCCATGTCAGGACTAAAAAGTAAGTTACAAGACTATATTGTCTTACTTGTTGGTCTTATCGTATCTATTTCTACTTTTTATATGTTTCAAACGTTATCACTAAATAAAGCGTTCCTTGAATCCAATCCATATGCTGATACGGTTGCAATTGCATTCCAAATCGGTTCCTTTTTATTAGCGATTGTAACGTTTTTCTATATTTTATATGCAAATTCTTTCTTATTATCTCTTCGCCAAAAAGAATTTGGTATGTACATGATGTTAGGGGCAAAAAAGCATAAAGTTACCTTACTTATGTTTACCGAAACAGTCGTAATAGGTGTCGCATCTCTTGCAATCGGAATCGCATTTGGTGTAGGGCTTGCAGAAGGTATTGGTCAGTTATTAATGAAGCAGTTGGAATTCTCTGGTGAAAATTATAAAGCATTTTATATTCCATCTATGACTGTTACTTGTTTCTTTTTCTTTGCACTATTTATAGTATCAGCAATCATGAATAGTATGAAATTATCTCGTATTTCTGTATTACAACTTGTACATGCAGATGCAAAAACAGAGCGTATCGCTGTAAAAGGAAAAATGACAGGTGTAGTTGCATTTCTTGGTCTGATTTTGCTAGGTATTGGGTATGCATCACTAATCCATATAGCACATTTACAGGAAAAAGAGCTATTAACCGTACCTAAATTCATGGGTATTGGATTAATCACAGCAACAGTCGGTACTTACATGTTATTTGGATCACTTCTCCCAGTTATGCTTAACAAGATAAAGAGTAATAAAAAACGTCGTGAAAAAGGGTTGAATGCTTTTACTTTTGCACAATTGAATTTCCGAATTAATAGCCTAACACGGGTGCTTGCCACGGTAGCAATCCTAGTGGCTCTTGGCGCTGGTGGAATTGCGTGTGGTATGGCATTTAAAAATAACGTTCTAAAGACGACTGATAAAGAAAAAGTTTACGATTCAGTCGTTCATAATCCAACAGCGGAAGAAAAGAAAATTTTGAGTGGCATCTTATTTCAAGAGAAGTTTGAATATCGCTACAAAGTAGATGATCAGTATGTGTATTATATAAAAGAAGATGTAGAGAAAAATCGTCCTTTAGCACAAGATAGTGAAAATAGGAAGATGATGAAAGTTTCAGAAGAATTTCCTAAGGATGCATTTACATTGCCAAAACAACTGTATAAACTGTATAACGATGATACGAAAACAAAACAATGGAAAGAAGCTTTCTTCACAATCCAGCCAACTTATATGTATCCTAATCATGAAATAAAAATTATAGACCAAAGCATATACGATAGTATGAGGGATAAAGAAAATACTGTGTTTATTGGGAAAACAGATGATTTTGGGGCACATTTAAAAGAATGGAAAAAACTTGATGAATTACAAGTAGCGAAATATAAAAATGTGAAAGCAGAGGAATTAGGTAGTACGTATCAAATGTATAATCTGAGTCATGGTATGGCCAGTGGATTTATGTTTATGGGCTTCTTCGTTGGAATTGCGTTCTTAGCAATGATGGCAAGTTGCCTAATGTTTAAAATTCTATCTGGCGCATCGAAAGACAGCACACGTTATCAAATGCTTCGTAAAATTGGTGTCCGCCGGGGGTTATTAACACAATCGATTTATAAAGAGTTATTCTTCATATTCGTAGTACCGGCAATTGTGGGTATTGCTCATATATTAGTTGGTATGAACATGTTCGGTCCGCTTTTGATTGATCCGTATTTCCGAATTTGGTTGCCACTTGTCATTTTCGTAGTGATTTACTTGATTTACTACTTGATTACAGTTCAATTGTATAAAAGAATTGTACTTCCGAAAGAAAAGTAGTTTTACAAAACATACAAAATGTTAAACTCAAAAAAAACAGTGATATTATACACATGTACTGATATCACTGGTTTTTTATATGGATATTTGATGGTCAATTTTACAAATTATAAAAAATTACAAGCTCAGTTTTACATTTTTACAACAATATTTTTGTAATATTATCTTTCTTTTCCCTCTGTTTGATTGGCTTGGAACTCCATTTTTAGCGCTATACTATCCCCTTGGAAAACGTTTTGATCTGTTCCGTTGTCATCAAATATAAACTTTATCCAAAACCAATCCATTTTCCCAGGTTTTAATCCCCCTGTTTCATTCCACTTAGAATAAAATACTTTTTTGGAGGCAATCTCTGAACTTTGTGATTTTAGTTCTGCAAGGGTTGTCTCGTATGCAGGGTTTTTTGCAGGATCCCAATCCAAAAGAAATTGTACTTTAATATGTTTACCGAAATCTTCTGTAGTATTATTTTGTTTTAAGTCGTTTACAGTATAGTCTATTTTCATCATGATATCTTTAATGTCTAATGTACCACTATTTTTTAAATTGAATTTCTTTAATATTTTGTCCCCAGGTTTTAAATTTTCTAAGTTAAGTGAAGTAGTTGGTTGCATAGCTAAATCCAATGTACCTGCAGCGAATTTATTATTTGATACAACTTGATCGCTAAAATATGCATATGTTCCCCCGCCAATTAAAGATAAACCAAGAGCAGCTGAAACCACTCCAACACCTAATTTCTTTTTCAATGACATTTTTTGTTCCTCCCATATCAATTTTACAATTTTTCTCCCTAATTAACTAAAACGCTCCCCTAAATACAGGTATAGCATCAATTGTAAGAATTTTGTATTGAAATAAGAATATTACTTATTGAGAAAATTATGTTATTATCTATTTTCTATAAATTAAACGTACCAAAAATAGAAAATTTGAATTCATAATTTTCTTATTATATAACGCTTAAATACGTTATCAAAACTTTTGCAAAAACAAATTAAGATTAACTACCCTTTATGATAAGAATTATTCATTTCTTTAGGATTATCAATATACATCAAAAGGTACGCCCGCACGAATTAATTTATCCCCAGTCGTGTTTCTCTTCATCCAATCTACTAATAGTTCGCGTTTCTCAGATGGTAGTACAGTTCCTAATGTAAAAGACTGAAGTGTCTTAGCGATTGCTTTTGGTGTACTCGTATCATGCGTTTCTCTTGGATTTACTTCATTTAATTCAGGTTCAAATCGCTCGGAATTAGTAACAGTATCACCTGCAAGTTCTTTTAATGTCATTCCCGTACCCACATGCTTTTCAGTAATTGGATTATAATTAGAAAGGTCTTCACGCGTATACGTAATCCTTTCATCAAGAGCTTCTATTGAGTTCTGGCGTAAAAGAGCGCCCGCTGCTAATGATTTAGATGTAGAGGCAAATGCAAAGCGATCATCTGATCGATAAGAAACAGTTTGATTCGTACCAGTATCCAGTGCATAAATACCAAGCTTGGCATCATATTCTTTTTCAAGTTTAGCAAAAGAATCATCACCAGTATTTTCTTGTTTAATTGGATTTTTTTAGGTGATTCAGATGGAGTATTACTATTGGAACAGCCTATTAGTGTTACACATGAGAGTAATACGACAGGTACAATCTTTTTGTAATGTGTAATGTTAAAGAACTTGCTTAATATGAACATAAATTTTCAACCTCTTTCAAGAATATATGGTTTTTTCCTAGGTTTTTCATACTGGTGTAAGTAAAGAGAATATGGGGTAACAATACTTCTGCAGCTAAAATCTTATAGTTTAAAGCACATGTAAAATGTTTATATGATTGATAAGCTATTGTTTGAGTTACTCCTTCTTTAATCTCACTTGCAATGCGTTACCTGTAAAAGTGTTAAGCTTGTACCTCTTAAATACTCATCCTTCTTTTGCATCCTTTTCCTTTTCAAAATAAAAAGTCCTTTCATATTTTTGTAATACATAAAAATAGATGTCAAACGGGATTTATTGTATCTAAATTGAACATCCAATTTTAGGAACACATTTAATATGAGGAAGAACTTGATGTTTAAATAAAAACAAAAGTAAATTTCTGCCCAGTAGTTTACGTTCATGATATTGATTTTTATACGTGTTTGGTAAAGAAAACGCAAAAAAATACCGAAATCTAGTTCGGTATAGTGATATACATATAAAAAACCTCTCTTTGCTATATCTCCCAAAAAGAGTCGTTACTATGAGATATATAAACTGTATTTTCTGAAACATTACGAGCGTGTAAGAAAGATGTAAGGTAATTCAATATGAGAAAAACAATCTCACTACTACAATGAATAACAGATACATTCACGAAAAAAACCTGTGTTGGGATATCAAGTTATTTTAGTTCTTAAAATATTCGACCAAGTATTACAGTTTAAATGAGGAAATACAAAACTAGACCATCAATAATGACTAGACAAATGATGATTCCATTTTTACAGATTGTAGTTACTATGATTCACAGCGGTTTTGCATTTCTAACTTTGCATCAATTAGGGCAAAAAACAAATCGGAAAATCTCCGTTATTCAAAGCATAATTGTTATATTAGTAAGAGTAATTTGCATGCAAATTATTTACTTCCTTATTATTAGAAATCACTATATAAAACGCATATGTACAAAATTACATTCCTAAAAAAGATAACTCTAAAAGGAAAGGACATATGCAATCAATAGAGTCAGGATACCAGTATAAAATCCTATGTTAATTTTTAATAAGAGTAACAATCTATCTAGAATAGTATATAAAAACTATTAAATATTTTATTCATAAAAACAGAGGTGTAAAATGAACTTTATTTTCGATCTAATCGCTAGTTATGCGATTCCTACGATACTACTCACATTCTTGTTATTACTTGTATTTGTTTTTAGCTATTTTGTAGTATACAAAAAGATATGTAAAGGAGAAACAAAAATTACTGTACAACAAATTATATTGTTTGTATTAATAACAGGATACTATTCCTTAGCATTATCAGCTACTTCATTTGGTCGTTCAGATGATATGGTTTTTGCAAGAACGTTTGATTTCGATGTACTTAGTGTTTATAAAAAAGCATGGAATAACTTTTCGTTTTCTTCTTTTTTCCATATTATTTTAAATATAGGTATGCTGTTTCCGTTAGGAATTTTATTCCCCTTATTTAGTAAGATTTTTCGAAAAATAAAATGGATGTTAATTATCTCAATTATAGCAAGTTTATTAATTGAAATTCTTGAATTTACACTGCAACGTGGAAGTATGGAACTAGCCGATTTACTTCATAATACTTTAGGCATGATGCTAGGATATTCTGTGCTAAATATAGTTCTTATATTTTTGAAAAAAAATGAAACAGATACAAAAATAATTAAATATTTATACCTTCCCATTACAGTAAGTTTTGTCGCAATCGGAATAATGATTTCGTATCAAATGAAGGAATTTGGAAATATGCCTATTGATCCCATTACAAAAACTGATATGTCTCATATTACTATAAAAACATCAATTGAGTTACAAGACGAAGGGAAAAAAATGCCTGTTTACAAAGATTATGTTACAAAAAAATCACATGTTCGAGATGTCGAAATTCTTTCTCCAAAGGAAGCATTTCAAAAACTGAAACAAGGAGAATTTGATCCTATAGGATCTTTCAAAGCAGGTGATACATTATTCATTACAAAATATAATATAGATTACTACACTGATACAAAAGGTTTCTCTCAACCTATATATGTTTTTGAAGTACATTTAAATGAAAATGATGAAGATAGTTGGTCTCAACCTATTTCCGCAAGAAAATAACGAAAATTTGGTTCTGTTGCAAATTTTTTAAGAAATAAACAGAGACATGAATGTATGAGGAAATATTATGAAGAGGCTACTAGTACTGTCTATAATTCATGATACATAGAAAAGGCGGAGTCGGTTTGAAGACTTCGCTTTTTCTATGTATAGTGCATGTACAGGGGATAAGGGCATCATCAATCAACTCTCATACTTAATGTTTAATTTTGGAGGGGATTTCTCATATGAGAATAGTAAAAGTAAAAGACTTAGTAAAGAATACACAGGAAAGGTTTCACATATAGCACTTTCAAATATTAATTTAACAATTACAGAGAGGGAATTTGTTGGAATTATGGGCCCTTCGGGACGTTATTGAATATGGCTTCTACTATTGACTCGCCAACATCAGGCAGTGTATCCATTCATAATAAAAATCCGAATCAACTCTCACCCAATGATTTGTCCTTATTTCGCAAACAGGAATTAGGATTCGTCTTTCAATCCTTTAATCAGCTGCATACATTAACAGTAAAAGAGAATATGGCTCTTCCACTCATATTAGATGGCATGAATGTGAAGAGAATAAATGAGCGAGTAGAATATCTATTTCGAAAAAATTAGGAATCAACGAAATCTTAAATAAATGAACATATGAAATATTAGGAGGGTAAGCGCAGCAAACAGCGATTGCCCTTGCACTCATTCACTCTCCTAAATTGGTTCTTGCGGATGAGCAGAAAGGAAACTTAGATTCCAAAGCCTCTCAAGACGTAATGGAGATATTAACACTATTAAATAAAGAAGAAAAGGCGACAATGATGTTAGTTACGCATGATTCAGTTGCGGCAAGCTACTATGACCGCATTAATTTTTATTAAAAATGGACAGTTATACAATGAAGTTTGCTACAATGGTGATCGCCCATTATTTTATAAATATATTATGGATAGTCTTTCTATGTTAGGGGGAATAAACATGACTTTTCGACAGCTCGCATTCAATAATGTTTTACGGAATCAACGAATATATCTTGGTCATTTTTTTAGTAGTACATTTGCGGTATTGATTTTTTTCACTTATGGACTACTTATCTATCATCCGAACCTACAAGGCGAACTGACTCATGTAAGTGCCATCATGAGTACATTTGGGAGAATAGGATTTCAATTATCTTATTACTTAATCTTTGTCTTTTCATTCTTATTTATTTTCTATTCTGTTAGTGCATTTTTAAAAAATAGAAAAAAAGAGTTTGGATTATTAATGTTACATGGAATGTCTTATCAACAGCTTCATTTATTAATTTTTTTCGAAAATATGTTGATTGGCATCCCTTCTATAGTAGTAGGTATCGGACTTGGGATGGTTTTTTCTAAATTGTTTTTACTAGTTAGTGGGTCTTTATTAGGAGTAGAGCAAAGGTTAGCATTTTATTTTCCATTCAGGGCAATGGTAGTAACAGCAATGTCCTTTTTGGTTTTATTTCTACTTATTTCATTATTCACATCAAAAATGGTGAAAATGAATGAGCTTGTAGAACTCATAAAATCAGAGGAAAAACCAAAACCTGAGCCAATAGTGTCTGTTTGGATCTCCTTGTTGGTCATTATTTTATTTGGAGCGGGTTACTTCTGCGTTCACCACAGTATCGCCGCGGTAGATTACATGCGTTTAAATCAATTATTCCTACTCGTAGGAGTGGGAGTCGTATTTATTGTATGTGGGACCTATTTTTTCTTTACTCAATTGTGTGTATATGTGTTATCCGCTTTAAAAAATAGAGAAACTACATTCTTTAAAAGAACCAATCTCCTTGTTATTTCAGAATTAAAGTATCGCATGAAAGATAACGCAAGAACGTTCTTTATCGTTACAATTATTTCTGCAGCTTCTTTTACAGCAATCGGAGTTTGTACGGCTATCGCAAACCCTGAATTGGCGAAACATGAGACCCCATATGCATTTACCTATCTATCGGATAAAGGGAATACTCTAGAAAAATCCCATATTGAAGAGATAAAAAAACAATTAAAAGAATCTGGATTTTCTTATAAGCTTGTAACAACAGAATTTAAAAGGGTAAATGGAGTACCGTTAATTAATCTTTCTACGTATAATGAATACGCTGAAAAATTAGGACATGACATAGAGAAATTAACAAATGAAAATGAAAGTATCATTATAATATCAAATAAAAATCAAAAAACGGTAGAGAATCTAAATCCTTTTGAATTATTAAATGGTGAACTAGAAGTATCACTTTCTGTTCAAAAAGTAGTTCTTATCCCAGAATTAACGAACAAACTTGAAAACCCTTATATTGTCTCTGATGCTGTTTACAATAAGATGTTAAATGTTCAACAAGAAGGCCCACTCAGAGATTACACGATTTACGGATTTATCGTTAAAAATTGGTCTGAAACAAGTGCGATTTCTACAAAGCTTACAAAGTTCATTGGTACGAGTCAAGAGGATTATTACACCTTTTCATCCTTGTATTTAAAATGGATTGAATTGAAACAACAAAACGGATTACTTTCTATTTCAAGTGTAATGGTGGGGATTGTATTTTTCGTATTTACGCTTAGTTTTTTATATTTCCGTCTATTTACTGATTTAGAACGTGATCAAGAGCAATATCAGATGATTTCAAAATTAGGTTTAAGCCAAAAAGAGTTAAAGCAAATCGTGACAAGACAGATGATGTTACTATTTTTCTTACCGATTGTAGTGGCTATGGCCCACAGCAGTTTTGCTTTTCTAACGTTTCATCAATTAGGACAAACAGTAAGCAAGGAAATATCCGTTATTAAAAGCTCAATTGTTGTATTAGTAAGCTTTATTTGTATGCAAATGATTTACTTTCTTATTATTAGACATCACTATTTAAAACGTATATGTACAAAAATGTATACATAAAAAAGATAGGAAAAAAATTAAATGTGCATACTCAATTACTAATTATGGTTGGCTATGCACATTTAGAATGTTAAAAATATACCAAGGTTAATATGTATTTGTTCCGATTCATTTTGATCTTCTTGGCTTAATCAGTTGTCAGTGGCTATATTTAATGAAGCACCCTGTAAACAGGGTGCTTTTTCAATTATATCCTACTCATCCAATTGGAGAATCAACATATTATTTTAAGTAAAGAAAAAAAGATGGATACCATCTCTATTACGTTTATTAATTTAGAAACAATAAATATACACTTTAATGGATACTTATTGCATTTTAGGGGGGATATAAGATATCATCTTTTTTAAATAAATAAAATATAAAACACTAAACGAACTTTAAAAATTACACCTAAATTAAAGGAGATTACGATATGAATACAATCATGATTGTAGAAGATGATATGAAAATCGCTGAATTACTGGGAACTCATATAAAAAAATATGGATACCAAAGTGTTATTATAGAGGATTTTGAAAATATCTTAGAAATATTTCAAGAGATAAAACCAGATTTAGTGCTATTAGATGTAAATTTACCTAATTTTGACGGTTACTATTGGTGTCGCCAAATACGAGCTATTTCTACATGTCCAATTGTATTTCTATCTGCAAGGAGTGGAGAAATGGATCAAGTTATGGCTTTAGAAAATGGTGGTGATGACTACATTACGAAACCTTTTTATTATGAAGTTGTAATGTCTAAAATCCGTAGTCAACTCAGAAGAGCATACGGTGAATATGCTCCCAAAGTAAAAGAACGAATAGTTGAGCAATCAGGACTACACCTGTTTCCAGAAAGAATGGAACTTCAACTAGATAATAAGACAATTTTACTTACTAGAAAAGAAACAACTTTATTGGAAATATTGATAACAAAGTCTCCGCTCCTTGTAAAACGTGAAGTGATTTTAGAACAACTATGGGATAGTTCATACATAGACGAGAATACATTGAGTGTAAATATAGGTAGAATTAGAAGGAAATTGCAGGATTTAGGTATTGAAAACGCACTGGAAACAGTTCGTGGTGCTGGTTATCGATTGCATGCTACTTGGGAGGAGGAAGGAAAGGAATAATGAAATTATTTTTACAAGAACATATTCCTCTCATTTGTTATACATTTGCCCAATTACTTATCATTCTTTTTATATATTGGTTTGATGGTTATCCACATATTTTGACAGCATTATATTCTGTATTTTTGGGTGTTTTTTTATTAATGGGCTATTTAATATATCGTTATTATAGTCATCGTTCATTCTACAAGCGTCTATCCACACCAATAGAAACGTTAAATGAATCAATAAAAGATAGTGATTTGACTCCGTTATCAATGGCCTTAGAAACATTACTACAAACGCAATATCAATATTATCAAAACCAATTAAAAAAATGGGAACGAAAACAACAAGAACAAATGACTTTTATGAATCAATGGGTTCATCAAATGAAAACACCTCTTTCTGTTATTGAGTTAATTACACAAGATGCAGATGACTCTCGATTTGACAGTATTAATGAAGAAACGGAAAGAATCAAAAAAGGATTAGAAATGGTCTTATATGTTGCTCGTTTAGAAACATTTGAACAGGATTTTCATGTGGACAGATTGCAGTTATTGGAAATGATTGATTCTGCTATTCATGAAAATAAACGTCTATTTATACGTAGTTATGTGTATCCAGTGGTAAAAGTAGATCCGAATCTTATTGTAGAAACAGATAAGAAATGGTTTCGATTTATACTCAATCAAGTACTGTCAAATGCAATTAAATATTCATCAAGTAAGAAAGAAAAAGTGATATTATCGGCGTGTTCAAAAGGACGGGCGATTATTTTGGAAGTAAAAGATTATGGGGTTGGTATTCCTACTGCTGATTTACCACGTGTTTTCAATCCATTTTATACTGGAGAAAATGGTAGGAAATTTAAAGAATCTACGGGAATGGGATTATACCTTGTTAAAGAAGTATGTGAAAAATTAAATCATAAGATTGAGCTAGAATCTGAGGTAGGTAAGGGAACAAAAGTTAGAATCATATTCCCGTATGCATCTCGTTAACCGATGAAAGGTATACTTTTCATCGGTTTTTCTTTTGAATCTTACAAACTTGTTAGATAAATGTTAGGAAAATCGATAGGAGACATACTATATACAGGTTACACTTCATGTATCGAAAAGAGAAATGGAAGGTGAAATACTTGTGGAGATACTACATGTTTCAGATTTAGGGAAGGTTTATCCTGGGAAAATTTCTTATACAGCATTATCCCATATTGATTTAAAAATAAACAAAGGTGAATTTGTAGGAATTATGGGACCATCTGGGAGTGGTAAAACAACGCTATTAAATATGGTGTCTACTATAGATGCTCCAACATCAGGAGAAGTATTAATTCATGGAGAAAATCCATATCTGTTATCTCCAGATCAGTTGTCTTTATTTCGAAGACGTGAATTAGGGTTTGTTTTTCAATCATTTAATCTCCTTAATACATTGACAGTGAAAGAAAATATTGTTCTTCCACTTACACTTGATGGTGTAAGCCCTAGAGAAATGGAAGGGAAAGTGGAAGCTATTGCTAAAAAACTAGGGATAACAGAAATACTAGATAAACGTACGTATGAAATTTCTGGTGGGCAGGCACAAAGAACAGCAATCGCACGAGCTACTATTCATAATCCGAAATTATTACTTGCGGATGAGCCTACAGGAAATCTGGACTCAAAATCTGCTTGTGATGTGATGGGATTATTGACAAGGCTTAATAAAGATAATAGCACAACGATGATGTTAGTGACACATGATGCAATGGCTGCAAGTTATTGTGATCGGATTGTGTTTATCAAAGATGGACAGTTATACAATGAGATTTATTGTGGCGATAATCGCAAAGTATTCTATCAAAAAATTCTAGAGGTTCTAGCATTATTAGGAGGAAATGCAAATGACTTTTCGACAGTTCGCATTTAATAACGTCCTTCGAAGTAAACGAACATATTTGGCTCATTTTTTAAGTAGTACGTTTGCTATTATGATTTTCTTTACTTATGCATTACTTGCATTTCATCCTAATTTACAAGGCGATCTTGCTGCCAGTGTAACAATCAATACATTTGCAAAGTCAGGATTACAGATATCGCAGGGGTTAATATTTTTCTTCTCATTCTTCTTTATCCTATATTCTGTAAGTGCATTTTTTAAAACAAGAAAAAAAGATTTTGGAATTCTAATGCTACATGGGATGTCACGTTCACAGTTGAATAAATTAGTATTTATTGAAAATATAATAATTGGAATCGCTTCTATTTTAACAGGAATTACAATTGGAATGGCGTTTTCTAAGTTTATCTTAATTATGAGCAACAATCTGCTAATGATTGATAAAGGACTCCCATTTTACATGCCATTTAAAGCAATTGGGATAACATTTGGAGCATTCTTATTACTGTTTTTATTTATTTCACTTTTCACTTCGCGACTAGTAAATGTAGAGCATTTAGTAGAATTGATAAAAGCAGAAGAAAAGCCAAAGCCTGAACCAAAAGCATCCCTGTGGCTATCTTTGTTCGCACTAATTTGTATTGGATTAGGATATACAGCTGTTTTCCATAGTGTTAACGCAATTCATTATAAGGATGTGAAATATGTATTATTCATGATGGCGACAGGGGTGAGCTTTGTTGTACTTGGCACGTACTTCTTATTTACACAGCTCAGTGTGTATGTGTTACGTGTATTAAAGAAAAGGGAAAATATTTTCTTTAAGAAAACAAACATACTTACCATCTCAGATTTAGTGTATCAATTAAAAGATAATGCAAAAATGTTTTTTATGGTCACTATTATATCTGCTGTTTCCTTCACTGCAGTGGGAACTTGTATGGGATTAGGTAACTCATCCATGGCTGAATCAAATAGTCCCTTCGCATTTTCTTATCAGTCTTTTAATAATAATCCTTTAGAAAAAGAGCATCTAAAAAGAATAGAAAGCGAACTCAATAATGGTGGGTTTAAATCCAAACAAGTAGCTTATTCCATAAAACAAATTCCAGATACCCTTTATAACAGTAATATATTATTAAGCGTTATAAAACTAAGTGATTATAATAAATTAGCTGAGGCATTTGGTTTTGAAAAAGAAAGCTTAAAAGAAGAAAATGATAGTTTTGTCATACCTGCAAGAAAATTCGCAAATACGAAATCGAATCAAAATAACTTTCAATTGTTGCATGAAAATATAAAAATAGATATGCATGTAGATAAAATACTAACTCCGAAAGAACTACAAGATACAACCGTCACGACAATTATTGTACCAGACGCTGTATATAAACAAATGATAGTGGATCCAGAGAATCATCATGGTGAATCTACTATTAATGGTTTTATTGTGAAGGATTGGGAGAAAACAAAAAAAGTTGCTGAAAAAATCTTGGCTTCCTTACAGAAAGGGAATAAAGATATAAATGATCCTAGGGTATACAACGAATCTTATCAATTTTCGGCTTTAATTTTTACATGGATAGCTATGAAGCAAGGTTTTGGACTTGCATCTATCATGAGTGTATTAATAGGTATTGTTTTCTTTACATTTGCTGCAAGTTTTTTATATTTCCGATTATACACAGACTTAGAACGAAATCAGCAGCAATATAAAATGATAGCAAAAGTTGGTTTAAGTAAACCGGAATTAAAGAAAATTGTGTCACGTCAACTTGCATTACTATTCTTTTTACCCATTGTAATAGCAATTACACATAGTGCAGTAGCTTTTACGGCCTTGCAAGAGTTAGCCGATTTTTCAGTCTTGGGTAGTTCAGTTATGGTATTAATTTGTTTCTTAGTTTTGCAAATTATATACTTTTACTTTGTTCGTTCTCAGTACTTGAAAAAAATGTATAAGACGATTTTTTAATTCAAATATAATTAAAAGAAGGAGAATATAGATTGAAAAAGAGACTTGGATTATTAATAGTAGCTGGCATTTCGATTACCATGTTAGGAGCATGTTCATTATTTGGTACAAAAGACTCTCCAGCAAATGGGCTTTCAATAGAGGTGGAGCAGTTAAATGAACAAACAAGAAATTCTATAACAGACCTATACAAAGATATAACCATATCACAAGACCAGTTCAAAATAAAAGAGGGGAGCATAGATAATAACAAGCTCAAAATAAAGCTCCCGACACGGTTTGGGGATGCTGGGGCGGATACTCCTAGTAATTTACTATTTATTAGTAGAACAACTGCTGAAAAAATGGTCAAAAAGGGGCTAATACTTGAAAGAGATAATAATCAGGGGGACATATCTTCAGATCCTGTGGATTCATTACCAAAATCAAAAAAAGGTGAAACTATCTTATTTGCAAATAAAGAATATAAGGACTTAAAAGAAATAACATATGATGGGAAAAAAATGAGAACTCAATACGAAGGTGATGTATGGTTAGCACCATATCGTGGTGGATCCAATGTAATCCTATTAATTGTAGATGATACATTATTTAAAGAAATAAATGGGAAAGAAAAAACAAGACAATTTCTATCTTTTAATAAATCTCTTGGGAATCTTAATTTACTCAATCAAGGGAAAGAACCAGAATTAAATAAAGAAATAGATAAAGTAAAAACGGCTTTAGGCGCTGGGGGCAGCAAAGCCGTCGATTTTGTAAGTATTACAGAAAAGTAAACAATTACGTCTAAATGGGTAGAAACTTCCTTCCATCAAGTTTATAAAAATAAATTCAACAAAAAAATCTCACTTCTTATCTGAAAAAAGATGAAAAGTGAGGTTTTTTGCTTAGCATAGTAATGTTCCAAAATGCTGTTGGTTTTACATGTATATCAAGCTAAGAGTGGATTTTCTATGGAATTCCACTTTTTATTGATGCATCTCTATTAACGTTTCTGCTCCGTTACTATACAAGCTCAAATTTTTTTCCTCATTTTAAAGTGGAACAAATTTATTATTTAAATTGTCTATTAAATGTAATCCTAAGATGCTCTCAAGCTAGGATAAAAATAGAAGTCGATTCTTTTTTACATGAAAAGAATCTTTTTTTACATTCTATTCATACTGGTTATTAAATAATGTAATATCCAAGTTTTAGGATGGGTAACAAAGAGATGAGGAACAGCAAACAATATTCTTACTCTAAGGGCAGCACTAGTATAAAAAATAGAGAGGAAATAGTTAGATTGAGAGTCAATCTATGTTTTTATAATCTATACATTAGGGGAAAACTTAATGTTTCCGGTTAGCACACTTTAAAAATATAAATATAATTCTGAAGGTGAATTCAATAAATTTAAGTAAATCAACAAGAGAATTGAAAGGCAGGAGAAAGTAGCATGTCAGAAAATTATCGCTCTCGAGAGGAGCGACGACAAGTTAAAAAGAAAAAACAGCCAGCTGTTAAAAAACAAAAACCAAAAGGCAAAACATCATTTTTTCGTAAGTTTTTAATTAGTTGTTTATTACTTGGTATTGTAGGGTTAGTCACAGGGGGTGCTACTTTTTTCGTTATGATCAAGGATGCGCCAAAACTTGAAAAAGCAAAACTTGTTAATCCGTTATCCTCAAAAATTTATGATAAAGATGGGAAATTGATATATGAATATGGGAAAGAAAAACGAACGAATATTATGTATGGTCAAATTTCTAAATTAGTAGAAAATGCGTTTTTAGCGACAGAAGATGCACGTTTTTACGAGCACAGTGGCGTAGACTTTAAAGGTACTGCACGTGCAGTTTTAGTCAGCCTAAAAGGGGATTACGGCTCTCAAGGTGGAAGTACGATTACGCAGCAAGTTATTAAAAACTACTTCTTATCGATGGAAAAAACGTCAAAGAGAAAGGCGCAGGAAATATATTTAGCTTATAAGCTAGAACAACAGTATTCAAAACATGAAATTTTAGAAATGTACTTAAATAAAATTTACTTAGGCAACCGTTCATATGGAATCGCAACAGCAGTACAAAATTACTATGGTAAGGAATTGAAAGATTTAACACTATCAGAAGTTGCGATGCTTGCCGGTTTAATGAAGGCGCCTAATAACTATGATCCAACGAAAGAACAAAATATTCAAAAGGCAACAGAAAGAAGAAATGTTGTACTTCAATTAATGAATCGACATGGTTATATTACAAAAAAGGAAATGGAAGACGCATCAAATATCCCAGTAACAGATGGACTTAAGAAAGCAACTGAAAAACAAGAAATGCCATATCCTGCGTTTATGGATGCGGTTGTGAAAGAAGTTGAAAAAGATTTGCCAGATGCTAATATTGGTTCTGACGGTTTAGAAATTTATACAACATTAGACACAAAGGCACAGAATTTTGCGGACAAGCTTTTAAATGAACATATTATTAATTATCCAAATGAGAAATTCCAAGGGGCTTTCACATTTATGGATACGAAAACTGGAGAAGTTCGCGCAATTGGTAGCGGACGTGGTGAAAATAAAGCTGTATTTAAAGGACATAATATAGCGATTGAATTAAATCGCTCAGCAGGTTCAACGATGAAACCAATTTTTGATTACGCTCCTGCAATTGAATATTTAAAATGGGCTACTTACCATCAAATTGATGACTCTCCATATAAGTATTCAACAGGACAAGAAGTTAGAAATGCAGATAGAAAGCATTTAGGACCAATTACAATGCGTGATGCATTGAAAACTTCCCGAAATATCCCGGCTATTAAAACTGCAAAAGAAGTAGGAATTAATAAATCAAAAGCTTTCTCTGAAAAGCTAGGTATTACATTTAATGTAGCACCGACCGAATCAACAGCGATTGGTACAAATGAAGCGTCACCAACTGAAATTGCAGGCGCTTATGCGGCATTTGGTAATGATGGTAAGTATACGAAACCACATTTTGTTAAGAAAATAGTTTATCCAGAAGGTAAATCAAAAAGCTTTGAGCAAAAGCCAAAACGAGTTATGAAGGATTCTACAGCTTATATGATTACTGATATGCTTCGTACTTTTGTTTCATCTGGATTGGGTACAGCAGCTAATGTAGGTTCTTTAGATGTAGCGGGTAAAACAGGGACAACAAACTATTCTTTAGAACAAATAGCACAATACAATCTACCAGAAAGTGCAACTCGTGATAGTTGGTTTGCTGGTTATACACCACAATATACGATGGCTGTATGGACCGGATATACAAAGGATAGTAAAGATGATTATATTAGTAGTAAAAATACGAAAATATCTCAATTGATTTTTAAAGAAATGATGAGTAAGTTTGCTACAGATAAATCGCAATTTAAAATGCCGAACAGTGTGGTTCAAGAAGGTAGCGAATTACGTATTAAAGGTGAGAAGCGTGATTCGTCTCTAAATACGAAAATAGCAAATACAACTGAACAGCCGAGTGAAAATAAGCAAAAAGAAAAACAAAAGAAACCAGAAGAGAAAAAGCAAAGTGAGCCAAAAAGTGGTTTTGACCAGGGAAATACAACGTCACCAAACAATGGTAGTGATCGAGGAAATACAACGTCACCAAACAATGGTAGTGACCAGAGAAATACAACGCCACCAAACAATGGTAGTGACCGAGAGAAATACAACGTCATCAAACAATGGTAGTGATCGAGGAAATACAACGCCATCAAACAATGGTAGTGATCAGGGAAATACAGCGCCACCAAGTAATGATGGGAATACAGGAGAGGCTCCAGCTAATAATGGACAATAAGTAATATGAGGAAATTTTTGGTTCAGTTGCAAATTTAAAAAAGCATAAACAAGTTGGCCAATGAGGAACAATGTTCAGGAAGTAGCTTGTGAATAAATGTCCAATGTTCTTTTTTTATGATGGATAGCTGCATACCCACCAATTTAAGGATTCAAAAGTATCCCAAAATGAAAATTAGCCTATATTATACACACATTTGAAGCGTATTCCATAGAAAAATCTTTATTGTTAAGGTTATGAAAATGACTGGAAACATTGAAATGAAAATGTTTTGTAATGGGAGAGGTATATGTATCCAAATTACTTCCTCCAGACAATAAATCTCATGTACCTCGGCAAAATCTCTTATTCCTCCTTTGCGAGGGGATGAGCCAAAAAATATATTAAATAATGAATGAATGTGAAGAGATAAAGTAGCATCTTTCCTACATAGGGTACTACTTTATCCCTAGTTGTAGAAACGCTGGCACTATCCCATGACAATAAAATTGGGTCTGCACCAAAAGAGTATTAATAAAACGAAAATTTTTAAAACTTATTCAAAATAAGGATTATCATTATATAAAAGGAGTGTATGATGAAAAAAATTTTAAAAGTAATACTAATCTTATTGGTGATATTTATAGGGATTATGTTGGGAAGCATAATTTTAAATAAAACATATCATACAGAGTTTAAGTTTTTAAATGAAACAGATCAAAACATGTTAAAAGAATTAGCTACTATTTATAAGAGTTTCGAAGAATCGAATAATAAACTTTGGAATGAAGATTATCATTTCGAAAAAAAGCCATTAATTCTGATACATAGTAATAAAGATGGGGGATTCTTTAGACAAGAAGCTTATGCAGTTAATGTAACAGGATTTGAAAATAGTATTTTTGCAAAAGAAATAAAAATCCCAAATTCATTGCATCTACCTAAAGTCTATCGCTTAACTCGTTTTGATTTTAGAACTGTTTCTACCTGGATGCCTTGGAACTTTGGGACAATAAATATTAATGATATGGATGTATTTTATTTTAAATATTATTCTAAAATGTTTGCTAATCCAGATTTATATTTTGATTTTTCGTCTTTCTTATTACATGAGGCTTTTCATGCTTATAAACAAAAAGATTGGACATATGATTCAAATGGTGGAGAGTCTATTCACGAATATCCGATAAATAAAGAAAATTACGCGCTAATGGGATTAGAATTTAAGCTATTAGATAAAGCAATGATTGATAAGAATCCAGAAAGTATTAATCAGGCATTATATGATTGGACAATTGTACGTAACTATCGCTATAAAAAGTGGCCACAATTAATTGGAGAAACAAAAACCGAAGCAATAGAGGGTTCAGCACGATACTTAGAGTATCGTTATAGTAATTTAACTGGTGGGAATCTTATGGTACTTGCAAAGAAAGAGAGGCCATATCATGTTACTTTTATGGAGGCGTTCAATTTTATTGCTAATGGACAGGCAGAATCTCCAAGGTTTTTAGAGCGGAATATGAGATATGAGACTGGTTCAGCTCTTGAATTAAGTATGGACAGAGCAAATATTCCATGGAAAGAAGCTATTGAAGATAGTGCAACCAAACAAGGAAAGACACCCTATGAAGTATTAAATACGTACTTTAATATAAATAATACGTCTACAATTGAAAATAAAATTAAAGAAATTAAAGAAAACAATGACTATGACTCACTTTTAGAACAAGGAGAAAAATTGGTGAAAATAAGTAACGAGTAAAGAAAAAATAATTTGAAAAAAATCTCCTTTAAAAGGGCTAATTGAAGGGGATTCTTTTTTAATTATAGGCTATATACACTACTAAAAACTTGGTTTTAATAATTAATTTTGAACCTAACGTACAGGTAAAAAATTAATTTGCGTCCCAATGTTGTCTAAATGTACAATTTTCTTTTTTGATATGGTGCCCCCATGCCAATTAAGCTAATATTTCGAATTTCACGTATCGTATTAATTAATAAAAAACACAACAGAATAAAAACTAGTATACATTTAATCTTATGTTGAATTAATCCGCTAAATGGATAAAGTATTGTTTGTTTTGGATAGACTTCTTGCGAAATATCTACCAAGGCAGTTTTTCAATTCTAATGTGGTAAGATATATATTAACAATAAAAGGGGGTGGGTAAAATGAGGGATTTACAAGAAGAAAACTATGAACAACTAAAAAAAGAAAAAAAGAACATTACTCTATTCTTAAAAAGTGGAGTTAGAATACCAGGACAAATTGCTGGATCAGATCGTTTTACTGTTCTAATGATTGTTAATGGAAAACAACAATTAATTTATAAACAAGCTATATCCACAATTGCTATGTGAAAAATAATATCCTTAGCTTTAAGAAAAGCGAATCTATATCTAGGAGGCGTTTAATTGAACTTATCTCAAGAAAAAAAACTAAAATTAATGATGCATTCTATTACTTTATTATCTTTCATGATTCTTACTTTTTTGGGCATTACAATTTTTTTTGTACCATTCATTTTTTATTTTATATTCAAATCTAAAGAACTTCGTATAATAGCTATTGAAACAGGTGTTTATCAGCTATTCACTTGGATTATTGTATTGATCTGGAATGCTTTTGTAATAAGGATATTAATGTTTTCTATGTTCCATTTCGATATGAATGAGAGTAGTTTGTCAATGATATTGTGGATAGCACCATTATATATAATCATATTTATTTTATTAATTTTTGGGCCTTTTAAAGGGATTATTTATGTATTACAAGGAAAAGAGTTTCACTACCCAATTATCTCTAAATGGACTAGTAAGTAAAAATTAATAAAGAAGAATCCAGCTAATTATCAATCCATTCTTATTTTATATGAATTGTCTATTTACGGAATATAAATATATACTTTGCGTTCAAAATGTCCACTTTAATCTAAAGTGTTTTAATTTTCTGTATTGTTGTGAATTTATATAAAAAGATTTGCAAAGGTACTTACTATAAAGAGCACTTATAACGAGTTTCTTCTTATTTATATAGAAGGTTGTGGGTGATATGAATTAAAACAGAGACACGAATTAGCTCAAGAAGATAAAATGCAAGGTATGAAGTATAAGGATGTAGCTGAAAAATATGATGTAAGTGTTAATACCATAAAATTATAGAAAAACAGATACCAATTGGACAGAAAAAGTGTACACAGAAAAGAAGACAGGTTCACCCATTGGGAATAAAAATGCGTGGGCAATTTGGATAATAAGAACCAAAATGAGGAAACAAGAACGTCGCGGGCCATGAAGCTCGCACAGAATAGAAGGATTAAATTGAACAATTTAAGAAGCGTAGAAAGATTTAATTTCTACGCTTCTTCTCATTTATAACAAATTTAATGTTTTTCTAAATTTCTTATATAAGATTTTACAGCTTGCAATAAGAATTCTTCCTGTCCCATACCAGCACCGGCTGCCATCTGAACTACTTTTTGCTTGAATTGATGATCGACATGAAAAGTTAATGGCTCTACATTACTTTTAAAGTAAATTCCTTCTACATGTGGAAGTATCGTGCCCGATTTCATATGAGAATGTAAGTATTTAATTTCTTCTTGAAACTGCAATGGGTTTACTTGTAATACAAAAGGTTTAATTTCTAATTTGATAGTATCTGATGAATTACTTAATCGCATATTTGTGACACCTAGCTCTTTATAAAATAAATTTATTAGATTATAAGTAATAGAATTAAATAGTTGAGGTTTTTTAAATGAAAAAGATAAATACCCTCGTTTTGTAATTACCGCTTTCTTATTGAAAGGTTCAAAGGAGTAATCATGTTCCTTATAAGTGGATAGAGGGAAAATTTCTTCATCCGCTGTAAGAACCTTTCCATCTGCTCCATTGATTTCTATTACCCTAGCTGTTTTTCCGGTATGTAGATGTTTTAATAATTGATATAAATATATATCTTCATCTTGAATCTTAGTAATAAATGTTTTTCGCTCTTTTGTTTTAGTTTTTTCATAATCAAGCATAAAAATCTCTAGTTCTTCCTCATCGATAATATATACTTGTTTTCCTCGTTTTTCTACCATTGTTGCGGGTAATTTTCCAGATTTGATGTATGTAAAGATAGTAGATGGTGCAACATTAAGAATTTCAGCTACTTCTTTCGTGCTAAGGCCTTTAACTTCATTTTTATTTTTTAAACGTTCAATATCCTCTAAATAGAAAATCTTACTACCGAATTGCTTCCAGTTATCTTTATATACACATTCTATTAATCCATCTTTTTCTTTTTTTAAAATTGTTTGTACCGTTACTCCTAATAAGTCGGCTGCCTCTTTTGTCGTTACAGTAGGTTTTGTAATGAACAATAAATCTTGTGTCATGAAAGGACACCTCCATAACTATCGTTTGTTAATATTTTAGGTATGTATATATCATATCAGAATATGATTTATATTTAAAATAAGAAATAGAATTTATTAAAATTATTATACATTCTTATAAATTAAAAATAATTGTAAGTTGTTATATATATTAATAGGTTTTTATAATTGATTTTATTATAAATATAATTTTAATGTTAAATAGTAAATTATTAAATTATATCTATTTACTAATAAATTATAAAAAAATATATGTATAAGTAAATATAGAAGAATATAGGATTCTTACAGAAAGAAAGTGATTTATCATTTGTATAATGGATAAAAGTCAAATAAAATAATAAGTATAGGTAATAAAGAGAATTATATTCATAATCTTCAATAGGAGAGGTGAATTCGAATTATGGATAATAACAATACAAAAGAAAATTTATCTATTATAAACAATCAAAGCGAGTATATAGATACATATGTAGAGAATATAAATGATATTGTACCATTTATGCATAACAATCGTTATGTAGATAAAGTTGAAGAGAAGATGGATGTTGCAGAAAAAGAGGGGAAGAGTAAATATACGTATTTAAGTGACCTAGAAGTCATTTATCATTTTGTACATTTACAAAAAGATATGGATGAAAAGAAAAATAGAAAAGAGGATACGAAAAAGAGTTATGTGTCCGAAATCTTGTCATTTTGTCAGTGCATGGTGCAGCATGCAGAAGAATTTGAATTGGATGGGGAAGAGGTGCAGCAAAACGACTCTTTATTAAAAACATTGCAACCTTGGCATATTCGTAAATATAATGCTTGGTTGAAGCAGGTAGAGAACGGTAGAAATGGAGATACGTACGCGGTCGCAACACTTGCGAAGAAAGCAGTGCTCATTCGTTCTTTTCTAAAACATCTTCATGTTTTTTCATATATTGAGAAGCCTCTTCATGAGGAACTGCAGCGCGCTAATGTAAATGAACAGGATCGGCCAAATCGGGACCTTTCTTATGATGAAGTGATGAAAATTTTAGGGTTTTATAAAGAACAAGGGCATTTAGTAAACTATACAATTTTACTAGCTCTAGCAAGTACCGGTGCTAGAATTCAAGAATTGTGCACCGCGAGAGTGAAAGACTTACATTATGACGGAAAGTATTGGTTAAAAGTCACAGGGAAAGGGGATAAAGTACGTGAACTTTTCATTTCTGAACATTTATTTCAATGTATTAGCGAAATGAGACGAAGAAGAGGATTCCAAACTGTATTGGACCAGGGAGATGAAAGTCCTTTATTTGTAAATCAAAGGGGTAATTTTTATAATTCAAAAACGTTATCGAATCAGGTAACAGATATGATAAAAAAGACAAATTTAGAGTTTCTACAGTATCGTGAAAATCCTGTAACGGCGCATACATTCCGTCATGCTTTTGCAATTATGGCAGTAGAACAAGGCAATGCAGATTTATATCATTTAATGCAAACACTTGGTCATGAAAATATCCAAACGACTAAAATATATTTAGAAAAGCATATGAAGCGTAAAAATAACGTTGGATCTACTTTCGCTGATATGTTGGTTTGAATTATATATAGTTTATAAAAATATTTAATTATATGTTTTTTACATAATTAAATATTGTATATGTTCGTTTATTCCTTGTGAAGATATACAAATATACGGAATCTTTACTTGCCACTGCAGATGTGTCAAAACCCAAATTTTCGCAAATCAGAAGATGGATATTAGAAGACATAAGGGATAAATAGCAGCGTTACTATTGCGAAAAGGATTTTTAAGGCTTGAGCAAGTTTTTTCCTATGTACATTATCATATTGAATCGAAATGGCATACAGCAAGGCGTAAAATGAAGCTACAAAAAACTATAAAAAACGTAAGCCAAAACAAGCGAAATACCTCAATTATAAAACTATGGCTAGAAGTTTCATCAAGAATCTATCCACACAGGAAGATTTAAATATGCTAAAAGAATTAATTACAGAAAAAGAGGGAAATGATTGTGTTAGAAAATAAATTAGGTATCAAAAATCAGTTGGAATTGAATCGAGTGGAAGAACGGCTTTCAAAAATGAAAATCAAAGATTTATATGATACAGGAGAGATAAATCGCATAGCAGTTGGTACATTCAAGGGTCTTTCTGACATTCATAAATACCTATATGAGGATATTTATTTCTTTGCTGGAAAGATTCGAAAGGTTAACATAGCGAAGGGGAACTTTCGATTTGCTCCTGTTATGTATCTAAGCCATTCACTAGAACATATAAACACTATGCCACAAACAACCTTTGATGAAATCGTTGAAAAGTATGTTGAAATGAATATTGCCCACCCTTTTAGAGAAGGAAATGGTAGAGCGACTAGAATATGGTTAGATTTAATCTTTAAGAATGAAATTCAACAGGTGGTTGACTGGAATGGGATTGATAAAGAAGATTATTTACTGGCAATGGAACGCAGCCCGATTAAAGATATTGAAATTAAGCATTTACTCCAAAATGCACTTGTAGATAAAATAAATAGCCGTGAAGTATTCATGAAAGGCATTGATATTAGTTACTATTATGAGGGATATACTGAATATGATATAGAGAATTTATAAATAAAAAAGGGCTAAAATAGCCCTTTTTTATTTGCGTTTTGAAGAGGATATTTCATATAAAATCGGCATAAAAAGGATTCTACTAGGAATCCCCATTGTTAATTGTTATTTGGAACGTATCCTTTATGTTAAGATTTACAAAAGAAGTTCATTTTTTCTGATAATTAATATTAATACTATTTATGTAATTAATATACGTAAATGTTTTTATATTTCATTAATGTATTCCTTTTCATCTGCATGAATTATTTATTGCAACAGCTTTCACATCTAAAATAAGATGTTTCAACAAAGGAAAGTATAAGTATCTTTATAATGATTTTCCAATATAATCAATGTGTTAATGAAAGGAACTCTGTGTCATTTTTGCTTTTCTACTAACTAATACAGCTTCAAACAAAGGACACAATTGCTACATACTAAGTGTAATTTATTACCCATTCAAAATTCTGTCTATTCAATCTTTCTAAAAATAAAAAAAGATTAAACTTATAAATATACAAGTTATAATGAGGGCGTCGAGACATAATTTATTACCTCTAGAGAAAATATCAAACCTCGTTTTAGTTTAAAAATTCTAAAGACCTTGCCAGTAATGTTCTAAAATTGGACATACTGATCTGATTACTATACGGAGGGTAGTGGATCAGAAGGGAAGTTTATTCAACTTAATAAAGAAAGCGCTATCAAATAAATTTTATTTTGAATTGGTCATTCCAATAACTTAGATTCAACTGCAATTTAAAAATAATAAATTATGGGGGCGTTTATATGAACATGAATGTAGTTTCTATTAAAGAAAAAAAGATTGTTAAATACAAAAGTTGTTTTGATGTGATTGGGCCCATAATGATAGGCCCTTCAAGTTCACATACTGCAGGTGCTTTGGCTATTGGAACAGTTGCTAATAGATTATTTCAAGGTCTTCCAAAAAAAGTTGTGGTAAAGTATTATGAATCATGTGCTGAAACCCATAAAGGTCACGGAACTGATTTTGCAATTATTGCTGGTATATTAGGCTTTGCTGCCGATGACAGCAAAGTGCCAGATGCTATTAAAATAGCAGAGTCTAAAGGAATTGACATTACCTTTATTGAAAAATCGGATAATAGTCCTGCCGGTCATCCAAATACGGCAGATGTATATGTAGAGGATGAAAGTCGAAGCGTTAGAACGATGGGTATTTCGGTCGGTGGTGGGTTGATTGAAGTCAAACATGTTGAAATTGATGGATTTAGCTTAGATCTGCAGGGGCCATTGCCAGTTGTTATTGCGATTTCAGAAAGAGCTGACTTTGAATTTGTTTTACGCAGGATCTTTAAACAATATGATGTGGAAATTAACAACTTTCATAGTTTGGAAGATAAAACAAAATATTTATATGCATTCGCTTTGGATTCGCTATTGCCTGGTAATGTTCAGAAGGAATTAGGAAATTTAAGCAATATAGCTAATCTTATTATTCTTTAATTACATTAAGGAGTGAAAAATATGTATATGGCCATAAAAGAAATTGTGGATGCAGCTAATAAAAGCCAAAAGCCAATTTATGAATTAGCAATCGAACAGGAAATCAAACAAACTAAAACTTCTTATGAAGAAGTTTGGAGTAAAATGGAACGAAATTTAGCGACTATGCAAAATGCAATAAATAAAAGTATCGAGGGCGACGGTGTATTTTCTCCAACAGGTTTAACCGGAGGTGATGCTGTAAAAATTAAAAACTATCGAGAAAATAGGAAAACTCTTTCTGGAGATTTGATGGTGTTAGGGATTCAAAGTGCTATCGGTGTTAATGAAGTAAATGCTGCATTAGGAGCTATTTGTGCAACTCCAACAGCAGGTGCGAGTGGGACGATTCCGGGAGTCCTATTTAGTATTAAAGATACGTTGCAGTTAAGTCATGAAGATATGATTCATTTTCTATTCACTTCAGCGTTACTTGGAACGATAGTCGCAAACAACGCTTGTATTTCAGGAGCGTACGGAGGATGTCAAGCTGAAGTAGGAAGTGCCTCAGCGATGGCAGCTGCAGCTGCGGTAGAAGCTGCAGGAGGAACACCACAGCAATCTTCGGAAGCTTTTTCAATCGCATTACAAAATTTACTCGGTTTAGTTTGTGATCCAGTCGCTGGTTTGGTAGAAATTCCTTGTGTAAAGAGAAACGCCATTGGAACGGCAAATGCTTTATCAGCAGCAGACATCGCATTAGCCGGCGTAAACAATATCATCAATGCTGACGAAGTTATTGAAGCAATGTATAGGGTTGGAAGGCAGATGCCTCGTGAGTTAAGAGAGACAGGTTTAGGCGGAATTGCCGCTACACCTACAGGGATTGCTATTAAAAAAAAATCTTTGGGGAGAAACAATCAAATCAATAAGTTATCGAGTAAATTGTGAAGTATTTAACAATCTTTACTCTATTGCTCGCCTAAGGATGCCTGTATATTGGAGGAATTATCAATAAAATATACTACTATATAATTAAAATGTTTTGTAAGTGGTAACAAACCCTTCAGGTTGATGCTTCGCTAATTTTTTGATTTTGATTAACTTAGAAGGGGGATATTCGTTGTGGCGCACTATAGAAGCTATTTATTTTTCAAGAACGGTCTATATTCCTATACCTTAAATAGAAAATTAAGAATAGGACACAAGGAGGAATTATTATATGAATGGGAATACGGCAAAAAACATAGAATTTCAAGCTGATAACACTGCAGTAAAAAATGAGAAATATCTAGACCCTAAAAAGTGGCATAAACAGGATACTACCTGGGCATTGAGCCTTTTTGGAACAGCAATTGGAGCAGGGGTACTCTTTTTACCGATTAATGCAGGTTCAGGTGGTTTATTGTCATTGCTGTTAATTACCATACTTGCATATCCTGTTATGTATTACTCACATAGGGCGCTTGCTAAAATGATTTACGCTTCGAATTCTGCCGATGAGGGAATTACAGGTACTATAAGAGAGTATTTCGGAAATAAGGCAAGTATCATTTTTAACATTGTATATTTCGTCTCGATTTATACGATCGTGCTGATGTATTCGGTCGCACTTACAAATACCGCCAGTAGTTTTATCGTGCATCAATTGCACATGCCGGAGCCTCCAAGGGCCATTTTATCGCTTGTATTAGTACTCGGTCTTATCGCTATACTAAATTTTGGTCAAGATATAACTGTAAAGATTATGAGCATGCTAGTGTATCCTTTCATAGCTTCTCTACTTTTTATCTCAATATCTTTGATTCCACAGTGGAATACGTCAATGCTTAGTTTTTCAAGTGTTTCTACTGCTTCATCAGGAACAGGATATTTAGGAACAATATGGATGATACTTCCAATTGTTGTATTCTCGTTTAATCATTCGCCTATGATTTCATCATTTGTTATGAAGCAGAGAGCTACGTATGGAATAGAAGCTACTGATGCCAAATGTGCTCAAATACAAAAAGTTTGTTATATCATGACATTTGCTGTTGTTATGTTCTTTGTTTGGAGCAGTACCTTAAGTTTGACTCCAAATGACCTGAAGGTGGCAAAAGAACAGAACTTGTCAATCCTATCATATCTTGCTAATGAGCTTAATTCGCCAGTAATCACTATTGCAGCTCCTATCATTGCATTTGTGGCTATTACAAAGTCTTTCCTTGGCCATTATATAGGAGCGTATGAGGTAATGCGTGACATGATTATCAAGTCCGGTAAAAAACGTGGGAAAGATATAGGAGAAAAAACAGTTAAGACTATGATTCTTACTTTTGTCGTATTAACATGCTGGTATGTTGCTTATACAAATCCAAGTATTCTTGGAATCATTGATGCCCTTAGCGGTCCGCTAGTTGCTGCTATCTTATGTATATTACCAATGTATGCGATCCATAAAGTACCAGTACTTGCTAAATATAAAGGGAAGGCGAGCAATGTATTTGTCATTATTATAGGTATCCTTACTGTCCTAGCAAGTATTAAGTCATTATTCTAATCCACTATTGTTAGTACTGATGCAAAAATCGTGGGATATGGAAAAAAGAGGTATTCTTATCGGAACTGAATTATATATTGTTGAACTAAAGAGATCATGGTTTTGGACAAACTCTTCATTTTGGAGAGTTTGTCTTTTTTAATTATATGCATAATTTTTATACTAGCTTAATAGCAAATAAAAACTTCATACGAACCACACATTAACTCCACTAATAGCACAAACTAAAGTTGTATAATTCAGGTAATAAATTTAATGATAAACATTCGAACATACTAATATTATGTAATATGGAAGTTACACTACATTAGAATAAAACAAATAAGGGAGAGAAGATACTATGACGAGATTTGTAAATTACAACGTAGAGAATACAATTTTAGAAGAGGATGTAGAGCTTTTAAAAGTTATGGCACACCCAATGCGTTTAAAACTGATCAGTGAGCTTTCTAAACATAAAACACTAAATGTAACCCAAATGACCGAAATTTTAAACATTCCACAATCAACAGTATCCCAACATTTATCTAAAATGAGAGGGAAGGTTTTAAAGGGAAATCGCCAGGGATTAGAAATTTACTACAGCATTAAAAATCCAAAAGCTGAAGAAATTATGGGGTTATTAGGCCCAATTCAATAATTTTTATAGTTCTATCCATTACCAATGTCACATAATACAAGTACAATAGCCATGAAACATATATCATATGGAAAAGATAGAAAATGATTATTTTGCTATTTTTTTGCTGTTTAATAAATGGAAAGACACCTTAAATTAAAGGTGTCTTTTTAATTATACATACAACGAAGGATTAGATTAACCAAACGTTATAAAATCTAGAGGATTATTAATTAGATAGTATATACATATCTCGTTAATAGTATATAATTCTTGAAAAATTCGATATTTATTATTTTTAAGAATTATACATTTTTTCATATTTTAAAAATAAATAGCGTATATTTTAGCTTATTATTATACAATATATCAATTGAATTATATATAAGAATGGAGAGTTTTAATTGGAATTATTAAGAAACAGTAGGGTTGGTACAAAACTAAACATATTAATAGCTATATCAAGTATCGCCTGTATAGTATTATCCCTAATAGGTTTTTCGGGACTAGAAAGAGGAAAGAGTGCTTCCTCTAATGTGTATGAAGATAATTTATTGCCAATTGAATGGATAGGAAATGTAGAATCTAACTTTTATCATGTTAATATGAATTTTATGGAAATAATGGTATCCAAAGATGAAAAAAGGATGAACGATTTGATAAAAGAAATGGATGGAATTCGAAAGGAAAACGATGAGTTATTAAAGCAGTTTGAAACTAAAGTTATTTCTAATAAAGAAAAAGAACTATATAGTAAATTTCATGAAGCGTTTAATGAATTAAGAACTCTGATGAAAAAAGCACAAGAATTAGGAAAATCTAATAATGAGGAAGCGTATGCCTATTATCTAAAAGAAATTGAACCTAATATGCAAAAAACAATCCAGTCAATTCGTGAGCTAATTATATATAACAGTAATAATGCAGACCAGATACAGAAAGTTAATAATAACAGTGCTCAAAATAAAATGATAATGTTTGTGGTTATATCAATTTTAGCAATTGTCATAGTTATATTTATTGGATATATCATTAAACTTTCTATACGAAAGCCACTTATTTTATTACAAAATGATATGAAAAAAGTCGCTGCAGGTGATTTGACAATACGTACTTCTTATAAAGCAAATAATGAGTTAGGGATCATTGTACAGTCTTTTAATATTATGTTAGATAACCTACAACAATTAATTGCGAACGTTAAGGTGACAACACAAGAGGTGATTTCTTCTACGGAGGGGGTTTTACAAGACACAAAGCGAGCATCTAATATTTCAAATGAGGTTGTTCAGACTATTTCTGAAGTAAAAGAAAAAATAGCAGGACAGGTAACTAGCATTCAAGAGAGTTCATCTTCAATGGAGGAAATAACAATTAGTGTGCAAACAGTAGCTGAATCTTCAGCAGTAGTTGCTGAAGTAGCAGTAACAACCACAGAACAAATACATACCGGTAGTGAAGTGATAAAGCACTCTATTATTCAAATGAAAAGTGTTCATGATGTTGTCGGGGAAACATCAAAAGTAATAGATAGACTTGTTACACGTACACAACAGATTGATACAGCCCTGGATGCAATCACTAATATTGCCGAGCAAACTAATCTTCTTGCTCTAAATGCTGCTATTGAAGCGGCGCGTGCTGGAGAGAATGGGAAAGGGTTTGCAGTGGTTGCAGCAGAAGTGAGAGATTTAGCTGAAAAGTCTAAAGAGTCTGCGAATGAAATTAATCATTTAATTAAATCTATTCAACAAGATACTCAAGATACAGTTCAAGTCATGCAAAAAGGAGAACAAAAGGCAGCAGAAGGAAAAGAAGCGGCATACAAAGCGGATCAAACATTCTCATCTATTATGAGAGATATTGATAAAATTACAAGTCAAATTCAAGAAGTCTCTGCAGCAACAGAAGAGATGTCTGCCGGCACAGAAGAAGTAAATGCGTCTCTTTCACTAGTATCTGATACTGCAACACAAGTAGAAAGAGAAACAATGCAAACAGTACAATCAATTCAATCACAAGCAGTTTCAATCAAAGAAATTTCAATTCAATCCAACAGGATGAAAGAGAAGGTAGAAGCATTAACAGAATTGCTTTCAAGATTTATTACTACGGAACAAAAAAAGAATTAATAAATGTGGATACGGTAATAATAATATATTCTTATTTTTATCAAATTAAAATTTTTTAGAATAGATAGGATGGAAGGGAATTAAATGAATAACGAACTAAAGTATAATATTTACGAATTACAACAACTCATTCAAAAAACTTATTCTGATATTAAAACAGCATGTGATATTGCTATTTATCAAGAAAGCAATTCTAAATATCTAATTTCATTAGGATTTTTAAATAAATCATATATAACTTATTTAGAAGCTAAAAGATTCTATCGTGAAAATGAAGAACTTGCAAGTGTAGAATTTGATAATTTCTTTGATGTGTATGATAAATTAGAACACGAATTAAAACAAGTTATTTCAAGAGAAGATAAAAATCCTTCATTACTACATAGTAGACTTAGTCAGTTTCAGCAGAAAGTTGAAAATATAAATGACCTAATAAAAGTAATGCAAAATGCTCGTTAAGGAATGTTTTTTTCTTTGGTATATAGAAAGTAAACATTAAAAACATTTTAGAAAGAATCCGTTTTGTAAATCCATTTTAAAAACGGTGTGCAAATTGGCTATAAATACATTTACCGATACTTTTTATGAGAGAGCACTTACTGGGAGTGCTCTCTTTTTATTGGTTATGTTGAAAAGTAAAAAATACTTAAACCAATGGTAATTAACATAAGTCCATATTATTAAAGTTAAAGTGGTTTTCAAATCTGAGGAAGACTCCCTAAGGTGCCTTAAATTAGTAAAGCGCAGTATCCCCCTTTTTCATTTCGTTCTTTAAATCTTAATATGTTAATGATAAGATTAAAAATGTTATAATTAGTAAAGATTTCTAATAATTAGATTGAGAGGATACAATATTATGGGTTATAAGTTTCGTAGAATTATCCAAGTTTCTCCGGGTGTGAAAATTAACTTTACATACACTGATTCGGGAGGAAGAACCGTCCCGCCTGAATCAAGAGTAACAACTTATGTACCTGGCACTGGAATCTCGTATACACCACGAATAGCAGAGTCAAATAACTATTATAAACAACGAGGATTTCAAAGACAAAACACTTCCTATCCCACTATGAATGAACAAGATTACAATACGATAAAAGTATTTGAGCCGGTAAGAAAAACCAATACTTATCTTGTTACTGCTTTTCGTAAAAAGGATAATCAAGTAAACTCCGTGGGTAGAAAACTAATGAAACCACTTTCCATAATTGCAGGCGTTTTTGCAGGCCTATTCTTACTTATGATGCTTGTTATACCTGCTCTATTCCTGGCAGCCATGTCTTTCCTATGCTATAAAAATATAAAAACACCATTTGCAGTTGTATGCCCAGAATGTGATGCTGAGAATCTATTCATTTTTGAAGAAGAGAAAATTTCTTGTCGTAAATGTGAGAGCACTCTTATTATACAAAAATAAAAGACGTTCATTTGAGCGTCTTTTATTTTTGTTTGGACTTTTATTTTCAAAATCATAAAATTGGATTCATTTACAAATAGATTAGAGCTCCGCTGCTTGTAGAAGGGTCTTACTTATTAGTTTTTCAAGTAATAATCACTTTAATCCAATGTTATCAATTTCTAAAATATGTTACGATTTGAACTGGGAGGGAAATATATGAAAATGATACAGGAAGATATGTATAAAGAACTAATAGATAAGAAAAGAACGGTTACTATATTTTTAAAAAGTGGTGTTCCGATACGAGGACAAATACTTTCAATGGATACATACTCTGTTCTTGTAATGGCCCATAATAAACAACACTTAATTTACAAACAAGCTATTTCAACTATTACCAAGTAATTTTTGATAGTTAAAAAATTGTTAATTTCAAGGAAGTAGACCTTACAAAACGCGAAAATGATGTTGGCTCAATATATTTTATTATAAAAAAAGAAAAAGTATAATCCTTCTTTCTTGCAATATAAAGAAGGGTTACACTTTTTCTTTTAATCCAGATGTTCATATAATCCTGAATGATAAAATTTTGCTAAACGTACGAATAAAATTTAGGTTTCTAAAGATTTTAGTGTTAATTTCATATAAGTATCCATTCGCTGCTCTAGTGAGTATTCTCCACCTAAAAGACACCAGTCTAATATAATCCCTCTAGCAACTGTAAAAAGATACGTTGTTATGTCTTCTACACTTATATCATTTGTTAATTCTTTTTCAAATCTTCCTTTATTAACAAGATCATTTAGAGTTTTGTAAATTAATGAAGGTTCATATGCAAATATTTTTTTGTTGAAATCGTTAAGGAGATTTATATGTAACTCTAATTTAGTAGTATATTTAGCTATGCATTGGAAGAAAGTCAAAATAGTTTTTTGTATTGTCGTATGTTGAGTTATACTTTTCAATTCTAAATTTAGGTTTTCTTCAATTTGTTGAAATAACTTTTGATAAATATCTTCTTTGGAAGAAAAATGATGATAAAAAGTGCCAACAGATATATTTGCCTTTTTACAAATATCTTCAATAGTTATATTTTCAATTTCTTTTTCTTTCGTTAAATTTAAAAATACAAGAAATATATTGCTCTGTGTTTGTAAAGCTTGTTGTTTTCTTTTGGTTAAATTTTTGTTATGCAATCCTTATTCCCCCTTAACTATATATTAACTGATATCTTGAAAGTGAAAAAGTATTTTGAAAATTTTGGTTATTGTTGTATAATTTTCATTACACCGAATCATATTCACCGAATGTGATTCGGTGTAATGAAAATTATTTTTTTGAGGGGAGATTGTTATATATGAAAACACCTTATCAATCAATCTTTATGATTCCTACAAATAAGCTGTTAGGAAAACAAGCTTTGGGAGACCCATATGAACCATTTGCATGGTATAAAGAGATGCGAGAAAAAGAACCCATTTATTTTAATTCTCAGGCTGACATGTGGAATGTTTTTTTGTACGAAGATGTAAAAAGAGTCTTAGAGGATAAAGAGTTTTTTTCTAACATTATGCCGGAGAAGAAAAAATCTCCCTTTCCACAAAGTATCCTAGGGATGGATCCGCCAAAACATACGCAAATCCGGTCTATTGTAAATCGTTCGTTCACTCCTAAAGCATTGAAGGTATGGGAGTCGAGAATCCAGCAAATCACAACTGATATTCTTACTCAATTATCTAAGCGTGAAAATTTTGATATTGTCCAGGAGTTATTTTATCCTTTGCCGGTTATAGTAATTGCTGAAATGTTAGGTGTTTCTATTAATGATATGAACAGTTTCAAGAAGTGGTCTGATATTATAGTAAGTTCACCCAGTGATGATGATCCGGATCATTTAGCAGAATTTTTTCATACACGCTTACAAGCAGAAAGTGAATTAGCGGAATTTTTTGAAGAAATCATAGAACTTAATCGAGGAAAATCCAAAAAGGATTCAAATGACATTATTTCTTTATTAGTTCAAAGTGAAGAAGACAAAAACATTTCGGGAAAGGAAGTAGTGTCATTTTGTAAACTACTATTAGTAGCAGGAAATGAAACAACAACTAACTTGCTTGGAAACTTAATATATTGTTTGATAGAAAATCCAGATGTTTACAAGCAAATACAACAGGATGTATCCCTTGTTCCAAAAGCAATTGAAGAAGTATTACGGTATCGTTCACCAGCCCAAAGAATTGTACGCAAAGTAAAAAAAGAGATTCAAATAAGAGACAAAACTCTACAGGTAGATCAAATTATCTCAGGTTGGATTGGATCAGCTAATCGAGACTCTCTTCATTTTAAAGATGCCGATAGTTTTAACATACATCGTAGTCGAAATCCTCATCTTGCATTTGGTCATGGAATCCACTTTTGCTTAGGTGCTCCCCTAGCTAGATTAGAAGCTAAAATTGTATTGACGGAATTAATGAAAAAATATAAATCATTTTCGTTTATTGACCATAATCTTCCTGTTCCCATCTCTAGTATTAGTTCTGTATATGGTTTAAATTCTTTACCTGTGAAAAGTGAAATTATTCATATAAACTAAATAGTTCGGCTCTGATACAGGTTGTGACAGAGCCAATTTTATGTATAAATTAAAATCATCGAAATCAGACTATCAAAAATTTTTTACAACGATGGTTATAATTATAGTTATGTTTGTGGTTTGGATTTTCCTAAAAAGAAGCAAGAAAAAACAAGTTGAACTATAGGCTAATATATTACAGAGTAATAGTATGAAGAGAATGTTTTTTTACCCAAGGAGTACTTTTTTAGTTTGATACTATTATCTAGATTGTATTGTAAAGTCTATTCCTAAGCGCAGATTGGAAGTCATATTTTAGAGAATAAATTAGTTTTTAATTTACAGATTCATCAAAAAACTACAAGTTGTATATAAAACTATATAAAAGAGTGGTCCTTATGTGTACTAGTTGGACATTACAGACTAAAAACGGTCAGCATCTTTTCGCGAGAACGATGGATTTTACATTAGATTTTAACGAATTTCCCGAAAG
>NZ_NVAP01000001.1 GCF_002567495.1 Bacillus cereus | reverse complement strand
TTACAAAGGGTACAGATTACAACTGGCATCCTTTTTATTTTTATACTAAGCAATAAGATTGATTTTCACTTTAAAGTACAGTTGTATCGTATTTATATTCTACGTACACTTTCTGGCATATTATAAATGTTAACACTGTCCATCTTTGTAAAATTTCAAGAGCACTTCTTTTATATACAACTATAAAAGAATCACATCCATTTTCTTTTTTCTATTTATTAAATTCAATTTGCATCATTTTATTAAACTGAGTTAAAATATCAATCGCACCTAAAGAGTTCGTATTGACAGCAAATATATGTTTACCTCCAATTACTCCCCCAGCAAAAGTTGTAAATCCAGGAATTGCCCCTCCGTGCCCCCAAACTGAAACACCGTTTGGAAGTTTAGTCTCATAGATTCCAAGACCATATCCATCACCAACCCCTTTCCCTTCTACAGGAACTGTAGTAAGCATTTCTTTTAGCTCCCTTTCCTTCAGCAACTTACCACCAAGTAAAGATGAAAAGAACTTATTTAAATCGTCAGTATTAGAAATCATATCTCCAGCTGCATTAGCTAAACTCGGATTATAATCCGTCATATCTTTCAACTCACCTTTGTCGTCAATTTTCATATATCCACGAGCATGATTCTTCCCTGGGATTACGGGTGAATTTCCTGGTAAAAACGTATTTGGCAGGTCCAAAGGTTCAATAATTCGCTTTTCAATTTCTTCCGCATAACTATTACCAGTTTTTTTTTCAATAAGCATTCCCAATATTACGTATCCTGTGTTTGAATACAACCAGTCTTTACCCGGCGAAAAATCTGGTGGCAGAGAAAGGCCTATTTTCACTATTTCTTCTGCTGTATACGTTTTTTTCGAATTCATTATGTCAGCGTCTTTTGACTTTAAGTAGTCAGCTATACCACTCGTATGATTCAAAAGTTGTCGTATCGTAATTTGATTTCCATCATACCCATTTCCTTGCACAAGACCCGGTAGCCACTTTTCAATTGGATCGTCAAGCTGTACGCGATTTTCCCCTACTAATTGAAGAACAGTCGTGGCAGTAAAAGTCTTCGTCACACTACCAATCCGAAAGCGATAATCCGATTTCATCGGTTTCTTTGTACTTAAATCCGCCACGCCAGCAGTGTAACTACTAGTTTTTCCGTTGTTAGACGCCTTAGCTAATATCCCTGGCGTGCCAAGCTGTACTGTTTCCTGCATTACTTGTTTCCATGTATTCCGATTCTTTTGATCATGTACTTGTGGCGCACTAGAAATATTTTGCGTTGACTCTGCTTTCACAGTAAAACCAGGTGTGAATAGAGTAGTACCTGCTAATAAAACTGCAAAACTTGCTAACTTAATTGAATTACATTTTTTCATAAGGCTTTCTCTCCTCTATTAATATCGTATTGATTCAAGCTATACTTCCATCCTATATGATAAATCTCTCTTTTTTCTTATCCATTCCTTACGAAATACTTACGTTCAAATTTAGTTAAGATAAATTGAGGAAGAGTTATGTATACAAATAAAAAGAGAACATGTTTTCATTTCTTATGTAAACATGTTCTCTTAAATATTTAAAATTCTATATCAACTTTTCATTCTATTCTTTAAACAACTAATCTATTTTCCCTTTTACCAGCCTGCACTAGCATTCATACCATTTCCGAGAATAGAAAGTAATAGCGGCCATAATACTGGTCCCAACGTAAGAAATACATTTAGAAGTATGAGCATTCTATATCCACCAGTGAAATTGTGATTTTTACGATTAACAAATACTAAACTGATTAATGATATTATGGTCGTTAAAAATAATACTAACATTAGCAACCAATACCACACCATTAAACTGAGACTCCATGGTGTTAATAGCTCGTGTATGATACCAAATGAGATTCCTAATACCGCAAAACTAAAGCTAGTCACTGCTATTTTTATAAGCCATTTATTTATTTTTTTATCGTATGTATTTTTACAATATAAATCTATTAAAGTATATAAAGATAAAAATACCATTAATACGCCTATCCAAGACAATAACCAATCTCCGTCCCCTTTGAATAATAAGAACAGCAACCAACACATACCTACTGCTGAAAAAACAAAGGAAATAAGTATGCTTTTTAATACCGATTTCATTACATTTTCACACCCTTAAAAAACTAAAAATTAATTATAATTTATAAAAATTAAATATAGGTTACCACGTAATAAAATATAAGTAAATAAAGTTCATTTCATTTTCTTATTTGAAGACGGTTTCATATATGAAAATGATTCATGTTAATCAAATTTCCCTACAAAAAAGAAAAGGTGGACATTTAAGTATCCACCTTCCCATCTCCCTCTACCCACTTCATAATTTCTTCCACATCTAAATCCGTATACGTCTTTTCACCATAACGAATAGACTCATATAACGGGATAATATCCCATGTTCTACAAATTCTTTTTAACCATTGTTGCATCGTTTCATATGACCTTCTCTGTTCGTGAAATGGTAAAGTTCTTTCCCATTCAACTAACGTTTTCCTTATCATATCTTTAGGTAACGGCTGTTCAAATTGACGCATCACTTTCTTATTCTTTTCGGTTCTATCCGTATTTTCTTTTGTTATCGATTGTTTATCCTGTTGTATTTCTGATTTCGTTACCTTTTTCCTCATTAATTTATAAAAAACATATAGAATAACCACTGCAATAATTACATAAAAAACGACACTAATCCATGAATTTGAAAGAACAGAAAACACATCAGTCCATGAATTTTTTCGTACAAAAAGTGGAATTTTCCTATCTATTTTTGTTCTTGTATCTACAACTCCTGTTTCTTCATCTATAATTCTTTCAGGTTCATCAAACTGTGAGTCTACACTAGTAAAATCATAATTCCTTTCTGATATTGTCTCCGTCTTACTAGAAAAAAGCCCTTTTACTATGTCTTGTACATGCACTACACCTTGTGAAAACGTTATCGCACTAACCGTAAAGAAAAGTAGTATTAATACTCTAACACTCCACAACTTTACTTCTATATGTCTCTCTTTATTAACCATGACATAAATCCCTTCTTATTCTTTAATTACAACCCATTTATTCGTTCTGGTGTATTTCCTTGGGGAAGTACCAAGAATTAAAGGAACTGCATCCAATTCTTTTCGACGAAAGCCTGCTGTGTAAAAATAAGTGGAAGATACAGGAGTATCTTGGTCCGATATTGAGGCAAGTACTTTTAATACATTTTGCAAATGTTTCCGATTATCCCCATTTTTTATATGTAGCAAACCGCTATCTTTTACACTATTGATCCATACTTCAAACGAACAGTTTTGCATAAGAAGTTGTTTGCATATACCTGCTGTTAATTCAATTAGTTCCTCTATATCATTTCGCAAAGAAACACCGCTTTTATTTTGCAAGTTGAGATAAATCGCGTATTTATCACATTGTGTTCGCTCATACTTTTTCGCAATTATCGTCCCTGCTTTCGCTGTTGCACTCCAGTGGATGGAACGAAAATCTTCATTTTCATAAGACTTCACTCCCATTACTTTCGTTTCATCATATAAAGGTGAAGACATCGCTTTTCGAAATCCTCGTGACCATTCTTGTAATTCAGGAACTTGTATTTTCGGAACAGCTGGTAAGACTAAATAAGAGGGCGTATCAACTTGTTTATATGTTATATGGTTCGTTATGAATCCAAAGAGATCAGTAATGACAATTTCAACTTCTTCCCATTTCGCAATTCCTCTTTTTAACGCTACAGCTTGCAAATCAAATGAAACTGACTCCTTTCCTTTTAAATTAAAATTCATATAATAATTTGAACCTGTACTATGATTTTTGTTTATTTCATCATGACTCCAAGTTAGCTTATTTTCACATTTAAATCGAAATACGATATTAAGAATAGGAAATATCGATTTGTTTGAAATTTTAATTTTGCACATATTCGTTTCACCTATAAAAACATTCGAATTCCCTTGACTGTATTCCCATTCAACATGAGAAACTTTACGTATATATACATACATAGCAACTATTAAAATTACATACAAAAATACGAGAGATAAAAACAGTAGATTACTTGAAAATACACATAAAATAACGGCTACAACTGACATAACCCCCATTACGAAAGGCTCCGCTAAAGGTGTATACACAAGCTGTTGATTCATCGTACATTCTCCACTGGCACACTAATCGTATGAAGAATTTCTTTCATAAGTTGTTCTTTCGTCGTTTTCATCTCTCCCTCAATCGTTAACGTTACACGATGAGCACAAACTGATGCAGCGAGCGTCTTAATGTCATCTGGCGTACAGTAATCTCTTTCATTTAATATTGCCCGTGCTTGAATCGCTCTCATAAATGCCAACGTTCCCCGGGGGCTTACACCAATTTCAATTAACTCATGGTTACGAGTTGCTTCAATAATTTCAAGGAGATAATCTTGCACATCATTCCCTACTAACACTTCTCTTGCACGCTTTTGCATCGTAATAATTTCTTCACTTGAAATAATAGAATGTAACGTTTCTAACGGATCATTCATTTGAAACCGATTCATCATTTCCTTTTCTGCTTCTCTCGTAGGATAACCTTGTCGAATTGTAAGTAAAAACCGGTCTAATTGAGCATCTGGTAAAGGAAATGTACCAGCGGATTCAAGAGGATTTTGCGTTGCTATAACTAAAAAAGGTTCTGGTAATGAATGTGTCTGTTTCGCAATTGTAACAGTACGCTCTTCCATAACCTCAAGTAACGAAGATTGTGTTCTCGGTACAGCTCGATTAATTTCATCCACTAATACGATATTTGCAAAAATGGGTCCTAACCTCGTTTTAAAATCCGATTCCTTCACATCAAAATATTCAAGGCCAATAACATCTCCAGGCAAAGTATCCGCTGTAAATTGTATTCTTTGAAATTTAGCGTCCACACTTTTAGCCAAACTTTTCGCTAATGTTGTTTTTCCCGTCCCAGGTACATCCTCTAATAAAATGTGTCCTCTTGCTATAAGAGCTATAGCTGCCAGTTCAATCGATTCATCTTTTCCTATAATAACCTTCGAAATATTATTAGTAATCTTCTTTAATGTACTCATATAGTATCTACCACCTTTTAATTATCTAAAAATTAAGAATATATTTTTTCCAAATTATAACATGTAATCTGAAGATGAAATAGAGTGAAAATGAATCTTTTATTTTTTCTTCATTGCACGCAAAAAAGCACCTATTGTCGTATATTGACAATGAGGTGCTTAACTCAATCCAACAGCCTTCTTTCCCTCTAATTTTTAGTAACAATACATCCTTTTTTCTCCCATGCATGCATTATTTTCAATTAACTAGTAAAATGCATTCTAATATTACATATAATAAAAACCATTTCGATTTGTTCGTTATAGAACTTCCTCTACATCGACACTCTCAATCTTCACTTCATACATATTTGGGATGTTTGCTTCTTTTGGTACCCATGCATAATAATTTTGATCATTCTCTAACATAAATTGAATTAACTTTGTTTCTGAAACATTCCAGAAATTTTTAAGATTATCAATGTAGTCCTCTAAATCTTCTTTATAGTCCAATTGTAATATATAATCTCTTACCGTCAGGGCAAACACAATTAAACTTCCTAATAGATTTTTTTGCTCATTTTCTTCTTCATACTCTTGTGTTAAGAACCACACTTGACCTATTCCTATTGTTTTTTTGTATTTCTCATAAAAACTACTGTCATCCATATTCTCATAATCATGTATTAATTCATTGACTAATGAATGCCATTTTGGCGGAATAATATTTTCCAATGCAGGATTATGTTCAATTCCTTCTACTATATCCTCGATTTCTTCTGTCTCATCTTCATAGTGATATTCACTTAGGTCTATATGCTTGAATTTCATTTCATTTTTATAATGTGCCAAATCATATGGATAATGATTATTATCTTTTAAACTTGTATCATCAAGTCCGAGTATCTTTACTATTGCAGCTGTCTCAAAGCTCCAATACCCTACATATCCAGGTTCTTTGTGGGCATTTTTCCATTCATAATCATAATGGCCTCTAAACCATTCTTTCTCCATATACGTTTGTAATCTTTTAGACGCTTCTTTTTTATCTGTTTGTGCAAGTTCTATAATCTCTCTCGTTTTTGCATATGGCTTTTCTTTATAATATCTATTCGTCACTTTTGTGTATCCGATATCACTAGCGCATAAGAGGAAATCAATTACTGCGTCGATCACATTTTTTTTATCAACTATCTTTTTTAATCTTTCTATATTCTTTTTATCCGTCTCTAACAAAATTCCTAAAGAAATTATCCAAAGCATATATATATAACCCACTTTGCTAGTCCCTGTATGCTCTAAATCATCTATCGCATTATAAAAATATACTTCCATTTTACTAATGTCTTCTCCTAAAGAATACATTGCCCTAATGTCGTTCATCTCATGTATAAAATTCGACAAATAATTTTCTAATATAATACTTTTGTTATCTTTAGGATATCTTTGAATACCATTTTTTTCATCTTCTTCTAAACTTTTAATCTCTTCTCTATTTTCTTCGATAAACTCTTTATGATATTCTATTCCCCTTTTACATTTTTCTTCTATACATAAATGATCCCTCATTCTTTTTAATTCCTCCTCGCTTCTAGATTATGGCCACTCTCCAACGATGTTACCCTTTGCATCTATCTTAAATGTTTTAACCTTTCCACTACTATCAACTTTTGATAATACTCTTTCAACTTTACCTCTTTTCAAGGCTTTCGTAATCTGTTCAGCTAATACTTCATCTCCCTCAACAGCTTTTAATATTCTACTTTTTCCAGTTTCAGAACCTTTCAACCAATCATTTGACATTTGTCGTCCATCTTTAGTTTCCCCCAATTGTGAACTGCCAAACTTAGCCTCATCTATAACGTATTTGATCTTTGATTCTGCATTTGCATTTTCGTATAATCCATCAATCCCTTTTACTATTTTATCATTTATGCCTGATGGTGCACTTTTTCCGACTGGCTTTAAATCAAATCCAGCTTCTTTTAAACTTTGATTATTCAATAAATTGTCACTAGATTTTATTTCACCATAATTACCTTTTTGCTTATTTGTAGCTGTTTTTGCATCAAAATTATCTACAGTTGTATTTTTGTTACTGCTAGGTTTACCGTTAGCCGTACCCTTAATAGGTACTTTAACACAAACTAAAAAATCCACAGTGTAAAAATTTATCACTGTGGATTCCAACATTTATTTTTCTTGGCAATGCACCATATCATAAGGGTAATATGAACTATCTTTCAAGGTTGAATCATCTAATTTTAAAATTTTAGCGATTGCTCCACTTTCAAAACTCCAGTAACCACTATAAATGTCATGTTTATTTTCATGTGCATCGTACCATGCTTCTTCTAAATGTCCCTTATACCAATACTCCTTTATATATTTCTCTAAATTTTTTATAGAATTCTCTTGTGAAATTTTATTACTCTCAATTACTTCTTTTAATTTTACATATGGATATTTTACATAAAACTCACTTTGCTCATAAAAATCTGATGGCTCACTATTTCTAAAAGCAATAAAATAATTAATCAAATAATCATTTAATCCTTCTTTCCTTACCATTGCTATTAGTCTATTAAATTCTTTATCTTCAACATTTAGCATTACTGCTATAGATATCATCCATAACATACGTATATATCCACTTTCTTTATTCCACACTTTTTCCATTATATTTATTACTTCAGGTAAAAAATCACGAATAGTTTGAATAGAACAACCCGCAGAGTACATTGCCCTTAATTTATTAAAATGATACCCTTGTAACGCTATATATCCATTCTTTACACCTTTATCATCTTTGCCTCTTTCCTCAATAACCTTTTCAACCAATAATAAAAACTTTTCTATTCTCTTTTCCTCATAATTGACAAATTTGTTAAAATATATATCATTTTTGATTTTATCCCTTAGCATAATTTCTTTTCCACCTTTTATACTTCAAGAATTTTCTTCACAATCGTTCCATCAGGCATAACTTGAATAACAATTCTTTGAACATTTTCTGGATTCAGCAACATCTCTTCCACAATTTCATCTGCTTTTTCTTTTGACAAAGTACTATCTAACCTTTCACTTCCAAGAATCCAATCTTCACTCATTTGCTTACCATCATTTGTTTTTCCCAATTTGGATGTGTTATACTTAGCCTCCGCTATTACATACTTAGGTGGCGGAGATGAGTTTTCATATACAGCATCTATTCCCTTAACAATTTTTTGATCTAATGTTATTACACGATCATCACTAATTCTGGTATATGTTTGACTTTCAAAAAAGTCATCCATCTTCATTTCACCATAATTCCCTTTACGCTTCGTTGTTTTTAAAGCTACTTCGCCACTTTCTACTGATCCTATTACCTTACGCTGTTGTGCTCTAGCTACTTCTAATGTTTGGGCTACTTTTCCAGATTCCTTAGCTATTTCACCAGTTTTACCCGTACCCTTACCACCATCTTTAGACTTCGCAAACTTATAATAAGCTTCTATTAATTCGCCTTGAGGTATTTTGGTTACAATAGTTCCACCAACACTAGAGAATGCATAGGAAGCATTTCTCTTAAATGATTGTAACATTTCAAGGGTAGGCTTCAATTCTTTTGCTAGTTTTACTGCATTTGCAAATGTACTTACTCCACTTGATGCTTTTGCTCCTTTTGTGATATAGCCTACTTTATTTAGTGCCCTATCGCCTAATATTGTGGTAGCTATTTGTGTTAATCCATAGGTAGTCAATTCTGTACGACTCTCTGCATCTCCCTCTATCATATCTCGTTTTATTTTATTTGAAAATGCATGCCACATATTTTTTGCAGTTTCATCCAAATGGAAAAGTGCATAGGTTACATTAATAAAAGTTCCTATGTCCATATTACTTAAAGCTATTGCGGACTCGATTTCATCACCAATAGCTTTCCCCGAGCCTCTTTGAATAGCTTCCCACATCTTTTTCGCTGTTTCAAACGTGCCAACTATACCGTCTGCCACATCGTCCCAAGCATTTCTAACCGGAGATTTCTCCTCAATTATGTTATTTGTTTCTATATCTTTAATTGACTGATCATTTTTTCGGGCTGTTTCTTCTATAATCCCCTGAATCGAACTCACCCAATCCATATTCAACCCTTGTGTACTAAACGTCCCACTCACAGGACTAAATCCTTTCCCGCTTTGCACTTCAGCGAGTCCGGTTGTGATGCTAGCTGCTAATTGGAGAGCGGTGCTGTAGTTGTTGCTGGATGAATGATTGAATTCATATAAATGCTCTAGTTTTTCTTCCAGTTTTTTTCTCATTGCACCTAATACCGTTACAATCGCACTTACTCCGGGCATTGGTGTAAGTACTTCTATTGCTTCTATACTTGTAATCGATTGATTAATTCCCCGTATTTGTTCTCTTATTTCTTGTTCAATCACATCTGTCGAAGCAACTTTCGCTTGGAACTCGTTTGGAAATGCTTCGTTTTGGCGAATTAATTCTTCACATAAGCATATGATTCCTTGCGCTAATGGCCGAAATGTTTGGACAAGGTAGGCTTTTGCACTACTGTATGTTTGTCCTTGTAATACTGTATCTACCGCAAATGCATCAATAGATTGAATGGCTTGTTCCATACTTTGAATCGTAGCATTACATATAGCGTTCATACTTTGAGTTTGACTTTGTACTTCTCCCAAATACATGTTTAAACTCATGTATTGGCCTCCCTTTGTAGTTGCTGCTGTTCAGAGGAAAGGTCATTTTCTTTCTCGCTGAGATGCCGTTTTTCTTTAAGCAACGTCTCTTTTTCGTTTTCTAATTCGAATGTAAGTTTTCTTTCGTACTGCCCGATCTCTTGCCGCATATTCGTAAAAAGGTGAAACACTTCTTTGTCGCCATACCAAGTTTCTAGTATTCGGTTAAATAAACGATTATTTCTATTTTTCCATTCATGAAAACTAGCCTCAGCTCGTTCTTGATTTTGCAGCGCGATTCGGTTTTCATTTTGTTCTTCAAATATAATTCGTAATTTTTGATTACATTGACTGATTCTCGTTTCAATTTCTTGACTCATCTTTTCTCCCTACCTTTTCCCCTTTACGTAGGTTGTTACATTATTGAAAAGTCTTTTGAAGTCCTGTATCCATTTTCTCAAATTCATTTGCTACGGAATGGATATTATCAATTGTTTGTTGAAAAGCAGTACAAAATTGTTTCGTGATCTGTAAATTTTGTTGATTTGCTTCTTGTGCCTTGAAGTTCACAGATAGTGTAGTACGCGTTGCCTTATTTATAGAGCGACTAGTAGCACTTTGCATTCTATCTGAAGCATTTCTCATTTTCGTTGCAAGTTGCGTTGCCGTATGCAAATTACTTTGAAATTCTCCCATTACTTACTCCCCTCTACCTTTTATTTACAAGAAAATTATAACACGGAAAAATATCCCAATAAACCAAATGTTCGAATTTAACATACAATTCACCACAGTTACTGAGGATACGAGCAACACTTATCAATCAACATAACTGAGTCCAAAATGGATTCTACTTATACAAAAAAGATGACTTCAGCCATATGCTAAAGTCATCTTTTTCTACCTTATTATTTTACTAACTCTCCATTATAAGCTTTTATATCAAGAGGAGCAGTTAAAAATTGTGCTGCTTTACTAACGAAAGATGTGAAGTGTTCACTCGTATTATGGCTCGCAACTGCTGCTTCATCTTTCCATACTTCTACCATCGTATAAACACTTTCTTTTTCTGTATCTTTATATAAGTCATAAGATACATTTCCACTTTCTTTTCTTGAACCATGAATGAGTGGCTGAATTTCTTCTAAAAATGCTTGTTGTTTCGCTGGGTCTACTTGAAATATTGCGTGAATAATAATCATGGTGCTTCCCCTCTCATCTTTCACTTATTGAAGTTCTTTTATAAAATTACTTCCACTCAGCAACTTTTTCAATTGGAAGACGTACTGATTGGTAACCACTGTCTGCAGCTTTTCCGATTGAAATTAACATAACTGGTACGTGACGGTCTTTATCTAGTCCGAAAGCTTCTGCGATTTGATCTTTCTCAAAACCACCAATTGGACAAGTGTCATAGCCGTGAGCACGAGCTGCTAACATAAATTGCATTGCTACAAGACCACCGTCAATTAGTACTGTGTCTTTCATGACTTCTGGTGTAACCATTGAGAAATAAGCTGAAAGTTTTTTCATTTGATCTTCTTTTACTTCAGCTGGCATAAGTCCGCGCTCTACTGCTGTACCGTAAATTTCTTCTGCGTTATCAAAGTTGTTTAAGTCCCCAAATACAGCGATCATTGCTGAAGACGTCTCTACTTGAGATTGATTAAATTTCGCAAGTGGCGCAAGTGTTGCTTTTGCTTCGTCACTTTCAATCACAAGGAATCTCCATGGTTGCATGTTTACTGAAGATGGTGCAAGTGTTGCTTCTGTAAGAATTTCTGTCATTTCTTCTTTGCTAATTTTCACTGAAGGATCGTACTTACGAATTGAACGACGTCCTGTTAAAATTTCGTTAAAATCATTTGTTTTTACTGAGTTAGTCATAGTTGTATTCTCCCTTTTTTATAATTCTTTTATATTTTCTTGAATGTGGTTTAACATATTTAAAAGATTGTCGCGTTCTTCTTCACTTAATCCTTTAAATGCAGATGCTGCAAAACGTTCTTTTTCCTCTTGAAACGCTTGAATTTTATTTCGTCCCTCTTCAGTAAGAGAAACTAACGTAATTCTGTTATCATCTGGATTTTTACGTCTTACAATCATTTCATTGGCCTCAAGCTGCTTTAAATGCCTCGTTATCGCAGCATTATCAATATTCACTTCTTGCTGAAGTGCTTTTTGACTAATTTCACCTACTTCAAATAATTGAAGTATAAGCTCTAATCGAGACTGGCTCATACCCGTACACCCTTCAAATTTCGAACTTACTTCTTTATTTAGAAAGTGTAATTTATATAAAATAATCGCTTCTTTTGAGCATGAACTTGTCAAATTAACCCTCCTTTACAATCAAAATAAAAACATTTGATGTATCAATAGTTGATATGTCAATTAATATAATCTATATCGATTTAGAATGCAAGCATTTTGTTTTCATTTTATTTTTTCCAAATTAAGGCGCTTTGTAGCGTTACAAATAATGTTAATTGCACTATAATAGTAATAATTTAAATGACTGGAGAGTGATTGATAATGCGGCAATACACAAATAGAAATGAGGAAATGAAAATGGAAAATGAAATGAGGATATTCACAAATGACAACAATAAATATAGGGATTGTCGCGCACGTAGACGCTGGCAAGACGAGTTTGACCGAGCGTATTCTTTATGAAACGAATGTGATTAAAGAAATTGGCCGAGTTGATAGTGGTAATACACAAACTGACTCAATGGAATTAGAAAGACAACGCGGAATTACGATTAAAGCATCTGTCGTTTCTTTCTTTATTGATGATGTAAAAGTAAATGTCATTGATACACCTGGACACGCTGATTTTATCGCTGAAGTGGAGCGATCATTCCGCGTTCTAGACGGTGCGATTTTAGTTATCTCTGCCGTTGAAGGTGTGCAAGCACAAACAAAAATTTTAATGCGAACATTACAGAAACTAAACATACCGACTATTTTATTCGTTAATAAAATTGATCGTAGTGGAGCAAACACTGAAAAAGTTATGAAACAAATAAAAGAGGTTCTTTCAAATGAAGCATTCCCCTTCTATTCTGTTCTAAACGAAGGAACGAAAGAAGCCCGGATCATTGAATACAAATCATATGACGGTTGTATGGAACTGTTAGCATCATTTAATGAATCATTACTTGAATCATATGTAAATAACGAAATAATACCGGACGCACTATTAAGAGAAAAACTAGAACAGCAAATACAGCAAGCAAATGTGTATCCAATCTTTTTCGGTTCAGCAATGACAGGTATAGGAGTAACTGAAATACTTGAAAAACTTCCGGCCCTAATGCCAGCTCTTACATCGGCACAAGAGGAACCATTATCCGGTGTTGTTTTTAAAATTGAACGTGAACCTTCTGGAGAAAAGGTTGCGTATATAAGAGTTTTTTCAGGTAGCTTACATGTTAGAAAATATGTTGATATACAGCGCGATGAGTCTCTACCACATAAAGAAAAGATTAAAAAAATGTGTATGTTTCATAGCGGAAATGCTGTTCAATCTACTATCGTTCCTAGCGGAGAATTTTGCAAAGTGTGGGGACTGAATGATATAAAAATTGGTGATATTATCGGTGAACGTACGGATTATATAAAAGATATTCACTTTGCCGAACCACAAATGGAAGCAGCGATTGATGCGGTACCTAAAGAGCGAATTCATGATTTATACGCTGCACTTATGGAACTCTGTGAAGAAGATCCACTTATTAAAGTGTGGAAAGATGATGTTCATAATGAACTTTATATTCGCCTTTTCGGTGAAGTACAAAAAGAGGTTATCGAAACAACACTTTATGAGAAATATAACTTACAGGTTACTTTCTCAAATACGCGAGTTGTATGTATTGAAAAGCCAATTGGCATTGGGAATTCCGTTGAAGTCATGGGTGAAAAAGCGAATCCATTTTACGCAACAATTGGTTTTAAAATTGAACGTGGTGAACTTAACTCTGGCATAACGTATAAATTAGGTGTTGAGCTTGGTTCATTGCCTTTAGCATTTCATAAAGCAATTAAAGATACAGTATTTCAAACGTTAAAACAAGGTTTATATGGTTGGGAAGTTACAGATGTTATGGTCACGTTAACACATACTGGTTATGCTAGTCCTGTTACAACAGCGAGTGACTTTAGAAATTTGACACCGATCGTATTAATGGATGCTTTAAAGCAAGCTGAAACATATGTATATGAACCAGTAAATGAGTTTGAATTAACTGTACCGGAGCAGGCAATTAGTACCGCAATGTATAAGCTCGCTGCCGTTCCAGCAACTTTTGCAGAGCCTATATTATATAATGATTCTTACCAATTAACAGGATCATTACCTGTTGCGAAAACAGAGAATTTTAAACGCATGCTTCATTCATTTACAGAAGGAGAAGGCATATTTACAACGAAGCCAGCTGGTTTCACAAAGCTTATGGCTCCCTTCCCTACTCGAAAACGTGTTGATTATAATCCGCTGAATCGTAAGGATTATTTACTTCATGTTTTGAAGGCTTATTAAAGTAAAAGAGGTGCAATTCGCACCTCTTTTGCATGTATTAATAGGTTAGTTTGTCCTAACAACTTCTTTAAGTTTTCCTATTATTTTCGCTATAGCCTCAATTGAATTTTCCGTTTCATATCCCCCAACATTTACAGAATGATTTGCATTTTTGACAACTTCAATCTGTAAATTCGTTTTATGTAACTGATCAACTTGATCTGCATTGTATTGATGATCTTTATCCCCCATAACTAAAAACCCTTCGTGATTACTATGCAAGATAGAATCAAAAATCGTATCAAACGTCAGTAACGGTGTCAGTAATATCATTTTCGACTGTAAAAACTCTTCTCTCTTCATTAAATCATTCGCAATTGGAATTGTTCCGAGTGACTTCCCTAAAAACATAGTCTCGTTGTATTGCTCATCTTTTAATACTTCATTTATTACCGGATTAATATCATCCATCATTACTTTCGTTACTTCTTCCATTGGTTTATTCATTAATTGTCCATCATAAGAATAATGAATATGTACAACATCTATTTTATGTTCAAGCATTAACATCGTTGCGTAATAAAATAACGGCTTATCATAATTGTATCCTGAACCTGAAAACATAAAGCAAACCGTACTAGAACCTTTTTCGATATGTGTGTAATAAATTACTTTGTCATTTATATGTATCTCTTTTTTAATCCCCTTCATCCTTTTCTCCCCCGAATACATTTAATCTTGTAAAATGATATGTTCTGTATGAACTGCTATATTCTTTACTTTCTCTTTTATAAATGCAGGCTGTAAATTATATGCATGTAACTCTTCTACCGGCACCCACTTAAACAAATATGTTCTATCCTCTTCTTCCAAAATATATTGATCCGCTCCATTTGCAGGTAATTCATGTAGCTCTACTTCATAATAAAAACTAATCTCATGAAACTTTTGCTCAGAAAGTGTAAAGAAATTTTCTACTGACCATATTAATCTCTTCCCTTTAATAGGAGCAGCTAGTTCTTCTGCAAGTTCCCGTTGTAACGCATCCTCACTGTTTTCTAACATTTTCACTCTTCCGCCCGGTACGTACCAAAAATCTTCACCGTCACCTTGCAGAATAAGTATTTTATTATCCTGTTTACAAATTGCTCCAACGCGGTAATTAAAACATGTTTCCTCAACTTTAAACGTAAGATCCATCCGTAACGCCCCCTTATATAAATATCGAATTATTACAAAACAATTATGTAATTACTGTACAAATAAGGTTACTAAATTTATCCACTCCATTCAATGGTTTTTGAATTTTCTAAACTATTATTTTTCATCATTACAAGTGTATATACATATGTTACAATCATATTGCACACTAGAAAACATTATGGGGGTACGGATGGAAACGTTATTAATCCAGCAAACTGAGAAATCAAATAAGTTTTGGAAAATCGTTGTGAAAGAAAAAGACTATGTTGTGTTTTACGGAAAAATTGGCACAGCTGGCAGTGTGAAAGCGAAAGAGTTTGAAACAGAAGAAGAATGTATGAATGAAGCTAATAAACTAGTTGCTTCCAAACGTAAAAAAGGATATATAGACCCTATTCAAGGGGAAGATTACATAAAAGAAAAGACGATAACCGAAGAAGAATTTTGGGAACTACTTCATCGTGCAAAAACGAAAGGTGAGGACCAAGAAGAACAAATAGAATGGCTTACTTCCCACCTTGCTAAACGTACAGTACATGAAATTGTAGCTTTTGATACGCATATGCATCGCCTTTTGAAAGACTCCTATACCTCCCGTTTATGGGCAGCAGCCTATATTATTATGGGTGGCTGTTCAGATGATACTTTCGATTACTTCCGTGGATGGTTATTATATCAAGGAAAAGAGACATACGATGCTTGTATTGAAAATCCAGAACAATTAATTCCTGTATTAGAAAATTTAAGTGAGTATGACGTTCCAGAGATTGAAGAACTTACTCTATATTTCGGGCAAGAAGTTTACATGGAGAAGACTGGGGATGAAGATGATACATACTTTACACTATACCATGTCTTAACAAATGAAGAGTTTGAGGAAGTTGATATCGAGTTAGATTGGGATGAAGACGATGAGGAAGGTTTAAAAAAGATGTTTCCTAAGCTATGGGAGATGTACGGAGAAGAACCAATTGAGTGGTAGATTTATATTAGGACTCTGTTTATTCAATAAACAGAGTCCTTTTTTCACAAGATTCTTATTTAAACTCTCTTTCTTTCATACCACTTATCCAATAACACCTTTTCTCTTTCCCCTGAAATACCTGTTTTTAATTCCCATTCTTCCGTACTCTCCATCCACTCATACACATCTGTAACTGTCTCTTCTATTCTTCTAAAAGTAAGCCCTTCATTAACCGCACTTTCGATACAAATAGAAAACCCGCCTCTCCACGGCTTCGTCTCACCATCTAATGGGAAAGTTTCTGGAATCCACAAAGGCATTTCTGTCCAAGGCTGCACATTATGTTCACTCATAAATGATTCGTCTACCCAAACAAATTCAGCATCGCTATTCGTAACCTTTTTACACGTATTTAATAGCTCTTCCATCGTCAATTCATCATTCGGACCTGTTACATTGAATATACCTGCTTTATTATTTTCTGCCATGTTTAGTCCCCAGTTTGCAACGTCTTTTATATCAACTATCTGCACTGGACGGTCTTTTCTTCCTGGAACTAACACTTTACCTCCTTTTGCTACACGCTGAATCCAGTATGGAAGTCGATCTGTATAATCAAACATTCCTGAAAGCAGTCCTGCTCTTACGTGTAATACACGCCCCGGCCAATACTTCTCTGCTTCTTTTTCACATAATACTTTCAGTGCACCATAATGCTCATAAGGAGATATTTCACCATTTTCTACAGCCTTTATTTGCTCTTCCGTTGGTTCAGGTTGTAATATATAGTCTTCTTTTATGTCATGCGGAATCCAATCTTTATATACGGAAAGGCTAGAGATGAATATATAGTGTTCAATATTATCTTGAAGTACTTCTCCAACATTTCTAATGTGATGCGGAGAAAACCCACATGTATCCACGATAACATCCCATTTTCGATTTACTAAACTTGAAACATCATCATTTCTGTCACCGATTAACTGCTCCACTTCAGGAAAAATTTCTTTGTTTGTTCCGCGGTTAAATAATGTAACTTCATGCCCTCTGTTCAAAGCCTCTTCTACAACAGCTCTTCCTAAAAATCGTGTACCACCTAGAATTAGAATCTTCATAGTTCTCCTCCATTCGTGATTGAAACCCATTCTTTTGTTAAACGATTTTTTGCTCTGAAAAGTTACGGGTGGGATGTAGCTTTTTACTACAATTTTAATTCTATAAAATAAAAAGAAACCATTTTGAAAAGTTAATCATCATGGTTTCTAAAATAATATATAATTATTATCGGTCATTCTTTACCTTTACACAATCTCCCCATCAACTAACTCAATAATTCTATTACACTTATTCGCTACTTCAATATCATGCGTTACAATAATAATCGTTCGTCCTTCTTCATTCAGTTGTAATAGTAAATCCATAATTTCTTCTCCTGTTTTTCTATCTAAATTCCCTGTCGGTTCATCAGCCAAAATTATTTCTGGTTCACCTACTAACGCTCTAGCAATTGCGACCCGCTGCTGTTGTCCACCTGAAAGCTCGTCCGGTGTTTTATGCATATGTTCTTTTAAACCTACTTTTTCTAAATAGAACTTCGCCTTATTTTCTCTTTCTCGTTGCTTTAGCTTTCTATATGTGAGTGGTAGCGCTACATTATCCAGTACAGTATGTTCTTTTAACAATGCAAAGTATTGAAAAATAAATCCGATCATTTCATTTCTTGTTTTATGAACTTTATTTGCTCTAATTTCAGTTAATGATTTTCCATTTAACATATACTTACCCTCATTTGGCATATCAATTAACCCTATAACATTTAGTAATGTACTCTTCCCTGAGCCTGATCGCCCCATTACCGCTATAATTTCGCCCTTATTTATCGTTAAATTTATACCGTTTAACGCGAACGTATTGTAATTCTTATTACTATACACCTTCTTAATATCTTTTAGTTCAATTAACCCCATTATTCCATCCCACCTATTAATGTTTTTGGTTCAAGCTTTCTAATAAATAAGAAGACAATTACATTTGAGACAACGATGATCAATAATAAGAATAGAAATACTAAAAATAATATAGGCATATTCAATTTAAAGTCTAATACCGTTGATTCCTTTAAATCCTTCGACATTTGTAATAGAACCCCATATCTCCATGAAAAGTAAACTAGTGACATCCCTAAGCCAACTATTGCTACAATAATGTTCTCTAGAACAATTTGAATAAACATTCCAAATTTACTTTCGCCAAAAGCTATTTTTATACCAAATTCCCGCTTTCTCATCAAGATAGAAATAATAGTCGTTACTACAATTCCGACGATTGAGAATAAAATAAATAAGATTCCGACTATCAGTTGAGGTATTTCAGAATAGCTGTTAAAAGTAACATCTTCATTTATTTCATCACCCAAATTTTTTAAATAAAACGTACCGCCGTTTCCTTTAAGTTGAATTGATTCTTCTAGTTTCTTTACATCTGCATCTTTTCGTAAATATAAAACTGTACTTTGATGTAGTCTTAAAAACATTGCTTCATATTTTTCAACTCTATTAGATGACATAGGTATTATCATTACGTAATCCAACTTCGAATATGCGTTCGTCGTATTATTATTTACGATAAATTTATTCTCCGGCAAAAAGCCTGTAATTGTATATTGATTATTAATTGTATCTCCAACTTGAAAATATTTCTTAAAGTATGAACCCATTAAAACCTTTGTTTTCTCTTCACTATTTTTTTGAAAATCTTCATGCAAGAAACCTTCTTCAGATTTTAAAGGTAACTGTAACATTTTATAGTAATTTTCATCTACAAAAATTGTTGTAATAGTAGGTCTGTCATCGCGAAACGTTTTATGTTTCAAATCAGTAATCATACTATTTTGAAATGGTCTATTACTTGACTCTATTTCAATAACTCTCGCCTCGTATGTACCATACGAAATCACATCTTTATTTTGTTGAATCGTTTTATAAACTTCTTGAATTTGCTCTTTATTAAATTTATTGCTTTGTAACTTATCTGTCGTCATTTCAAAAGTAACTAAATATGTTTTATCCGCATTTAATACCGAGCTGGATTTATCATTCAGATGGTGTAAATTATAAAATACATTAATTGAACTCGTTATAGTTGCTAATCCAAATGTAATCTGTATTAGAAGAAGTACCGAAAATAGAAATCTCTTTTTTAATGCTAGGAACGCACTTTTTATTCTCATCATGTTTACTCCTTTAATGCTTTAGCAGGTTCACTTTTAATCACATATACAAATGGTATTACAGAGAGGATAAAAGGTATAGTAAGTGAAAGAAATACACACATTACAATATGAGTAGATTGTAAACTAATGCTATAACTTGTAAACTCTAAAATATTTCCACTCAAAGTTTTAAAAATCCATTGAATGCATATTGCACAGGCTGATGCAGTGATTGCACTTAAAAATAATTGACTAAATATAAAAATAAAAAGATTTACATTACTTGCTCCCAAAGCTTTCCTTAACGACAAACTTTTTTTCTTCGTATAAATCCAATAATAACTTACTATTATACTGGTAATGAAAGCTATACATAAAAGCCTATATGGAAAACTGAGTAACTCTTCTACGGCTTCATTTGAGTTTTTTTCCTTCTCATAGTTCTCTTTTTCACTAATTACTTTGGCATTTATATCTTTATTGTTCTGTTTCATATGCTGTATGAAAGTTTCTATTTCCTTGATAGGGTTTTCGTTAGAACGAACAATCATTTGGAATGTATTATCTTTTTGTATCATCTGTTTCACTTCATTTGGCATGTCATTTAGAGAGACGTAAATTTTAATATTATACTCATATCCAGTATTTTCTCCAGCTATGCCTTTAACTGTATATTCCTTATTAAATAATTTTATTGTTTCCATATCCTTATAAATTTTCTTCCCCACTATTACACTATTTTTTTCATCTTGTCCCATCTGGGAACCTTTTAACAAAGGTGGAGTCCAATTTTTATTAAGGAGACCATTCATTATTACGTGGCCGATATCCGGAATAGTAATACGAATATCATTTGTAATCACACTAGCGTTTTTAAAATCAGATTCTACTAACGTCTGAAATTGTTCGAAATTGATTTCCCCCATATTAGTAAGTCGAACAGAATAGTAATAATTAAAATAACCATTCTTACTATCATAAAATTTCTCATCATAATAATCTCGCGTCGATATTGCAATCAGGATTGGCCATATTGTCAATACAAATCCAATAAATAACATAATGAATATTGTTTTGTTCACCACTATTTCTTTTAATACTAGATTCATATATCCTCCTCATTTTAAAAACCGTGAAAATGGTATTTATCCTTTTTCACGGTTTTTGTTGATTTTTATTTAATTACCATTTCCTTAGAAGTGTACGCACTATCCCCTACCATTATCCATTCATGACCCGAATAACCTCTGGTCACCGGTCCTTTGGATGCAACGCTAACATTTATACGATCTGAAATTTTAGCATCATACAATGCTAACTCTTTAGAAGTCCCATCATCAAAGCTAGCTCTTACAGTCATCTTGTAAAAATGAGGTTCGTTCTTTTTCGCAGTATAGGCAGTTGCCTTAGCTTTTGCTCCGCTTCCTGTCCACGTTGCATTATTATCCCAACTAATCGAAGCAAATGAAACGGAAGAAACCATACCTAATAAAGAAGCAGTTAATCCTGTAACAGCTAAAGTTTTTTGAAGTAAGCTTTTCATATATCCTTAATCTCCCTTTTTAAAATATTCACTTAAATATTTAAGTATTTTTAGGCCTTGTCCTCATTATACATAAAAAAATAATCATATATCGATAAAACTTAATATTTACATTTATTAACACGATTCTTACATTCCCCTGAACTTTCCGTCATAAAACAAAAAGATGGTATGAAACTCCAATTTGATATTATCCCCTTTAGG
>NZ_NVAP01000019.1 GCF_002567495.1 Bacillus cereus | reverse complement strand
TCGTGGTTTTTGATGATTTCGGTTGAGATTTTGTCCAAGTAATCTTTTCTAGCATTTGATATGTATTCATGAATTCTAGCTACCTTGACTCGTTGTTTATTCCACCGAGAAGATCCTTTCATTCTTCTAGAAAGAACACGCTGTGCTTTCGCCAACTTATCTTCTAATGATCGGAAAAACTTCGGATTTTTATAGGGTTTTCCATCTGACAAAATAGCGAAATCTTTTAGTCCTACATCTATTCCAATGTAAGAATGTGTTTTCGGAAGTTCTTGTACTTCTGTTTCAACTAATAGTGACACAAAATATCTGCCAGAAGGGCTTCGTCTAACAGTAGCACTTACAATACGTCCCTCTACTTCACGACTTTTGGCACATCGAACAAGGCCTAGTTTCGGCAACTTTATTTTATTCCCTACAACGGCAATATTTTCATTTGTTTGTTTTGTGGTATAAGATTGTACGTTGTTCTTCTTAGATTTAAAGCGCGGGGCGCTGTTTTGTTTTTTGAAAAAGCGCGTATAAGCATCCGCAAGGTTGCGAACAGACGACTGAATCGCAATACTATCCACTTCTTTGAGCCAAACAAAATCTTTCTTCATGGCAGGGAGTTTGGCTGAGCATGTACCATAGGTCAAGCCTTGCCCTGTCTCTTTGTATGCGTGATCCCATAAGGATAGGAAATGATTGAATACAAAGCGGGAACAACCAATCGTTTTGTTGATTAGAATTGCTTGTGCTTGATTTGGATAGATACGAAACTTATAGGCTTTATTAATCATCATTTCATTCACCTCCATTTCGGTATATAACTATTATAAACCAAACGTACATTCGATAGATAGTAAAGTAACACTTTCTATATGTCGAACAATTAAGATTGCTTCCTGCCATCCCTTGTTCGAAGCCAATTCATCTCCCACCTACTCCTGGGCTGTTGCCCTTCACACACTCCTTGAGGAAGGAATCTTCTTGGCTAAAATGATAAATATATGCACATACTATTAACGGAAGGCTTGAATCATTGTCATTGAAAATGTTCAGCACTTCCGCTCCTTAAGAGAACAGTCTACGCAACTGTTCTCTTTCCTATTTCCTTTTTTCACGCATATAATCTGACAAGCATTATTAACTCAAACTCTCCTACAATCAATCGCATTGCAACATTTTCAATATTCCCTCAACAAATTCTCAATATTTTTCATGGACAACAGCACACTTTCTCAACGGTTTTAATATCTTAATATTAGATACTCAAAGGAGGTGTTGAAAAATGACTTGGTTCATTATTTTAGGATTTATGCTTATTTTAATAATAAGCGGTTTTCATGCACATAGTATTCATATCGTTTTCAAAATATGTTCAGATACAAAAGCTGTGCCAAGTTGGTCTTTCGTTAATAAAATAAACTTCCAAACATTAAAAGAATTAATAAAAGGACTAAATAAGGATAAACTTAAAATCCTTACAATAGGAGAACTTGTTATTCCTTTAAGTTTCTTTAATAGATTATTTAGCAAAACATTAATTTTTCTATTCCTATTCTTTTACTCTCAATACTTAAACTAACGTAATTTAAGATCAGTTAAAGAATAACAATCACTAATCTTAGCAAGCCAACATTATTCAATCACCTATGATGAACTGGCCCCAAAGAGTTAAACAAAAATTAAGCGACCATCTGAATGTGAGTCCGGTATTGTACTGGACTCATTCCTTTTAACTGTACTTTGATTCTTTTGCGATTGTAATGACCTAGATAATTATCTAATACTATCTTAATATGTTCCATACTTTCAAATTTCATAAGATAAATTACTTTTGCTTTGTCTTGTTCTGGAATTCCTTCTCTTTTTCAACTAAAACCTTTAACTTTTTTAAATAATCTATTTCCATACGTAAACATTCATTTTCACCTTTTAATGCCTCTATAGCCCCTTCAATAGCTGCATTATCTAACTTTGATTTTGTATTTGTAATTCCCATAGCTGGATCCCCTTTCTTCTTTTATATAGGAAATCCATGTCTTATAAATCATATATTTCCCTTCATCTACGGACTATTTCAATGAATTCCTTAAGACAAACGATTCATTTATTTCCTTTGAATTTAATCTATTTATAAACATTTCAGATATACTCTTTGATAGATCCCACTATATTCATTCCATATTTTTCTCTCCTAAATGAATCATAGTACATATTATCCTCAATACATTTATAGGTTTTTATAGGATTTTTAACAAAATCTTCTTACATTTAAATAGACATACTACTTTAATCTGTCAACTCCACCTATATTGATAAATACGAAAAAACAAATCTATTTGACGTTTCGATGACTTCTAACAGGAAAATATATACATTAAATGAAACCTGATATATCTTTAGTTTGTAAGTTGTAGTTAGTTGGCCAACTTTCCATACAATTTAATAATTTAAAATATGGGGGATCTAAAATGAATCAAGTATTAAGAAAAAGTAAGAAAAAAATGATGTATCTAGTTGGTTCACTTCTAATTTCTCTATCAATGTTTTCAACTACTAGTTTTGCAGCTACAGAAGGTGCTGTAAAAAGTGTTACAAATAGTACCTATACTGGGATTGCAGCTGATATAAATCTACCAAAATCAGTTGTTGTTAAAGATGGGTATGTGAATTGGTATTTAGGTATTGGAGCATCTAAAGTTGAGGGTGGTATTTCCAAAACACCAAGTGGATATAAAGTATTTCTAAATTCAGGATATAATGAATCAGGTCAAAACAGTAAGTATTGGAACACACAGTTTGATGCGTCAATTAAAGATGGTGATCGAGTAAATCTTAAAATAGTTAATAACGGAAATGGTACGGTTACTATGTATGTAAATGGAAACCCTAGATATGCAAATCAGCCTGTATATGGCTCATTTTCTCAATATGAGCCAGTAAAAATGGTTCAGGGGGTTGAAGATACTGGACGTAACTCCTTTAGCCAAGCTAGCTTTTCAAATGTACTTCTAAGAACAGATACATCTGGGGCTACCTATAAAAGTTGGAACGGTTCAATTTCTTCCTCATTTTCAAGACACGGTACTTATGGTAACAATTTCATAGTTTATTCCCAAGTACCCTTAAGCGCAAGTCTACGCTAAAGGTGTTATGTGCATAATAATGTTTTTGTGAAAAAAGTAGTTGCACTTGCAACTACTTTTTTTATATAGGATCCATTGTAATAGATATTCTTGCCAATATAAATACCATCTTCAACTTTTTCAAAAAACAAGCTGTTTATCTAAATGTTATGTACAAAAAAGCGTAGAAATTTTTAATTTCTACGCTTTTTATAAGTTAAGCAATTCATTTACTATTACAATTCTTCAAATTCATCAATTTCAGCTTTACGCTTTAAAAATAGTTCCATATCTTTATTCTCTCTTTCTATTAAACCAAGAGCATGTGTATCATCCAAGGCTAACTCTTTATATCCCCATATATATAATCTATAGTTGTATCTTTGACATGTCTGTGTTCTCCACAATACCATTCTATAGGTTGTAACGCATCGGATATTTTAAATAATTCTGCTGGATACCATGATGGCATATTTTCACGTTCTCCTAAAATTAAATATGTCAACTCACCACTTTGTAACTTGCATATGCCATAAACAATATACTTCTTTTTAATAACTAAGTTAAATATTTCCTCGGTTTCCTTTGTTAGATAATCTCCAGTGTTGTACAAACAAGTTACTTTCATAATAAACGCCCCTTATTTTTTATCTTTAAATTTAAAATCATCAAATTCACCAGTTTTTGTATTTTTAACATAATGCATTTCCACACCATTTACATTATGGGCCATTTTGGCCCATTCGTCTTCCTTAGACCATTTAGGATTTGTCATAGGTACCCTTATTTCCTTATCTTGAGAATTTGATTTAACTTCCTTCATTGCTAGTTGCACTTCTTTTTCAAAATAGGATTTCTATGTAAATGGAAGTCCTAGATACGTAATCAACCTGCATATGGTGCATTTTCTCATAATGAAAAAAATATTGTTTTCTTATGTAAAATTACCTCAAACACCTTCCATATTTACATTTCCCACTTATACCTTACTAGTTCGTATGAGTTTCTACTTTGGGCAAATATTTCATAAAAAACAAGAAACCACCCATTTGGATGGCCTTTAAATTTACTAGTTTTAATATTTTTCTGCTACTAAAATATAATCAAAGTTATTATCTTCATTCCCTCTTACCGATGAATTTACTTCAATTTGAATGATAAATTATTAAATCAAGATTTATTATTATGCAAAATTACATTTCAATTGTAGTTGATAATCATTCTTAATGTAACTATAATGATTACATGTTGGGTGATATAAGAAAGTTATTTACGAATTAAACCTAACTACACATTTAAATACAATTGGAATGGAGATGTTATAAGGTATGAAAAAAATCATTTTAGCTGGTGCATTAGGAATTGCAGCTCTTGCAGGCACAAATCTACCAGGATTAGAAGTAACAAAAGCAAGTGCAGCTTCTATCGAGTCAAATTTATCAACAATTGAAGGGCGTGTAGTTGAGGTTACTGATAATGTTATCTCTGTTGAGTCAACAAAGTATTCAGAACCTATTAGTATCTATTTAAACTCTACACCAAATGTAAAAGTTGGTGATCAAATAAAAGCTACTGGTGCAATGATGCGTAATTTTACGGACTATATGATTGCAGAGTCAATTGAAAAGGTTCAAGGTACTGATACATTACACCAGGGAAGTTATTTAAAACATGTTTTTGCATACGAATATGAAATAGGACATGTTACAAAAGTAGATAAGTTTAAATCTGGAATAGAAGAATATAATTATGTAATTGTTCAATATACTGGAAATGACGGAAGTAAACGTAATGTTACAGTTTATTTAACACACGGGCAGAAATTTAATGTAGGTGAAAAGGTTAAAGTTCATATGGCGAACGCTGAAAGAAGTAATGAGTGGTCGATAACAGATGAGATTGAAAAAGTTAATGATTCTCAAGCATTAACTGATGATCGATGGATTTGGTCTTAATATAAAATTGTATTTTTTCTCTTATTGAAAAGAATTATTTGTCATGGTTAATTTCTTCTGTTAGTAATATGAAGAATTGAAATATTATCCAACCAACTAAATGTATAAACCTTTTAATCGAAAAGAACTTGTAGACAAAACTACAAGTTCTTTTTACTTTTCCAAATAATAAGAGAAAGTAAACAAATATTCAAAACTTCATATTTATAAACCAATCTGTTCAAAATCGATGGTATATTCTATAGCAATATTGGTTCTTTAATGGTTGGTAAAAACTCGATACTCATAGCATAATTTAATAACAAATTGATATACTCTTGATTCGGTTCTAAACAATGTATATTCTTCAAATATCCTTGCGTGTATAAACAAGATGGTATAGCTACTGATAGCTCTTCTACAGATTCTAATAAAGGCATTATGAGCTCTAAAGCTTTCTGTTCATCAGTAGTTAAATTCGTATTAAAAAACTTCTCTATATACTTCTCTTGTTTCATTAACAGGATATCGTATCCAAAAGCTTGTAAACTATTAATAAATTGTTCCCATTTTAGCTGTATTGGATTACAAATATGCATGGTTTTATTTACTGTATTAGCCTTATAGGATAATTCAGTAATAGCTAAACTTCCATAGTCTACAGGCGTTAAATCTACATACGTAATGATTTCAGGCGCTATGCTAGATAGGCATATCCCTTTTAATAATCTATAAAATGCGTTTTCATTAATATTGTATTGAAATTTACCCGTTTTAGAGTTACCCACTAAATTCCCCACACGGTATATCGTGGCACGAACTCCTTTTTCCATTGCTTCTCTGACCATTTTCTCGCCTTGAAACTTACTTTCTAGGTACAGATTATCTAAATTTTGCCCTCTATCAAAATTTGACTCAAAGAATTCAAATTCTTTTGGATCGCTTTTAGCCTGACCTACTACACTTAAAGTCGATATATAATGAAAACGTGCATTTGTGTTCTTAGCTAATTCCAATAAGTATTTTGTAGACTGAACATTTACCTTTTGAAAATGCTCACGTTCTCCATAGTGTCTAACTTCTCCACCACAATGTATGATTGACTCTACCTTATTCTTTAAATGGTCCAATTGCTTTGAATCTAGACCTAGATTCATCAAAGATAAATCTCCTTCAATTAATTCTACTCTCTTCTTCAACTTTTGGAGAATTTCTTTACCGAAATAAAACTCCATTCTTTCTTTTAACTTTTCTCCAATTACTTGATCCTCATTTTTTCTTACTAAACAGTAAATAGTCGTAGATGGTAACTGTAATAACCGTTCTAAAATATGTGCTCCTAAATATCCTGTTGCTCCTGTAAGGAAAACTGCCTTTGGATAATTCACCATATCTAACTCACATTCTTCTAATTTAGTTGTTTCATAAACAGGAGTCATTTTCGTTTCATTTTCCATACATGCCACATTCATATTTTTCTCTATCTTGAACGACATATCTTCCATCGCTTCAATATGAGAGGCTAATTTTTCTATTGTTCTATACTTAAAGAAATCTTGAATTTTCAAGTTAGGGTATAACGGTTTTAATTTGACTAATGCCGGCATAACTTTTAAAGAATGTCCACCCAAATTAAAGAAATCATCTTTTAAACCTATAGATTTAATGTTTAGAACTTCGGACCATACTTTTGCAATATTTTTTTGCACTTTAGTTTGAGGCTTAAGTACACACGCTTCCTTTTGTTCATTATCAAACTCTATTTCTGGCAATTTTTCAAAATCAATTTTCCCATTCGCAGTTATTGGTATTTCTAACACATGAGAGTAATATTTAGGGATCATATATTCTGGCAATACATTTGATAAATGTATTGCTAACTTATTTTTCTCTATCCCTATACCGTCCACTGTTTTATAATAAGCTTGCAGTAACATTCCATCTTTCGTTTGTGTTACCACAGCCTGACTTATCCCCTCAAGTTGTAACATTGCATCTTCTATTTCTCCTAATTCAATTCTGTGCCCTCTAATTTTAACCTGCTTATCTTTTCTTCCCATAAATTCTATATTTCCATTTGGTAGCCATCTTGCTAAATCACCTGTTCGATATAATCTTTTACTCTTATCTTCCGAAAATGAATTCGAAATAAATGCCCGTTTTGTTTTCTCTTCCTGCTTCCAATACCCTTGGGCCAATCCTAAACTTTCAATATATAATTCACCTATGCCTCCTACCGGACAATGTTGCATATATGAATTCAATATATGAACCTTTGTATTAGAAATTGGTATACCAATCGGTACGCTTCCTAAAAGATTATTTGCGCCTTCTAAAACTGGTATGAAATAATACATTGCTGAAACGGTTGCTTCAGTAGGGCCATACTCATTTACCAGCTGTACTTGGTTTTTAAAAGTACTTTGCCAACTTCTAATAGCATTTGTTGATGCAGCTTCCCCTCCCATTATTATAAATCTTAAAGAACATATCTTTTCGCTATCAAGTTTAGTTAATGAAGTCGATAATTCATTGAAAAATACTGTTGGTAAGTCAGAAATAGTTGCTTGTGTTTCTTGAATGGCTTGAGCATATGCGACAGTTGAATAGCGCTGTTCATCACTTAATAAATTTAGTTCCGCCCCATTTAACAAGGTAGAAAAAATTTCTGATACTGAAGAATCAAAACCATGGGAATAAAACTGTGTTACTTTATCATTTTGGGAAATCTGAAATACTTCATTTCTCCATTCAACTAAATTTAATACTCCTTTATGCGTTAATAATGTACCTTTTGGTTTTCCTGTTGATCCTGAAGTATAAATTACATATGCCAAGTCATCTGGTTTATTTAAAATTTTCACATCATCATTTATAGTCGTACGATATATATCCTCTATTATTGAAACCTTATAATCACTTAAATTTAAATGACTTTTGTATTTGTTACTCGTTATAATTCTACATGCCTCACTGTCACGAACTATATAATTTATTCTATCCTCAGGATATTTTACATCGATTGGTATATAGGCAGCACCGGCTTTTAATATTCCAAGCATAGAAATGATACTATTCATACTTCTATCTAAAAATATGGCTACCTTATCACCTCTTTTTATACCTTTTTCGAGTAAATGTTGAGCTACTTGATTAGAGCTCATATTTAATTGTCTATATGTTAAAGATTCCGTTTCAGTCGCTATAGCAACCCGATTGGATTGTCTATCTACTTGCATATAGAATTGCTCTTGTATATTTTGAAAATAAGGATATGGTCTTTCTGTATGATTTACCTTTTTATATAGAGATTCTTCTTCCTGTGATAGAAATGAAAGATTCTCATACGCTACTGTTCGTTGATGAATAAATGCATCCAGTATAGTAAGTAAATTTTGAGTAAACCTATTAATTGACTCTTCCTTGAAAAGATTAATATCATACTCAAATGAAATCCCTACATAATCCAATCCTTCTTCAACAGCTAAAGAAATGTCAAACTTACTAATATCTTGTTTATTAGGTAACAATTGAAGCTTGTACGCATCCTGTTGCTGCAGAATATCTTTCTGATAACTAAACATAGTAGAAAAGATCGGGTTATTTCCAAAGCTTCTATCAGGATTTATTTGTTCAATTACTTTATCAAATGGGTACGATTGGTTTTGGAAAGAATTCAAACATTTTTCTCTCACTACTTGTAATAGCTGTGTTAAATTTTTCACATCATTTAATTGTGTTCTAATCGCTAAGGTATTTACAAAAAACCCTTGTATTTGTTCAAATTCTTGATGATTCCTTCCAACCACCGGTGTACCTACAATAATATCTTTTTGATCCGTGAGATAATGTAACAATTGAATATATGCTGCCAAAAATAGCATATACATCGAAACATTCTCTTGTTCACATACTTGTTTCAAAGACTCTTTCATTTTATTATCTAACTTCATTTCAAATACTGTACCTCTATTTGTACTTTGATGATTCTTACTAAAATCTAAAGGAAGATTTAGTATAGGAAGAGGTGCTGCAAGTTCGGCCATCCAATAAGACTTTTCTGTATCCCACCGACCTAATTTTAACTGCTCCTGTTCCCACTCAACATAATCTACATATCGATTAGAAATAGTTGGCAACGCAGGATTTCTTCGTTTAGCAAAGGCACTATATACCTTCATTAATTCATCTAATAAATTCCTTACACTCCACTCATCTGTAATAATGTGATGTAAATTGATATATAAATAAGACTTTCTCTTATTCAGATTAAAAATCCTAATCCTAAAAAGAGGGCCCTTTTCTAAATCAAATGGAGTACGATCCGTTTGATTTATTGTTGTACGTATATATTCTTGTTGTTCTTTTTTAGACATGTGTTCAATCTCATCGTGAATCAGGTCAATCGCTATTGAGTTTAAGATGACTTGTCTAGGCTCCCCATTTCTTTCAATAAACACTGTTCTCAGCATCTCGTGTCGTTCAACTAAAAATCTTATGGTGTCTTGTAAAATATTTTTTTTCAAACTCGGCTCAATATATATGTGTAGCGGTGTATCATATACTCTATTAATGGCGTTATATTTATTTAAAAACCAGATTCTTTTTTGAGCACTTGATAACTGATAACTTTCCTGATCTGCAACTTTTAATATTTGTATCTTCTGTTCTTCCCTATCATGATTTACATCCATTAATTTATCGATGTAAGCAGATAGACTAGCAATAGTTGTATGCTCAAAAATATCTCTAATTTCAATTTTTAGATGAAACTCTTTTTGAATTTGATTTAACACTTGCACAGCAATTAATGAATGTCCCCCAAGTTTAAAAAAGTCATCATCTCTGCCGATTCTATATTTCTCTAAATTTAAAATCTCTGCCCATGTTTTTGCCAACCTTTTTTCTGTTTCACTTATCGGTGGTACATATTGCTTCTGCATGTTTTCAAGTAAATATGGGATTTGTAATTCTAATTTTTTTCTATCTAGTTTCCCGCTTGGTGATACAGGAAAACTTTCAAGGTGAAATATATAATTTGGCATCATAAAATCTGGTAAACTTTCACTTAAGAATGTTTTTAATGCCTCTTGTTTTAGTTCTGTATTGTCTTTAGATAAATAAAAACTAACGATTTTGTCGTTTTGATAAGTGAATACTACAGCATCTCTCACCTCTGGATGTTTAAATAATGTTCCTTCGATTTCATCAAGCTCAATTCGATACCCACGTATTTTTACTTGATTATCTTTCCTTCCGATAAATTCTAAATTTCCATTTGGTAAAAGACGGACTAAATCCCCAGTACGATACATCTTTTTATCATAATTATAGGATTCATCAAAAGAAATAAACGACTCTTCTGTTTTTTCCTTTTGATTTAAATATCCGTTGGCAACTCCATCACCGCCAATAAATAACTCACCTACTACACCTGACGGACATAATGTATTGAACGGACTTACCACGAAAACTTCACTATTAGCAATTGGTTTACCTATTGGAATATTAGAAATTTCTTTTTGCATCTCACCATTTACTTCATACATGGTTGCACATACAGTAGTTTCAGTAGGACCATATGCATTAAGAACTGGAATCTTTAACCCTAGTTTACTTTGCCATTTACGAACTGATTCAGCAGGTAAGGTTTCCCCTCCCACAAATAAACGTTTTACAGAATTTAATTTAAGTAACATTTCTTTTGGCATATCAGCTATTAATTTAAAAAACGCAGTTGGTAAAACCACATTTGTAATACCATTCTTTTGACTTACATTTATAAATTCCTCTGCTGAACGTTTTTCGATTTCAGAAATTAAATGCATTCTTCCTCCACATAGCAAAATCGGAAATATTTCCATAATGGAGGCGTCAAAAATGATCGTTGCAAATTGTAAAAACACATCTTCTTTTCCTAAATGAAATGTATTGATTACTGAATATGATAAATTAACTACGCCTTTATGTGGAACAACGACTCCTTTTGGCAAACCTGTTGAACCTGACGTGTAGATAATATAAGCTGCATCTTCTACGGTGTGTGTAGACGCAATATTTTCTATAGAATTAGCGTAATGAAAATCTTCTAGATAAATTGTATGAATCGCAAACCGTTCAACCAAATCCCTGTATTCTTTCTTCGTAATAATCATTTTACTTTCGCTATCTTTTAAGATGTATTCTATTCTTTTTTCAGGAAACTTTGGATCAATTGGTACATAAACTCCACCTGATTTTAGGATACCTAGAATCCATACAATGGTATCAATCTCTCTTTCCATAGTAATACTTACACGTTGTCCCTTTTTTATATCATTTTCACGTAAATAATTCGCAATTTTGTTGGACCTTTGCTGCAATTCACAATAGCTAATAGATTTATCCCCCATTGAAATCGCTATTTGATTTGGCGATTTTAATGCTTGTAGATCGATTAATTGATCTAGTGTTTTTGAATTAGGATATGTAAGAGCATTTGAGTTCATATCTTTGTATAGACGATGATCTTTCTCTAAAAGCAAATCCAATGAATGGATAGGCTCGTTCACATTCTTCATTAGTTTTTGTAACAAATATATATATCTTTCAACTAAATCATTAATACTCTCTGGCTTATATAAGGCGGAGTTATAGTCAACCTCAATTTTATTCCCTGTTTCCCCTTCATATCTCATTATTCTCCAGGTCATGCTAAAAGGATTTACTCTTTTACAATCTGTTAAAACTGCGGACTCAATATCCGGAATTTTCAATTGAGGTACCCTTACCGTATTAAATGCTGTGGAATATATCATATTATCATTTATATTTTTATTTATATCTATATTTAAATCTTTTACTATATGTGAATAATGATTATGCTTATACTTAATAGCTAGATGAATAGATTTATTCACTTTATTAAGTATCCCCTTAAATGTCTCTCCCTTTTCTATTGTTATACGTATAGGTAATGTATTAACAAAATAACCAAAAGTATTTCGTTCTTCTGTATGTGGTCTAGTATTAATTGGAATACCAACAATTATCTCTTCAGCATTTGTCATTTGATGAAGTAAGGTACAATAAGTACTTAACATAACCCGATAGACACTTATGTTATTTCTTTTAGCAAAACATTGTATTTGATAAAATAGATCGGCATCAATATTCTTGCTTATATTTTTGTTCGTATATATCGGTTCATTCATTTTATTAATAGTAGCAGGAAACTCTGTAGGAGGTAATTCACCTTGTAAATAATCTTTCCAATAGGATGATCCTTCTCTATATATTGCACTGTCAATAAAACCTTCCTCAAATTCTACAAGGCTCTTATAAGGAGATTCTAATACTAAACCCGTATTTTCTTGAAGTAATTCACAATACGTATGAGACAATTGTTGGATAAAAATTCCTAAACTACATCCATCATAAATAATGTGATGAAAAATCATATGTAAAATAAATTCATCTTCACAAAATTTAATGATGTGGAATTTAAACAAAGGCCCTTCTTCTAAATTAAATTTCTCATTCACTATAGAGCCTAAGAATTTTTTTAAAATAAATTTTTGTTCTGTGTTTTTAAAAGCAGTTAAATCCTTAATTGGTATATCAAAGTCTATACTCTTTTGAATGAATTGTTTAATTTTTTCGTCCCTCTTAATAAATAATGTACGTAGCGCCGGGTGAGATTGCACTATTAAAGTAAGCGCTTTCTTAAGGGTATCTATTTGAAGATTTCCTTTTAGCTTTATTATGTTAGCTTCATTGTTCATTCCATTTTCTAATTCCATTTGATGAGCTATCCATAATGCTTCTTGCCCTACTGTTGCAACCAATTCTTCTACAATTTCATATTGCTTTTGTATTTCCTTCATATGAATTTCTCCTTTTATAAATATTTCAAAACGGATAATATTTACAATTACAACTATATGTACACATTCTGCGATTTGTAAATGTATATTTTCCGACTAAATTCAACATTTATTTCGCTTATTGCATAGTTATTAAAATGATGAATAAAATTCATATTTATACCGTGAAAGTTCATACTTTTATTCAATTTAAGCATAAAAAACCATTTCACTAATAATTCCAATTACTTTTTATAAAGTAATCTCATATATATTTATTAAAATATATACTCTAATTTACACCCCGAAAACAAATTCAAGAATATTCCAACTGGTGACTATATATATTTCTAATAATATAAACTGAAATGGAGGAGTCCGTACATAATGGAATATAGATTATTAGGTAACACAGGATTAATAGTTTCTGAGATAGGATTCGGCTCTTGGGCAATTGGTGGAGATGAATGGGGCACAGTAAAAGATAATGAATCCATTGATGCAATTGAGAAAGCAATCGACTTAGGGGTTAATTTTATTGACACTGCTGACGTTTATGGACTAGGTCATAGTGAAACACTCGTTGCAAAAGCTATAAATAATCGCAGGCAAGATATAATCCTTTCTACAAAAGGTGGTTTAATTGGTCATCATTATGACCCCAATCAACCAGCCGTTTATGGAGATCCTCAAAAGATCATTGATGCGTTTGAGGCTAGTTTACTGCGGCTTAAAACGGATTATATAGATGTGTACTTTTGTCATATTTGGTGGGATAAACCCGAAGAAACAGCAGCCTTTCTACAAGCTTTCCAAACCTTAAAAAAATCTGGCAAAGTGAGAGCTGTTGGCGTTTCTACTAATGATTTAGATTATATAAAACATTTTAATCAGGATAATGATTTGGATGTCGTACAATTCGATTATAGTATTTTGAATAAAGAACCTGAAAAAGACATCCTTCCTTATATTGAAAAACATAATTTAGGTGCTGTGATAAGAGGTCCACTTAAGATGGGAATTTTAACTGGGAAATTTAATCATGAAACTCAATTTCCAGACGATGATTTAAGAAAAGATTGGCCAAAAGAAAAGTGGTTTAAAGATAGCTTAAACACAGTAGAGAAATTACGTTCACTTGTACGTTCAAATCGAAGTTTAGCACAAGTTGCTTTACGTTATGTTTTAAGTCACCCAGCCGTTTCAGTTGCTATTCCTGGTGCAAAAAATTCTACCCAAGTTGAAGAAAATTCTTCACACTTAATTCGTCCATTATTATTAGATAATGAAATTGAATTCATAAAAAAACTTTGATTGAATAATTATTAATCCATAAAAAATCATGCTGATTTTTCTACCAAATCCATACTACTTCTTCTCCACTAGAACATATCTTTAGCACTTCCACTCTATTTTTTTATCTTTCCCCAACAATTTATACAGTTTATAAGGTAGTTGAACCCTTTTATTCAACTACCTTATAATACGTTCTACATTAGATCAAATTATCTACTACACTAGTTGAATACATGCTAGGGTATCATGCAAACCAAATAAACAATTAATTCAGAAATATTTTGAGAAACTTCATTATCTCACAATTACTTTTTTTAAAATAAATCAAAAAATTTTTCTTTACTTTAAATTCCATAGTTCATATAATCTTCTATGGAATTACATTTTTTTCTAAATAGCTCCTCATTTCTAAGTATTCAAAAGGGAAATTACAAATTATTATACCCTTATGTTTAACCAAGTAAAATAAAAATCCAGTTTTTCACAAGGAGAAGTGACTGCATGCAAGATATTTTAAAATTATTTCCGAGCGTTGACGGAAATGAAGAAAAACAACAACTTTTATTAGAATCTATGCAGAAAATAATTAAAAATCTTGACCGATTAAAAAATGAAGAGCGAGCTACTTTAGGTAAATGTGAGGAAAAATCAGAAGGATACTACAATGACTTAATTCACCAAAGTCATATTCCACTAGCTGGCATCACTATGTCTGAGGTTATAGAAGAGCTAAACCAATTTATGAATGGCCATCCTTATCCAAATAAATACTATTTATCGAACGCAGTACCACTACCAAGTGTTCCATCATTATTGGGTATACTAACCATGGCACTTTTAAATGGTAATGGTGTTTGGGATGTCTATGGCCCAGGGGCAGCAGAAGCAGAAGTAAAAGTTGTATCCATGCTTTCAAAACTGATTGGTTATAATCCGCATAATAGCGGCGGTTATACAACATGGGGTGGACAAGGTTGTGTATTTTCGAGCTTACGTTTAGCAATTTCTAAACAATTCCCATTAGCAAAAGAATATGGTGCTCCACAAAATGTATATTGCTTTACTTCTGAAAATGCACACTATAGTTTATTAAAATCAGCTGAAGCAACTGGCATTGGATCAAATCACTTAATTAAAGTGAAAACTGATCCTTATTCAAATTCTATGGATATAGATGATTTAGAGGCAAAAATGATACAAGTTATTAATAATGGTGGTATCCCCCTTTATATTCTAGCTACTATGGGGTCAACAGATACTTTTACCATTGATGATATAAAAAAAATTAAAGAGAGCGCTGAAGCAATACAAAGAAAATATAAATTAAAACCTATTTATATCCATGCGGATTCTGCAATGGGTGGATTCTATAGTTTCTTTAATAATTATAATTTCGAAGAAAATCCACTTTCATTTGAACCTAACTTAAAAAATGCTTTACTATACGTACAAGATAAAATGCAATACATGGCACTTGCTGATAGTGTATGTTTTGATTTTCATAAATTAGGACAAACACCTTATGCTTCAAGTATTTTAATCGTAAAAAATCATACTGATTTACAACTGATGGACATTGACCAAGATGATACACCTTATCTTGGTAATAGGTCATATGGAAGTTATCATACAGGCTATACCTTAGAATGTTCACGATCTGGTAGCGCTATTCCAATGTATGTCAATCTATTAGCCTTTGGAATTGAAGGATATCAAAAAATATTAGCAAATTATATTCGTGTAAACCTATTATTTAGAGAGAAGTTGCGCAAGGCTCTCCCTCAAGTCGCAATCACAAATGATTTTACATATGGACCAATTACAACTTTTCGGTTCTATATGAATGGAGATGGCCAAGAAAATTGGGAAAAAGAACGAATAGGTCTTGCAAGAAAAGAAGAAATTGAGGATACAAATCGGTTAAATATAGAACTATTTAATTATCTAGGAAAAAATCGTGATCAAATATTTTTAGGCGATACAACTCGTTCATGTGTAGTAGACGCAATAAACAGTTGTGATAGAAATCCGATTTCTACATTAAAATTCTTTTCTATCTCCCCATATACAACTGTTGAATGTATAGATGAGGTCGTAGCATTTCTTTATGAACATATTTCGATTGCTACTAAACAGATTCATTCATATGTTTAATAACCATTTTTATTAGCGCTTTAATAGTTAAACTTAACTAAATGAAATAAAATTTTTAATCCTTTTAATTACTATTAACTATATCAGGAAAGAGGAAAAACATATGAATATAGAGCTACTTGATACACACCACGTGAAAGATGCAGCACATTTACTTGCACATTCTTTTGTAAATAATGAACCTCTTGTAAGCAGTTTACAAATTCCTTTTGCTCCTTTTCACAAAATGTGTGAAGAAATGATGAAACAAGCTGTATCTCAAGCTATGTCATTTGTAGCAATAGAAAATTTTCAAATTGTTGGCGTTCTTTTAACAAAAAAAGTAACTCAGCCACTAATAGATACAGAGAAAGCGATTGAACTATGCCCGCAAATGGAACCTATTTTTCAACTTTTAGATACATTAGAGACAGAATCTATTGAGTTTTCTCATTTAGATAAAGAAAAATTGGTCTATCTAGATATGGGCGCTTGTCATCCAGATTGGATGGGAAGTGGTATAGTCACTACCCTTCTTTCTCATGCCATTCAAGAAATAAGTAAAAGAGATTATGATTTTATTGCCGCTTGTACAAATAAAATTTCTCAAAAAATCCTTAAAAAACTGTATACGACCTTTGAAATGAATGAAATAGTGTATAGTAAATTTCTTTATAAAGAAGCATACCCATTTGCTAATACAACAACTTCCTTAGCAGCTCAATTACTATATATACCTCAATCCCAATTCGTCATCAAGGCCATATAAATTTGTGAAGAAGACTAGCTGTACTTTTGTGCAGCTATTTTTTATACAGAATAAGTTAGTAATAGATATTCAAGTTAACATAAGTGTCACCTTTCACAATTTTACCAAATCATTAAAGGAATCTCCTTTCCCCTATCGAATTATTGTAGAGGAAAGGAGAGGAATACATGGAAATTCTAGGATTAGATCCTCGCGCATTAGCGACTTTAGGTGCACTTGAATACACCAATCGACGCAATAAATTAATTGAAGACTCAGAGAATAACATATATGAGTGTAAAGAAATAAAAGAAATACTTCAATCACTCCCTAAAGAGAAGCAGATTGAGGTTCTTGAGAATCAAGCTCACTTTGAAGCAGTGGCAAAGATGATTGAACAAAACAATTTAATTCTTTTAGAACAGATGAAAGCTCTGCAGCTAATTCAGAAATAAGAAATTTATGATTAATTAATTCTACATATGCTTCCATAAATAATATAACTTTATTTATACCATCAGCCTCTGTTTTTACAGGGGCTTTTGTTATGCGTTGATTCATATTTTGAATTTGAATGGTTTCTTTCACATGTATGAATAGATCTTCTAACAAACCTGGTGTAGACTCTAATTCCTGCTTTTCAATTTCCTCTGTGACGGCACTGATAAATTCCCATAGTACTTTTGCACCTAGTAGTTCTGCTAAACGTTTTTCACGCATTTCAAATGTTTTCATGTTCATATTGAACACTTCCCTTCTCCGTATTTTTTACCGTTAATTAAATTGTTTAGATTATGATGTAGCTGCTATGTAAGGTAATTGAATTCTCACTCACCCCACTTGTAAACTATAGTTTACAAGTGGGCCCAAAAATAGATTCAACGCTTTTTCCCAAAACCTTTGCTATTTTTATAGCTAACTTAACGTTTGGTTGTTTTTTATTATTCTCTATCTCAGAAATATAAGTGCGCGATAAACCAACTTGTTCCGCTAATTTTTCTTGTGATATTAGTTTTTCTTTCCGTAATTCAGCTATCCTATTCACTGATCTACTCCTCTCCGCTTATGTATTCATATGATTACAAAACAATTGTAAACCATGGTTTACTAAGTCGTCAACAATGCTTTACATATTTTTTCTCTATTTTAGTTTCTTTTTGTAAATTATTGTTTACAATTGTAATAGGAGGATTACATATGAAGAAAACTCTTGGTGAAATTATTAAAAATTATCGTTTAACAAATAAACTATCCTTGCGCGATTTTGCTCAAAAATGCGATGTTAGTCATACTTATATAGACAAACTTGAAAAAGGCGTAGATTCCAGAACAGGAAAACCTGTAGAACCAACACTATTAGTAATAGAAAAAATAGCAAACGCCATGAATATAAGTACTAAATCCTTATTAGAAGAAATAGGATTCATTGCAAAAGATAGTACCGAAGTACATAATACAGAATTAGAGAAATGGTTTACATCAATTAAAAGTGCCTCTCCCCAAAAGCGAGAGGAATTAAGGAAGTTTTGGGAATTTATAATACAGAAAGAAGATTAATGTATCAAAAAGACCTCCACATTGACAGGATAGAGGTTTTGAGTTCGAGCCTCTCCGGGGTCATAGTTGTAGAAACCGTGTCAAATTAATGTTTGATGCGGTTTTTATTTTCCGTTGACTTAACATTGACTTGACGCAGGGTGGCGGTCGGCTGCAACGGTTAGTTATACGCCTCCCATTTCGTTTTTTCTATAACACTTAATAATGAAGGAACAGTTTCAAAACATAAAGGAACACGTGTAAAGACATAGTGACGAATATTCGCTACACAAACGATTGACGATTTGTTCGAGAGATTCTATCATGCCAAGGTAGCTGAAAGACGAGCTACACGCACTTTGCATCAGTATAAAGAAAACTTCCGATACTTACGTATTTCCTCGATTACAAAGGTCTTAGCAGAAAGATAGATACAATTACGACTGATGTGATCCGCAATTACAAAGTATTTATGAAGAACGAAAAAATACAGTTTGAAGACCAATTGTTTTACAAACCTGATGATTGTAAAACAATTGGTCTCTCCCTTCAACGATTAATACAAGGCTAAAAACATTACGAGTGATGTTCTGCTTTTTAGTTGATAATGAATTGATTGAGCGTAATCCTATGAAGCAAATAAAAAATGTAAACGAACCACAAGAGGAGATTGGTGTACTTACAGTTGATAAATTACGACATTTACTTGATTCTCCAAATAAACAAAGCTATAGCGATTTTCAAAATTACGTTATTATGAATCTCTTATATACACATTCTTACGTATTAGCGAAGCGCTGTCACTTACAGTTCACGATTTTGATTTTTCCATAGTAACACCCGATTGTTATTGAATTCTTTTTTCTATGTATAAATCCGACTCCTGAATTGCTTCGTAACGTTAATTTCAAAAAAGCTTCAAAACTTCACATTCGTATATCTTGGAAGAAGCGCCGGTAGAAAGATAGCCAGCTACTACTCTCGTCTCTCACACTATTAAATCCGACCCTAAGTCGATTTTATAGCGGGGAAACTGAAAAAAACGCAAAAAAGACGTGAACCAAGGTTCACGCCTAGATTTCAATTATTCTGCTATTATTTATTCTTCATCTTCGTCATACATAAAATGTTTAGCTATCTATCACCTATCCTACACTCTTAACTTTTGAAGAATTTAAGATACTTAACATCCTCATTTTCAAAACATCTTCCTTCCGATTTTTTGTTAGCAAAGCTGAAAAACTCTTTTGCTATTTCTAAATCACCCAATTCATACGCAACTTTTCCTGAAATAAATTCTTTTTCACCTGTATCAATACGCATAAATCCAGTTAAAAACATTTTATCTGACCATTTTTTTGCTTTCTTAAAATCCTTTACAATAAAACAAGTATCAATAATATCATTCACTAAATCATAACTTTCATTATAAATACCTTTCGGAGTAGGCAATACACTCCAAGCCTCTTCTAATAATATAATAGACTCATTATGATTACCTTTATCAAATTCATCATTACTCTGATTAACGAGACTTTCAAATTTCTCTTTTATAGGTGATTGTAATATAGCCATATTGCTCCTCCTTAAATAATGTCTTTAATCAAGTCAAAATATTTTTGATCTTCTTCAAAAAATATCTTGTAACCCTCTAGCATGTATGCTTTTAATAAATATTCCTTAGCTTTTTCAAGTTCTCCACATTCGAACAAGCTTTCTCCAAGTCTTAACAAAATCAATGGATTCGAAATACCGTCTGGACAGTTTAAAGCATTATAAAAATTACTTTTTGCCATTTCATAGTCATCTTTAATAAGATAAGTGTCGCCTATTACTGTATATAACCAAGTACTTGCTTCCCAATCTGTCTTTGGTACTGGCACCATTTCTAAAGCCACTAAATATTTCTCCAGTGCTTGATCAAATTGTTCTACTTCAAATAGCATATCTCCCTCTTCACACAGTTGTACAATTTGATTGTATACTTTGTCATCTAGTTCCAATTCCCGTTACCTCCAATTATTTTTTAGTTGGTGGCAAATATCTCTCACCTAATTTAGCACCTGCTGATCTATTTAAACTAAAATGATCCAATTCATAATTAACAGAATCTAGCATCCATTTTCTAACTTTCTTAGACTTTGCTCCATAATGCCTACCAATACTATTCCACCACGAGACAGCATCGGTTAGATGAGTCATATCTGATTTATTAAGATCATACCACACTCCATCACTTGCCTTAAATTGCATTTTACCGGCACGTGTTGTCCTAATTCTTGGTGGATTTTCATTTTTCATTCTTTCTATTACTTCACGGTCAGTTTTTGATTTCTTTCCCGGTTTCTTTCCTAAAGATTCATTGCAAAAGATAGTACCGAAACACATAATACAAAATTAGAGAAGTGGTTTATATCAATTAAAAGTGCCTCTTCCCAAAAGCGAGAGGAATTAAAGAAGTTTTGGGAATTTATAATACAGAGAGAAGATTAATATATCAACAAGACCGCAACCTTAATAAGGTTGCGGTCGCTGGTTCGAACCTAAACGAGAATATACTGTTATCTCCCTGATATTCAAGAGGGTTTCTTATGTATAACAATGGAACAGCTCTTCTAGGGAAGAAAATTCTATTTGACTTAAGCTTCTTTTCGATATTTAGCTAATACTTGTTCTAAACGTTTACGTTCACCTTAGGTGCATTCTTTTCTAAGGCTATTTCCATTGCTTTGAGAACAAGTTCTACATTCAAATCTTCAATCCCCGCATTATTCCCTTCAACCACAAATGGTTTACTAACTCCAAAGTTTGCTCGTTGAATGCTATTGGATTTTCTTCTACTACTTTTCTATCACTTGAGCAGCTTGCTGCTTCTTTTTCCTTCATATCAAAAGCCTTTAAGCTAATTTTTCTCGCGTTAAGTTAGAGCTATCTTGTTAGTTTATTAGGTATAGATCCTTTTTTTCTTATCCTATATTTCTAACCTTTTAGTCTATCCATTTCCACGAATCACATATTACAAATTCATTTATAAATCACTCTTACAAATAAAAATAGAAGATCCATGCGAATAAACGCTTTAGAATCTTCCTATTCCTCCATACACACCCTTAAAAATAGTTGGCTTATTGCTTTGTATTAGATAATCCCCTTTTTCAATAAACTTACATAACTATTATCTCCAATGATGACATGATCTAGAAGAGGGATACCAATAATAATTCCACATTCTTTTAATCGCTTAGTTACTTCAACATCTTCTTGAGATTCCATACTATGGCCTGAAGGGTGGTTGTGAAAACATACTATTGAAGATGCATTGTTTAATATTGCTGTGCGGAACGTCTCGCGTGGATGGACTAACGATGAATCAACAGTTCCTTCGAACACAATGCTACATCCAATAATTTCATTCTTGGTATTTAAGTTAAACACACCAAAAATTTCATTTGGCCTTGATTCTATATCAAATATAATCTGTGCAAAGCGTACAGCATCCGCTGGACAAGTGATTTTCTTTTTCTCAATATCATAAATACGATTACTGTCTTTTACCAACTTTACAGATTGAACCATAATTTTCTTACCCATGTCCTTCTCCCTTCGAAATAAAAAAGACGAAACTGCTCCTCTCATCTTTTTTCAACTTCTTTTGTATTTTGAAATTCAAAATTCTTACTTCCTTACTACATTTCTTAAAAAGTTAAGACATCCTATCACTTCCCTGTTAGTTCAATACTTGTCCTATTCCTATAACGCAAAAAAACCTCTCAGGAATACATTCGTATTACAAATTAGCGTATATGTTTTATACACTTCCTTGCAATGAATCGTAAACCCGAAAGGTTTGTGGTTATTTAGGAATGATTAAAAAGGAAAAATTTCTTAGTGCTAGTATATAATATATTCAATATTCATTCAATTATTTTTATACATAATATAAAATAACTTTTATTGATTAACAGCTAGCAGATTTTCTAGTAACTACCATATATTTTGACATTAATAAGTAATACTTCAATTAAACTTATTTTGAATAATAGCATGTATCACTACTTAAATAAACATAATAAATAATTCTATAATCACCCCTGTATCAAGTCCTATGCAGAATTAATCCACTTTATTTATGGCCTTTTTTCAATTTTAACTTTGTACACCATTTATAACATCAAATCATATTTATCCCATTTGTTTAACTCAATAATCATTTTTAATCTCCTTAAGGCCTTGGCTTCTACTTGTCGAATACGCTCTCTCGTTAAATTATATTCGACCCCAATTTCTTCTAACGTCATCTGTTTATCCTCATAAAAGCCCATACGTTTTCTTAAAATATCAGCTTCTTTATCGGTTAATAAATCTAATAATTCATCCAATAACTCTGCTGTATCTATACTTATACATGCTTGATCAGGTTCTTCAAAATAGTGTAATTGTATATTAAAACCCAAATCCGGATTAGGATTAATCAGTTCCAATAATTCTGTTTCCTCACCGTCTGGAGACACATGTGTATTTAATGAAGCTAAGCTATAAAAATAGTAATCTATTTTTAATAATTCATTATATTTTTCTTTGTTAATACCCATTTGATCCGCGATCCACATTCCATCAATTTTCCGCTGATTTTCAATTGATTGCTTTTGTAATTTTTTTAACCTAATTAATTGTCCATGTAAATGTACTGGCAACCTAATTGTAAAGCCAAGGTCCATAATTTCTCTATTTATCCTTTGTTTAATCCACCAAGTTGCATAGGTAGAAAAACTATAACCTAAGTTCTCATCAAATTTTTCAACAGCCTTATACAATCCTATTATTCCTATTTGTACTAAATCATCAAATTCTAGCATGTGACCTAAGTTAAGAAATTTTTTAGCTATTGACTGCACCAATTTAATATTTACTTCTATAATTCTATCTAAATACTTAGATTCATTAGTGTCTCGATACTTTTGAATCAAATAATCATTATCACTATGTGTATACATACTTAAATCAATATTATTTTTAACCTCATCTAAAAATTCATTGGGATTAAAAGGTTTCCTCTTGTTCTTTAGTTCATCTCTTTTATTTCCTACTACAACTGGTCTTTCTTTCTCTACATATTTAATCTCTTTTACTTTTTCTTCTGGTGTTTGGTTAAAGAACATAAAATATCCTTTGCTCTGTAGATAGGAAATTAATTCTTTCTCACTTACGTCTTTAGTGGAGAAAGAATTACAAATATGTAAAAACCATTGAATATTTATTGGGGAATTTTTATCCAGACTTATTAATCGAGAAGAAAGGATATCATCCAAGAGTTCTCTCACCAAAAACACCTCCCTTACGTTTCCGTAAATGAATAAATACTGATATAATAGTAACATATTTACATTTACTAGGGGGTGTCTTTTTGCTTAAGCAAATTTTTAGAGATTCTTTTTTAAGCTTAAGAGAAAAAAAACAAGATACAAATACAGTAATTTATATTTTCAAAGGATTTCCACATGATTGGTTACAAGAAATTTTAGACTTCAAATTATTAACAATCCCTTTAGATACTTCTTTACTTTCCTTAGACTTAAAAAAACAACAAAATATTATAGATTTTTTTAAACAAGCTTCTTTAAAAAATCATCACTGGCTTACTTATGAAGAGTTTCAAACCATTCCACCAGGTAATATTTCAATTGTTGGAAAACCAATTATTATTAACAACAACTTTTATGATGCATACTACCCTTTAAGTTATTCTATTCCACCAGAACACCTAGATGCTTTTCATGACTCTCAAGTTGAGTCAAAAAATAATAATGAAGCCAATTATTTATTTGAATTCTATTCATCAATTGAAGTCTCTCCGAAAAAAAATATTTATGTTTCATATGTTACTAAAGAAGACTTCGAAGAATTAAATCTATTTAACAAGATTAATGAATTACAATTAGAAGAAATAAGTGAAAAAGTTGATTATGTTGAATTAGGGGGAGAAATCCCGTTTGATTTTTTAGATATGGTATCTGATCTAATCCAATCAGCTAAAATAAACAGTTCAATTTACATAAGTTTTGGAGAGAAATCCACTAAAAACTATATAGAAAGTCTTAATTTAGATAAACTGACTTTACTTTACTCATATATACCAAATCTAAAAGTTTATAAAGTGTTGAAGCAGGTGCAGCAAAATGAAATTCCTTCTGAAATGGAAGCAGCATACTTAGATATTTTGAAACGTTATTGGGGATATGATTCTTACCGCTCTTTAAAAGTTTATAAAAATGTTGACTCCCTTACTAATAAAAAGGAAATCATTGAAGTCTCTCAGATACAAATTATCCACGATGTAATTTCACAATCGGAAGCTGCAAAAAAAAATGGTACAATACCAAACTTTAGAGATATTTTTGTTACCGCACCAACAGGAGCCGGAAAATCTATTATGTTTCAAGTGCCTGCTATTTATTTAGCTGAAAAATATGAGTATCTCACAATCGTTATATCACCATTGATTGGCCTTATGAAAGACCAAGTCTATAATCTACAAGAAAAAAATATAACATTTAGTGCGACGATTAACTCTGAGATTTCTCCAGTAGAAAAAGCAAATATTGCAGATCGAATATCAAATAAAGAAATCTCCATTTTATATATTTCACCTGAAACACTTTTAAGTAGAGCCGATATCTCAGCACTTATTGGAGACAGGGAAATTGGACTGTTTATTATTGACGAAGCACATATTGTCACAACTTGGGGTAAAGCTTTTCGAGCAGATTATTGGTACTTAGGAGATTATTTACAAAAGATTCGTAGAGGTAAAACTTATCAGAAAAATAATCCAACAGATTTGGAAACAAAGCATCAATTTCCTATTGCTACTTTTACTGCAACAGCGATTTATGGTGGCATTGAGGATATGTATGCTGAAACTCGTGATAGTTTAATATTAAATAATCCTATTAACTACTTTGGCTATGTAAAGCGGGATAATATTGAAGTTCAAATTAACCCAATAAATTCGAATAACATAGAGAATGCAAATGATAAAGAGTACCTTGCAGCTAAGCACAAGTTTTTGTTGGAACAAATAAAATACGAGCTAGTAGATAATCGGAAGGTGCTCATATACTTTCCATTAATTAAATCTATTCTTAGTTTTAAAGAATATTTAGAACGCCATGCCTCAGATAATCTTTTGGAAAATATCGCAATTTATCATGGACGCCTTAAAAAAGAGCAGAAAAACGAAAATTTCTTAAGATTTAAAGATGGTAACGCAAGAATTATGTTAGCTACAAAAGCTTTTGGAATGGGTATTGATATTCCAGACATCGATACAGTTTTACATTTTGCTCCAACAGGAAATGTATGTGATTATGTACAAGAGATAGGTCGCGCTGCACGTGGTTTAGAGATGGGATTAGCAAGTTTCACTTATTTAAAAGAGGATTTCAAGCACGTGAATCGACTCCATGGTATTAGTACAATTAAAAAATATCAATTGATTCAAGTTATGCAAAAAGTTTTAGACTTATATAAACAACGAAGCAAACAAAATAAATCTCGTCACTTGTTAGTGAGTTCCGAGGAATTTCACTATATTTTCCAGTCTAAAAAAGATGATGCTTTTGACAGTGATTTAATAGATAACCAACTCAAAACTGCTCTCTTAATTATTGAAAAAGGCTTTATTAACTCACCTTTAAAATATTCACCTATTACTGCACGTCCACGCAGTATGTTTGCTGTAGAATATTTTAAAGTATTTAAAGAAGATGAATGTGATTTATTAAAAAATTATAAAGAATATGTTGAAAAATATCGCGAGGTAGATGCAGAGACACATTGTATTTATAAAATAAATCTTGATCATCTTTGGAGAGATAAATTTAGCCATTTATCATTCCCTAATTTCAAAAGAATCTTGCATGAAAAGGGAAGTCAACTTAAAGATAAGTTATTAGAAAAACTTGATCCAATTTTTATTATTTCTAGCCAATTGCAAGCCCCTTCCCAGGATTTCTTTATGTATAAGTTAGAAGAAAATCTTAACAAATTAAATGAAGTTCTCTCGCAATATATTATGAAAAGAAAAGTTTTTGAAGCTAAGGAACTTCAGGCCCTTATAAAAGACCATTTTTCTATTTCATCCTATAAAGCAGAAGCATTTGTCAGTCAATTACTTGAAAGTATAATCAATTACGAATCAATTATGAATAAAACAAATAACCAAAGAACATATATACTAAATAAAAACGAATATCGACTTTCAACAACATATCGAATTCATCCTAGTTTTAACACCTTTATTAAGTTTATTACCCAAGAAACTTCCAAGCTATTACATTATGCTAACAAACTAAATGAACAAGGAACTTCTATAGAGTATCTCTTACGAAAGCAAGACTCTTCTGGATCAGCTAAGCTATTTTTAGTCTTAGGTTTACTAGAAATGTTTGAGCTCTTAGTTTATGAAGTTAAAGGTGGCGACCACCCACAAATTTATATTCGTGTCGGTTCGGAATATCAAATTGAAAAAACACTCCAAAATCCTGCAGGATATAACAATAGTATTTTAAAGAATGTACACGATCGTCACTATACCTCTGTAGAGATGTTGAGATATTTATTCGAAAACGACTTTACCTCTGACGATTTTTGGAATCATATTGAGAATTATTTCTTAGGAGATTTACCTGATAAGGTTGTGGAAAGAATTAATACTAAGAAACAAACTCCAACTAATTTATAATAAAATGTTTATCCAAACTACTATTAGTTCTTTAATAGGCAAGTTTTACATTAATTCAATTTGAACAAAAAATGACTAGCATACAAAATTCAACTGTGAAATTTTGTATGCTAGTCCATTTAAAAGTCCATAATACTTTCACTCTAATTATACGAAAATATTCTACACATATTACCTGTTATTAGGAAGGCTCTATTAAACTAAAATATTAATAATAGTTTATGGTTCACATGAAGTTATAATTCAGACTACCCTCCCAATAAATGACAATTCAAACAAATAGAGTCAATGAATTTTCAAACTGACTTTTTAGAACATTAGTTATTTCTACATTCCTCATACACATTTTATGTATCTAAAGATACATAAACACCTTTTATAATTTCTTTTAACTCTCTAACAGTCTCAGGAAATTCATCAATTCTTATCGTGCACATTTCGATAGTTTTTTCAGTATCGATAACTTCCCACACAGGATGATCGGCTTCTATTTCTTGTTTCGGGTACAGCAATATACACCTTTCAACTTCCTTATAAGCAGTTACATACGCATACATTTGATAAATGTCGCTCTGTACATAACTACTTCTTCCATTATTTGTTGCACTTTTCCACTTCGTATCCATGATTATCATATTATCAATCACAAAATCTGGTTTTAATAAAATGTTCCGGCGTCCACTCTTCTTATTACGTAATAGCCTCTTCTCTGCATGTTGACTGATTATTTTATTATTACCAATAGCTTCTTGTAGTGCTACTTCAATATATTTTTCGAACAACATATTCATTTGAAATAAGAAAGAGAACGATGATGCTCCTCGGCCTTTACTATAAATCGTTGCCCGCTCAACAATTAGCTTAGCAAACAAAGCAGCTTGACGAAAACGTTCATTCTGTCGGTTAAATGTAATACTCTTTAATTCCTTCTCTGTGAAATACACTACATCCACAGGTTCTAAGTAGCCTAAACAGCGCTCAAGATAAAGTTTTAAAGTATGTATTTTTGTATGCTTTTTTACAATGAGCAATGCACATTTAAATAGCTGGTTTAAAGAGTTATTTTCCGTATATTCATCAAATGCACAATATGCTTTTGTTTTTTGAAATACATTCTTATAAATGTGTTTACTAAGCTCGAGTTTGCCACGCAGTGTATTTAAATTTTCTTCATGACGTTCGTATGTTTTAAAAGTCCCTTTTCTGAGTTCATTTAGCAAACGAGTAAGAAATGTAGCAAGAAATGCCGTAAGCAGTTCCCCTCTATCTTCACCATTTAGTACTTCCTCATAAAATGAAACCGGCAAAAATCCTGTAACCGAAAGCATTCTTAGCAATGCCTTTCGATCGTCATTAGATGTGAGTTTTATTTTGTGAATAATTTCGTACCTCACATCAGAACATTGGATCACACCAACATAATTAATAAAGCGAAGTCGTTTATACTTTTGATCAATCACCTGTTCATTGGGATATTTTTCTTCAATATATCGTATAAGCTCATCAAATTGTTCTGCTGTAACGTCACTTTCTGTAATCCAGTCATACGCCTCACGCACTATAATTGTCTTATTCATAAATCGCTATTAGCTCTTGCGCTGTTAATTTTCGTTTTACTCGGTACAGTGCAGGAATATAAATAGATGGCTTTTGTTTAAACAATTCATTTACATTAACTTCTTCTTTATAAACAATATATTGATCTTCCTTTGAACTCCCTATTCCACCCAAAACAAGACCGATCTTTTCCCAATCATCATAAAAATACTCTTGTAAAAGTGGAATGATTTTCGTTTGAAAAATAGCTATAACTTCATTATCTGTTTTCGCGTTTATAAAATATGCATGTCCAATCATATGATCGCGGTCATACAGTACTTCAATCCGCTTATTAATAACAGAAAGCATTTCAGCAAGGTCAATTTCATCACCAATCGATTCAAGAAGATCAGTATTTGGCATGATTGCTTCAAACACAAAACGGCGACGTAACGCTGTATCAAGCAAAGCTATAGAGCGGTCAGCCGTATTCATTGTTCCAATTACATATAGATTGGGAGGTAACGTAAACTTCTCTTTTGAATAAGGTAATTCAACAATCAATTCATTACTTTGTGTTAAACGCTTATCCTCTTCCAGTAACGTTAACAGCTCACCAAAAATTTTAGAAATATTACCTCGGTTCATTTCATCAATGATTACAACATGTTTTTTCGCATTCGAATAATCAAAGGAGCCGTTTTCCAGCAATGCCTTTTGAATAATTGCCTTTTTCTCATCTCCTTCAACTTCCATTTTTTCTTCTTCTGTTGTATCTTCCATTTTTTCTAGTATCCAATTTAGTACGGACCAATATTTCGTCTGATTACACCCACCAATTGCCTCACGAACAAACATTATATTATTCTTCCAATCAATATCATGCTCCTGAACATAGCGATACAAGCTTAGTAAACGATTCTTTGAAACTATTGAACTAGTTTTTACATCTTCACTCGTTACAACTATATTATTTTGCTCTGAAATATATGAAATGAAACTTGTCGTTCCTGTTTTTGATTCAAATTGAATATTATTCTTCAAACCATTTTCAACCAGGTAATCATAAAGTTGCTCAAAACGAACTTCATTCGAAAACTCCTGACTTGTACTTTGAATTCCTTCATACATAGCTTCAAGTGCCGATTTTTTCAAAATACCATCCGTTGGCACAAAATTCCCTTTTCCATCAGATTTCAAGCCTTCTATAAAATCTTCATATCCATATGACTGATGGAACGTTACAAGATGAATTTGTCCTTCTTTTGTTAAACGTGAAAACTCTTGTTGTAATGCTTCTCGTCCATCTACTTTCAGTTCCTCATATGTTCTTTTATCGATCAATTCAAGAGCACGTTCAACGATTTGATATGTTTTCCCTGTTCCAGGTGGACCAAAAAAGACATAGTTTCTTGGATCTGTATCTAATTCTTCGATAGATTCTTGGGGCGTATTACTTGTTTCCTTTCCCTGCATAAATACTAAGTTAATGACATTTTTATTTTTCACTTCATTTAATGTACTACGATATCCTCCATAACCTATGAACTCTCTCTCTTCAATATTAATCCACTCAACAGGAAGTAGATGTCCGTACTCTTCAGAGAATTCATAACCATCAATAGTATCTTTGGTAATTTTCCCAACAGCACTAACTCGTAACACTGATCTTGTCTTCCCATCAACCTTACGAGTAAATGATGTTTTTAAAGCAACAAGGTCTCCTTCTTTCATTTTTAAAAATTGCTTTAATGCTTTTTGTCCTGCTGATGTTTCTTCCTTCTCATCAATGATATCCTCAATATTTTCTTCTTCTAAAAGAGAGGATAAATTTTCACGTAAAAAGCCTATCGCTATACAGTTGTTTTTCAACAAATAATCTTGGATGGAACGATCTTTTCCATATGTATGTCCAGCTAGCCAATAGTTTGTATTCTTATCAAGCGATTTATCCCGCTCAGAAAATGTATCCCAGATAAATCTTGAAATCTTTTCATTTGACCAATCTAAAAAAATATTTTCTTTTTTAATAGAATGCAACACTGCATGATTCAACTCAATTGCATTCTGAGGAGTAAGCAATTCATCTTTTATATGTAATTCTTTTCCAAGCTCAATCAATATTGGTGGTGAATAAATATTAAAAAATTTCTCTGGAACATAAATATTTAAAATTTTTAGCAGCACCATATTATAAATTGGTAAATTCAATTTAAGAATTTCAGAGATGCGGCCTTCCTTTGCAAGTCGTATTGCCTCACAAATCCCTTCTTTTAGGACTCTAAATTCTTCTTGTAACTGTTCATCTTTTAATACCACTTTTTGTTTACCATAACTTTTACAGTACTCACCAGTTTTAGCAAGATAAATACCGAATTTAGCAGAATTGGCTCCACCAATGCCGCCTAAAATATTTTTTCGCTCGAGCCAGTAATTGAAACAATCTTTTGTTTTAGTATTTGCATATTCTTCTATGGTGAGATTTCTTAAGGATTCTAATGGAAAACGTTTTACGAATTCTTGGCGCCCTGATTCTTTTTCAGCAAGCAATGAAATATCGGGTTCAAATTGAGTAGCTTTTTGGGTCACGGTTTGAAGCTTCATTTTGGAAATTACCCCCATTTAATTTTATAGATTAATTATAGAATATGAGGAGAAAAGAAGGAAGTAATTGGGTGCAGATTAATAAACTTTGTGGATTAGGTTTGAAGATTGAAAAATAGTTACTTCCTCTAACTTAACTAGGAGAGCGGCACCTTGACAGGGTGGAGGTCGTGAGTTCGAGCCTCTCCGGGGTCATACATTGGTCGAAAGCCGCGTCAGATTAACGTTTGATGCGGTTTTTTATTTCCCGTTGACTTAGCGTTGACTTGACGCAGGGTGGCGGTTGCCGTCCAAACACGGTGGCGGTCAGCTAAGACGGACAGTTATACGTCTCTCATCTCGTTTTCAAAAACGAAATAGGAGGCGGTTTTTGTATGGCATCTAATAATAATGAAGGAACAGTTTCAAAGCGTAAAGGGAAACGCGTAAAGAAGGAGTTACGAACATTTGCTACACAAACGATTGACGATTTGTTCGAGAAGTTCTATCACGCTAAAGTTGCTGAAGGTAGAGCTGCCCGTACTTTGCATCAATATAAGGAAAACTTTCGATACTTTACGCATTTTCTCGACTACAAAGATCTCAGCAAAAATATAGATGCAATTACAACAGATGTTATCCGTAATTACGTAGTATTTATGAAGAACGAGAAGATACAGTTCGAAGACCATAACTACAAGCCAAATGATTGTAAAAAGGTTGGTCTCTCCCCCTCTACGATTAATACACGACTGAAAACATTACGGGTGATGTTCCGTTTCTTTGTTGATGAGGAGTTGAGTGAGAGTAATCCAATGAAGCGAGTGAAAAATGTAAATGAACTGCAAGAGGAGATTAATATACTTACAGTCGATGAATTACGAAATCTACTTAATGCTCCGAATAAACGAAACTATAGTGATTATCGAGATTACGTTATTATGAATCTTTTATTAGATACATTTTTACGTATTAGCGAAACATTATCGCTTACCAACAATGACATTGATTTCTCTACCAAAGTTATCACAGTTCGTGCAACTGTTGCCAAAAATCGTAAAGCACGTATTGTCCCAATTAAAAATACGACTGCGAACTTACTGAAAGATTTGATAAAGGAAAACGAAGAATTTGAAACGAATTACGTCTTTGTTACGAACTATGGAGAACAGATGGATCGTAATCATTTTCGGAAACGACTGAAGGTATATGCAAGGAAGGCTGGTATTACGAAGAATGTACATCCCCACCTATTCCGACATACCGGCTCTACGATGTTTCTAGAAGCTGGTGGAGATATACGTCATTTGCAGATGTTGCTCGGTCACGCTGACCTGCGTATGGTGATGCGTTATACGCATCTATCGAGACATGCGTTGATTAATCAGCATGATCAGTTTTCTCCGTTGAATGCTGTTATTGGAAAGTTGAATAAAGAGCGTAAAATATTGCGTTAGACGTCATCTGCGGATGACGTTTTTTTCTTTTCTGTATTCTTATTAAAACTATAGCCAACCCTTAGATTTCGTACGAGATAGTAACTCCTACTTGTTCACACCTAATTAACTACTTTTGAAAAAACTTTTTAAAAATTAATGTTTAAAAAAATCCTTTAACGGCTAGCATATAAGTAGTTTTTCCTAACCACATTATAATGTTACCAGAAAACAATGTATCAAAAAATTGGAGTACAGTGACATAAAGAATGTAATACAAGAAGAACTAATACGAGTAGCCGAAGTTGGAATACAGGTTATTTATATACTTTAGTGTAAATAAATACGTGATATCTTAAGGAGGATATATAGATGCCGAGGCCTATGCGAAAATTAAATGTAACTTATGAAGACTTATACAATTGGCATCACATCGATAGGTTAACACTTAAAGAAATACAAGAGCTACTTAAAACCTCCTATAGAGCACTAAGTAGAACTATGAAAGAATTAGGAGTACCGATTAAAAGAGCAGCAGATTATAAAATTAAATACATTCCTAATTTAAACACTGAGAGACTAGACTATTTATACAATGTTCGTAATCTATCTATTAAAAAAATAGCAAATCTATTTAATGTCTCGGAGTGTACCATACAAACAAAATTTAGAGACCTTGGTATCCCAAAAAGGACTAGCGGTGAGTCTAGATCAAAATTCTTTTGGGATCAATTTCCCTTTGAGTTAATGGCGCAATTGTACAATCGTTTTAACAAAAACATAAATAAGATAGCAGTGTTTTTGAACCAGTCTCCTAGTTCAGTAACACACTCCTTAAGAATTTATGGACTATTAAGAAGTAGAGAGCAGTATTTTGAAGATGTAAAAGCTCAAAATGATTCTGTAAATCCAGACTTCTTTAAAACCATGTCAAAGGAACTTGCATATATACTCGGCCTATTACTAACAGATGGTTGTTTATCTCCCGATAACGGAATAAGTATTGAATTGATTGATGAAGATGTTGTTAATTGGATTGCACAAACTATTCACTACAAGCATGAAGTAAAGAAACGGTATCGAAATGGAAATTGGCATTATAAAATTCAGTTTCGAAATGCAGAAGTGATTTGTGAACTTATGAAGTACGGAATGACATACCAGAAGACAACGACTGTAGAATGTCCAGATATTCCCAAACGGTTCCGTCCAGCGTTTATTAGGGGCGTTTTTGAAGGGGATGGTTCGGTTGGGAATAAAAAGAAAAATTACATAATTATGTTCAGTGCATCGAAACCATTTATGGAAAAAATAAAGCAATATGTAGAGGAATTAATCGGTGGAAACAATAAGCTGTACTGCGCCAAATCACATCGTAAAAAACCTTTATATACCTACACAAGAAGTTCTATGGTTGATATCATTGCCTTTTGGGATGCTATTTATAAAAATTGCACCTATGGTATGGAGAGAAAAAAGAAAATATTTAGGGATAAATATGGCTGTAATATCTAATATTCAACAAAAAAAATTTCCACTATTAGCGTTGTCCCGTTGGATATCATTAGAGATTTCGACATTTGTTATACATATTCATCCATCATCAGGCATAGTACGATATAACATATGAGTTTTCTCTTGTTTACGGGCAGCCCCTAAGCGTGGTCCAGAGCATACGGCCACTATGCGATGATAAATAAAAATTGAATTACTCGGCGTTTCGTTCTAATGTTGTTTCTGTTCCTATAAATGTTTGTAGGTTATCTCAGTAATTAAAATATTTAGCGGTTACTACATAATTTAAAAGCACATAAAAAATAACCCCATATTTTTCGAAGTGCTTGCGTGTCGCTTTATCTCACTGGTATTTTTACATAATTAACCCTGTAACACTCGCCCACCAAATAAAAAAGTAGCCGTTTGGCTACTCGTACAAATACTTATTGTTACACTATTCCATCGGAAGACGGTATTTATTAGAGTTCAATTTCTGCTTTTCTTGCCTTCTCCGTTAAGTAGTTAACAAAGGCCGAACATGTCACAAGCATATATTGAGCATCTTCTACATTAACTTCCTCATCATCCTTTATATAATGGCGAATACCTCCGTCACTTGTATAACCATACATCTTATCAAAAGCTACTTTTAATGTTGGATGTAATTCAATGTGCGCCTTTTTTTCAATTACTTTTAAAGCTTCTCCTAACGTTGATGTTTTCTGCCCATTAGCTTTTGTTATAGCGGTACAAATGGCTTCTACTGCTGATATAGATTCTTTAATTACATTACGAAAATCAGGATTGAGCTTATCAGCAAATAACTTTAATGCAGTTTCTAAATGTGTATTAGCATAATGTGTGTCATGCTTCGTTTGAAGGGCTTGCTCCACGGCTGCTATTTCCTGTTCATTTGTTATCGTTACAAGACAATTACCAACAAATCTATAAGCGGATAGTTCACGTTCTAGTATGTAATTACAATCCCGTATAAACTTTTTATTACTGTTAGCAGGATAGTTTTCGACAACAAATTCTAGGAAGTCGTATACTTGATACCAGTTGTTACTACTATGAATTCCTACATCTTCAAAACCTTTTAAGTTTAAGGGCTCCTTAAAATATGAAGATTTTAACTGCGCACCTATAGTTGATGGATATGTAGGCATAGAATCAACGGGCTCCTTTAAGAATTCCCTCCACATTTTCTTAAAAAACGCATCATAACGTTTGTTAGTATTTATTGGTCCTCCAAGATTAGCTAAAACATTTTCGTAAAAAACATTCCATAAGCTGTTTCTTAAATCTTTATCCATTGAGTCTTTTTGAATTACTGATCGCGCAGGTTTAACCCCTATCCTTTCAGAAAAACTTACCAATGCTATTCCCCCTTCCGTTTATGTACACAACTATTTTAACTCAATATTGATATAGGTACAATTTTACAATTAATGAAACATAACTTTTATAGTCTCTTGACAAACGTTTTTAAAACGCTAACCAATATAGAGTATTATCATAGGCTAAAACCGCTATCCAACGATGGCCACCACTGTCTTAAATTTAATTTTAAAAACGGCGTTTCGAATTAATTTGTTTTCTTCACAAGGTGATAAACTCAACTAACGAATGTTGTTGCGTTCAGGGTTCAGATTTTCACAACCATATTCGTATATCAGTAAGCGTAGTTTGATATAACATGTGGTCTTTCTCTTGTGCTGGGGTGGCGCCCTTTTTTTCTTTTCGTTAGTATCGATCAGCAAAGTAATGACAACTGATACATATTAATGGAAGTAGATAGCTAACGTAGCTAACTGCATTCCATTTACCTGTCATATGGCCGGAATGATACCATTTCATCATCCTCACTCATTATCGATAAAGTAGAGTTTTACAGTAATGTCTTTGCATTTATCTGACGTCAGTTAGTACCAAAAGTTTGTAGCTTTCCTCTAGTTGTTATTTAACTGTTCCGAAATAAATTGAGCGTAATGAAATCCATAGTACAGCTTGTCAGTTTTTTTGATTTGGCTATCATGTGTGCGTTACTCTAGGCAAGTGCCGATATAAAATGCCCCCTTTGTTTGTAATCGACAGCACCATTCGTCTTAGCATTTGCTAGACCACACTAATAAAATAAAGCTTAATAGGCGTTGTGAATTCCGCTAATTGTTGCGTATCATCCAAGGTTACACCTGAAACCTAGTGAATCTAATATTGACGAAGATAAAAAAAGATCGTCATTTTAACGATCTTTCTTTCTTAAACTCAAGCCCCCGGTAGTCAAGCCACAAATTATGACCAATAATAATATTGAATTGGGTCGATTCCCTAATAAGGTGTGCTTCTTAATGAATATCAGGGGCAATAGTTAACGATTAACAAAAGATTAAGTGTATTTATCCAGCTATAAATTCTTTTATTACAAGTTTATTATGATCTGCATTCAGCCATTTATCTATAGGTATTTTATGATGCCTTACAAAAGTTGAGCCATTATTCATTTCCAATAAAGTATCAACAATGGTATTTCTATTTTCTAATGGAATCTCTTTAAAAGAATCCCACTCTAATGATAAGTCATAAATAAATTCATTTTGAAACCTAAGTTCATAAAAAGTTTCATCTTCTTTCACTAGAATAGTCCTAGCACTAGATGGACGAAGACGAGTATGTTCATTCTCGAGACTAGAAACATCTACTATCTTTTTAATTCCAGCAAACGCCAATATATTATCCCAATTATCTGTAGTTTGTTTTATATAACCGAAATCCGATATTTGTATACCAAACAAGAAATCAATTAGCCTTCTATACCTAACAACACCTCTTGCTACCTCTTTTTCATTGCTTGTTCCAATAGATGTCAAAATTGCTGTTTTTAAATCTTCAAATTGTTGACTAAGAGATTCATATCGCCGAGCTTCTATTCCTGTATACCTTTGCTCATTTAATAACCTTTGAAAATAACTTGACCATTGCTTTTTTAATATTTCTTCAACATCTTGAATTTTAGAAAATTGAAATATATTATTTCCTTTTGTCCTTAACCTAACAAAATTTATAAAATTAAATATGTATTCTGCGGTTTCTTGCTTATCAATCGAAGGAAAGTGAATCTGGTTAATAATATCTGTTTTATCCTTATTTTTTTCATAAAATTCATGATCGTGGTAAACCTTTTGGTCAATAAAAGTATATACCGGGATTGACTCTTCAATGGCTTTTAATACTTCTAACTGTGTTATTGATAGGCTTTCCTTTTCAATCAAACTATCTATACTTTTGCTTTCATTTATTAAACTTTCAAAATCAATTTTATTTATCGCTTCAGGAACACCTCTACCACCAAACCTAGAACCTATAAGTAAAATTAACATATCACAATTAGCAACTTCATTAACACAACTTGTATGAGTATGTTCTCGAGGATCATATAATATATCGTTATAATCACTCATTACTGGTTCATAACCAATTGAATTAAGAAATGTTCTTAATTGAGACCTTACAATCGAAAGGTCATAACAAGTTGATGAAATAAATGTTTTTACACCAGCCACACAAAAACCCCCAAAATCAATAATTTTTATACATATATTAGTATAAACGTTTTTTGAAATTTGTAAAAATTTATATTAAATCATTTTTCCTTTTTAAGTTTTCATTTGTCCCAATGAGACATTATTAAGTCCGTCTACATTTACAAACCTGCACCGGTAGTTTTATAACACCACCGGATTTATGATTCGGGGAATTTTTTTTGTTCAGTCGGCTACTGCGCCGACTCATTTTATGGAAAAGGGACAGTCTTTTTACGAATCGTCAAGGATTCGAGATTTGAGCCTCATATTTACGTTGAACCAGGCATAGTTCGATATCATTTTCTAGTGCAAGGTCTATCCCCTCTCTCTGACGCTTCTTAATCCGTTCCCACTCCTCTTCCGCTAGCCATGATAATATCTGTAATACTAAATCGGAGATAAATGTTCCAAGGCTGTCCTGGTATTTCGTAGTATCCAATAAAGGCATATCGAGTACAACAATATCAGCTCTAATGTTCTTTGTAATGTCTGTCCATTCGTTTAAGATTTCTTCTTTATTACGACCAAAACGATCTAAAGAGTGAATAAACAGTACGTCTCCCGCTCTTAAATGGTGTTTAAGTGATTGATACTGTTCCCGATAGAAATCCTTTCCGCTTTGTTTATCGACAAATATGTCTCTGTTACTTACTTATACCTATCTCTTTCATAGATTGCTGCTGACGTGCTTCGTTCTGATCTCGACTGCTAACACGAATGTATCCGAATTTACGATTATCCATACTTCCGTACTCCTCTCAATCACCGGTATATAATTTTTCCCAGTATACCGACACTTTTGCGAACATGATAAAAAACGGTAGAATGAGAGTTTGTCTACATTACGCAAACTGTTCGTAATTGTATACCTTTTCGAATTCTAAAGAAACTTAATATTACATCTCACTTATAATATTACTAAATTTTTCGTGTTTTCTTCTCAAGTTGCTCATGCATAATCGCCAATCCTCTTAAAAACGCTCTGCCAAAATAGATGTAATTCGAAGTATAAAAGCAGATATTGTCACCAAACCAGGAAGTGTTTTACAATAAAAAGTACATGTTATCACTTATCTAGAACTTAAAAAATAATTTTTCGGATTCTATAGTAACCATTGAATCTATTTAATATAAAAGGAGAGAAAATGTTGAAAGAGAAAGACAATGTGCAATTACTAATAGAAAAGATGGATACTTTACAAAGGGTATTTAATGAAACATACAGCATTGATTTATTTAAAGGATTTAAATTTAGTTCATTACATAGGTTATCTAAGCAAGTAAGCGATCAAGATTCACTTACCTCTCAACTAATAAATTTAGTAAGTACTTCAATTGAAAGTATAAATGTAAAGGAGATAGATATGTTATCTGGCATATCTACGGGGAAATCAATAAAAAGCTTAATAGCGTTTCTAAAAAAGTCTTTCCCTGAAGAGTCACTAAGGATTGATGAAGAAATAAATAAAAAGCTATGGGCGGTTTACAATGTAAGAACAGAATACTCCCATATTAAAAATAGAAGTTTTCAAAAGGCATTAGGTACATTAAATTTAAAGTTAAATGAGTATACACCAGGAGAGCTATGGGATAAAGCCGTTCTAGCTATTTCAGATGCCTTTAATGAGATTATAGTTTTATTACTACGGAAAATTAGTCCATCAGATGATGAAGCATTGATATTGCAAGCACTTGAAGAGTATAGAACAAGAGCAAAAATAGCAGTAACATATTTAATTGAAGACTACCCCCATACTGAGGTTTACTTACATTATTTAATTAATCGCCCAGTTGTAACCGATGAGGAATTGGCACATTTATTCCAAAAAGATACTAATGAGATGAGGAAAACTCTTTATCCACTTTTAAGCCAAATTCTCATTTATAGATACATAGGACAAGGAGTAACCGAAATTAGAATGATTGATGAAATGATTCCCTTGGTTAGAGAGGTGTTATCTACAAAATGAAAATTAAGCCCATTCTCATAAAGGATACTCTTACTGCTATTAGGTATCTAGTGATCCAAGTTGAAGATAGTGACAAGGAATTCTTTTCTCCTGAAGGTATACCAGCGGGTTATAATATCGTGATTAAAATATTAGGCACAAGGGTGGCAGCTGTAGGAGGAATTGAATTTATACCCGATTATTATAGTTTCGATGATCTAAGCGTTGGATTTGATGCTTCGGCAACAGATGATGCGTTTGGGTTACTGTTAAATGTAGTTAATGATATAAGCATCTTGCCAAATGAGTTTAATGTTAAGGATATCCGAACAAAAGGGAATCAAATACGTGGAAAATATCCTACAATAAAGAAAAAATTAGAAGAGTTAGAGGAAGAAATTGATGTTGATGATGATACGTTGGCTAAAGCATTAATTTCAAAAAATGGGCATCCGATTCTGGTAATTCTGGACAAAGACTTAAAGATACTTTGGGAAACATGGTCTACAGATTTGAATAGCATGAAGGCTGATTACTTATGGATTCCTATCAAGGAATTTGATTATAATGATTTGGATAAATTGAGGGAAGTAAATAATATTCTATTTGGCGTAGAAAGAGTGTCCTTAGATTAGAGGAATATTTAAAAATATAAACTGTATTTTACAAAAAGCAAATTTAGCTATAGTATTCAATACATTTTATATTATAAAGTTACTATCCCACTTTATAACACCCCCTATTGTCCTATACTATAAATGATGATTGTATCATCCTGTATTGGAACGAAATGTAAACCGCTTATGGATAGAGCCTGCTGAATGGACTGTATTATCCGTTAACTTTGGAGTACGGTTATACGATAACATTATTGCATTTTCTGAATGGATGTACCTCTTCTATGAAGAGAAAATTTCACGGACAACAATGGCACGCTCACAGCTGCAAGCACTATTAGACAAACTACAGAAAGGTGATACGGTCATTGTTCTTGAGATAAGCCGTCTGTCTTGTTCCACCAAAGATTCGCTAGAGATTATCGAGTAGATCAAAGAGAAAGGCGCAGGATTGAAGTCTGTTACCGAAACACGGTTAGATACTTCCAGTGATAATCCGACGAACGACTTCCTGTTGACAGTCTTTTCGGGCATGGCGCAGTTTGAGCGCTCTTTGATTAAGAAATATCAACAAGAAGGCATTGGAATTACCAAAGTGCAGGGTAAGTTTAAAGATCGTAAGGTCGAGGTGACTGAAGGTGGTAAGAAGGCTGAGAAAGCTGAATGTAATATTATCACAGGCACTTCACCAAGATTTCGAAATTTGATATCTATGTTCACCTATTACCAGACGATATTCGCTAAGAAACGTCCCCTTCGCTCTTGTGATAGTATTGGAGGTGTTGCATATGCGAACTAAGAACACTGGAATTCAATCACTTTTGACCGTTTGTGTATCAATATTTTGTGGCGTTTTAGGGAATAGAGTGTACGAGGCTTATAATAGCCTCCAGAGCTAAGAACATAGGTTCGCTTCCTATCTAAGTAGTGATAGACAGTTTTTTTATTTTATAGGCGTCATCACTTAAGAATCATAGAAGGATTTCTTGTTTAACTAATTGGACAGGTTTATTAAAGAAAAAGGAAGGAATACCTTGTAAAAGAATGATGAAATATAAGGCTAATATGTTAATGGGGTGTATAAATTGAGTAATGAGCGTGAATCACTTATGATCATTGATGTAAGTAATATCCAAACTGCAAAAGAATTACATTTACTCCTTAAAGAAAAGCTTGAATTTCCTGATTTCTATGGAGAAAATTGGGATGCCTTTTGGGATTGTATTACAGGATTTGTGTGTCCTTTGCCAAATAAAATGATTTTCAACGGATGGTCAGAATTGGAAAAAATATTGCCAAGAGATACAAAAATAATGAAAGAATGCCTTCTTGATTACAATGAAAAGGATAGAAAGGACCCCGAATGGAAAAGCGAATTTTTATTTAATTAACGGACGCTTTAATCGAGTAACAGGACTGTCGATGATAGACAGTCTTTTTTTGATGCTAAGTATCATAACTTAGCAGTATTGACACCGCCTTCTCGTTGCAGTATTACCAAGGCATTAGTGAATGTCATAACATAGTTTCATAAATCGAAGAGGATTACATATAAAACACGAATGAAGGGTATTGAAGATCACGTGATAATATGAGTTCCTTTTGTATCGATATGGCACCTAAAATTATAGAATATCGACTTTAAGACGTACCCCGCGTCCTGGCCGCCAACCGACGAGTGTCCGACTATTTCTTCAGTAACCCTTTCAGATGTGCGACCGTGTCGACTAAATATTCCGGATGCATCACCAACACTATCCCGATAGCCGTTGCTAATATGATTGTTGCGATACCGCCAAATTCGTCTATAATACTTTTGTCCATTTCTTCTTTTGAGCCGTCTGCTTTCGTTACCTTCGTTTTGTCATTCTTCGTGCGTTTATAAAATCCCATATGTAATTACCTCGCTATATGTATTCACCCGTACTACTTTTCCGAGTGTATACGTATATCCAAAAGTTTTTTTAATTCTCCTTCGAGGTACCGTAAATTTTTAAAATTTTTTTTTTTGCGACATACGTTATTGCACTGATCCGTCATTTGCAGCTGGGGGGAGGTACCCATCCGTTACCAGTCGTCGAAGTTCGTAATTTTGGTGCGAATGTGTGTTATACACCAGGCGTAGTGCGCTGGTGATCGTGCGCCGCTCTTGTGCTGGGGTGGCGGTGGTGGTGGCGCGTTCGTTCGGTGTCTCAATGCCTGTCCTTATGAGGTTTGTGGCGTATTGGTGTTCTTTTTCCTTCTTATATCGTTCACATTCCAAACGGTTCGTGAACGACCAGTGATTTGGTTGTTCACTCTGTTTGTTCACACACTTTCATTTAGTGACCATTGCTGTTCTATATTAATTACGACAGAGATCTTTTTGGCGTCAATATCCGCTTTATGATCAATGTCATACCGTTAAGCGTTTTTCCTTTACAACTAATTTCACATGATTAGCAGAATGCTTGGTACACCTAGATTTCCAAAGATAAATTAACAATTGAATAATACCCCTCGATATTTTGGAAAGTGACGTATTCGGACGGACTGCACTAAGCTTTTTATCGTTCATAAACTAAATAATTTTTTGTCGCATTCGAAAGTGACAAATTTTTCGTTATTGAGCTAACCAACAATTATAATCGACTCACCATTCAATAGAACGTAATAGTACAAATGTACCGTATCAGTTATACGTATATTACGTTTAATTCGTAAAAAACGTCATAAGCCTCGCTAACGCTCAGCTGAACCCTACCTAGATAGGCAGGATTCACACTAAAATATATTATTTAATTGACTGCCACAGAAGCTGATAAGCTTTGGTGCAGACCGAACCGATGAGCCGTTAGGCTTTTTAGGTGAAGGTTATTACGTTCAAGATTAAGATATAATTTCAACCATTAAATAGCTGCATCGCTTGGTACTGTAGGGCTAAGCTTACTTTTTCGATGGTATCTGAAATACCGATGGTAGCATAAAAATGGAACTCGAAGTGCCGGTATTATACGTTATGATAACTTAAACACACCTATTTCAGATTGATCTGAACTTCCATCTTTTCGATATAATAGTAATGGATTCAACTTGTAATGCTTATTCCGTCCATTCTGCTCTTCTACAAACACACGCATTCCATTGAACTGCATTTTTTGTAGTTTATTACGTACAGCTCGTTCCTTTAATCCGGTTATTATCATAATTTCCGTCTGACTTAACGGCTTAGCTTTCGTTATATCTACTTCTGACGGATCAGTACATAAAATATTTGTCTCGTAATGAATGTATGGCGCTAATCGGTACATAATACCCAAATCAGCAACCGTAAGAGACTTACTACGATATAACTCTCGTATTCTTGTACAAAATACTTTAACGCATTGTCTGCCAGATGTAGAACCTTTAAAATGGTACAGTTCGTTCATTGAAAATGATCCATCTATATTCTCTATCAGGATGTTCTGAAACAACAGTCGCTTCATAAATTGACCAAATGCATGACGTTCAAGTCCGATAAGTTGTTGAATCTCCCTTTTGGTCATCGGTTTATGTTTCTGCCCTATCACTAAGACACTATCGTAATAAATGTATGTCTGCAAATATAGTAATCGCCCCAAATCCTCAGTAGACAATTGTTCGACAATCTCTTGTACAGCCTCTATGTTCATGAATGTAAATCCTTCACAGCGTCCGTTTTGTTTTGCAAGCTTCTTACGAAATGCTTGATCCTGCTCTTCAGAAATAAATCTTCCCCTTATCTCTTCTACAATCTCCCCCGTTTCGTTATCAAATAGTGAATATCGCGACACTTATATTTCCTCCTTTATATAAATTAAAAGGCAACTCTTTGCTTGATTGCTGGAACCACAACGTGGAAATCCCCCTATGATACATCATTTCTTAAACCGTTCCTTTCGTTTAGAAGGCTTCTCCTTCACTTTGGATGAATCAGGCGTCCTAAAAAATCTCCGTACTTTTTTGTTAATGACCGCTACATACTCTTTATCATGTCCAAGCGGTAAAATTTTTGCGTATATCTGCTCATCTGTCCATTTTCTGTTCACCACCATGTCAGAAATATTGGTTGATAAGCTCAACTCAGTTGTATTGTCGAATGTACCGTAATAAACCCCATTGACATCAAGTCGAAACCAATAGCGCCTATCACACTTCTTCTTATTTAACTCTGCTTTACTGAGAATATGGGCTTTCACACCTTTTTTTGGATCTCCAATAATCGGTTCCTTTGTGCGTCGTTTTCTTCTATGTTCACTTGGCGTCAAGACCTCTAAATTTTCACGAGTGTTATTCAATCCATTGCCGTCTTTATGATGTACGTGCATTCCTTTTGGCTCACCTTTTAATAGCCGATGAATATACTTCCCCCTGCTCATAACGTAAAAAGTACGGCTATCTTGAGACCATTTAGCGCAAATGCTATAGCCACGCCTTTCTAAAATATGAAAATCAACTGTACTAATACGCATCTCAAGAAGAAAATCAACTGTACTAATACGCATCTCAAGAAGAAAATCAAGACATTTAATATAGATGGATGTAGTACCATTTTCATGGTGAATGTAATCATTTTTCATAATTCTTCTCCTCATTTCTAAAATTTTCTAATTGTAACTTTTCTACTCAATATGTGAAAAACAAGATACTGATCTACTTCCGTCCTTAATTACAGAGACAAAGCACATTCTCTGTGCTAATTACGCCCGTACAACTTTAACTGTTGTTGCTGTGACCATCGAATATTCACCTCCAATTGTTTATTAAGTTGCCTTACACTAGTAAATCCGACCCTAATTCGTTTTTGTAACGGAGAAATCAAAAAAAGAAGCCACATATGTGACTTCCTAACTACTGAGGAGAGACATCTTAAAAATTACAAATATCCTGTAATTCAATCATTTACAACCTTCCTAACAACATATATTTTCCCCTACGAATATGCAGGACTACTCATTTACAACTGTTTTGTTTTTGTTCTTCAATGCTACTATGACTTCATCACGCAGTGGCATATCTTCAAATATCCAGTAAAACCAATTTGCAGTTTCTAACTGTTTCTTTCTTTTTCTGTACTCTGCTACTTCATTCGGTTGCATGTCCATTATTGCATCATGTTCTTGAAACATAGCATCTCGTAACTTTTTAGCTGATAAAGATAGACTAGCCTGTAATACATCTTGCGTGCATTGATTCGTTTTCATGAAATGTATGTTTAGCTTGTGGCGATCTTCTCCCCACGTTTCACGTCTTATTCTAAGCATAGCTGTATGCTCTAAATGTTGAAAACTATGGCAATATGTACATAACAGTGAAAGTTCCACTAACTTTAATACAATTTTATTTTCATCGTATTCCCACTGTTCATGAACTTCAAGCATACCTGTATCTTCTGGTTTAAAACCACATACAGAGCATCTACGATTATATTTCTCTAACATAACCGTTCTAACTTTATTCCAATTCTTTTTACCAATACTCTCTCTCACTGACCTTTTTTGAGCATATCTAGGCATTCGTTTTACTATTTTTAATGACAGCTGCTCAACGATTGCTTCATATTCACTTAAATCTTTTATTTTAGGATTTTTTCTTTTATAAATAATGCAACCCATTTCTTTTAAATCTTTTTTAATTGTTACTACTGACACCTCACATTCAGCAGCTAAAGAAGAGATTCCTACTTCATCAATTACCCCAAATGAATTATTCACCATATGCCTACTATTTATTAACTCTATACGCCCTTGTTTGTCCATTTCTTCATTTCCCCCTCTAAGGTCTTAATCTATATCTAGCTATATCACCTTTACCACTATCATAGTTATCCATAATTGTCTATATTTTCATCTATCTTAGTTAGTGATGTTTTTTTGTTAGTCAAATTTCATAATTTTTTCACGTTTCTTCGATAGAAGTAATATCTGAAAATGTAATAAAAAAAACAGACGTAGAACTTAACCGCAAAAGAAACAGTAGTGCGCCCTAACGTCTTGCAGTTTGGCGGTGCTACACGCTATAATTAATAATAGAAAACGAGACGGACGTATAACTATTTAGCCACAAACGTTGATATGACGGCATTCGTAACTAGCGCTGACTTACGATTTGACTTACGTTAAACTAACGATCCTTAGTGACACCTTGACAGGGTGGAGGTCGTGAGTTCAAGCCACTCCGGGGTCATACGAAAAACCCCTTGATAGTCAAGGGGTTTTCTTTATGTAGCAGACCTTTGTCTCTTTTTGAAAAATAAACTTTTTGCTGTTTGGTCAAGATTTGGTCAATAACAGGGTTTTTCGGTCAACGATTGTGTCCTGGTGTATTTTTTATGAAATACATACATTATCATTTAATCTTAATATTTATATAAAATATAGAAAGTTAAATTCGTTCTTTTATCTTCTTTTCTGCTTTGACCTTTCTCTAATTTAGAAAGGTCAACATATCCATCACTTATACCGCTCACTTTCTTCACCGAAAAAAGATCAAGAATTGCGATGAACAATTTTCTTCATCTTACAACAGCCGATCTTCTAAACTGCTGTAGTGATATACCTCCCCATAATCTCCGTACTGTGATAAGAATTCGTTTCGCTTTTCTTCTGCCTCTATCCACGCATCCTTTGGTAGGATATCCAGGTGACGATGCCCCATGTTGCCATACCCATACGCAAGTAATACATCGGTCGTTTCCCAAATCTAAAAACGAAATACATACCAATGATTGGTAAAGTCAATAATTGTACCAGATTGAAATGCAGTATTTTCAAATTGATTATACAGAAACTCTGCAGCTGCACCAGTGAGAGAATATCCAAGCAGAGTAGACAGATTCTTCTCTCGTTTATACAGTTTTTCCAGTTTTTCCAGTCCTTCCATTGTCGTCATGCCTGTATCATATTTTGTTGCGATAATCACAGGTACTTTTTTGAAGGCATCAAGCTCATGAAAGCTGATAACATCACTTTCATCCCATTGGATATAAAGCCCTGCTTCTTGCAAACATATTTGCCCACTGTCCTGTATTCACCGGATTTTCCAGCCGTTCACATGACAAATACAAGCCGGTTTCACTTAAAAGCGATGTTACAATAGCAAAATAATCTTTGGGTCCAAATGTAGGTTGTTCTGTCAAATAGTCTTCTAGTTTCCAATATTGCGGAATCGGTGTTGGGCCTATGATTTCATGGAAGCAGCGTACCAATTTAATGTGATCGAAGTGCCCTGTAGGGAAAATGTTCCCTATCTCAGTAAAGTCAACACAATGGAAAGTCACGTTTTCTAATCCAAGGTGTGCTGCTAGCTCTTCTGCACAAGCAATGCCTGCTTTCGATTGATCAATCCCAAATACCTCCGATTTCTAAGATTCTTTGCGGTTTCAAATCTTTATCAGCTATCCATGTACCGTAGTTCCGATGCAAGTCTCCTGTATACGAAGCAAACGCTAGACTGAAAGGTAATGTTTCGTTTTTCACTTCATAAATCATATGATTCTTAGAAATAGAGCGGTTTGTGATGAGAAGATTCATTTTTTCTGCTAATAGTGGATCAGCTGCATGTACATCTTCTCAAAAACGCTCTTCCTCTTTTGTCTCTGTGATGCCTAATGATTCAAAATAATCCCTTACAATACTTGTACTTACTTCTGTTGTCATTTTGCTACTCTCCTCATGTTGTTTTCGTTCCGTTAATCATCACTGGAAATAATAGATGACATTTTTACGGCTCTTGTTCTAGTAAAACTCCCCATCACTTACTTTCGCAACTACCTTACAAAATTTTGTCCACTTCGCAGGAAAATCATTACTATCCTTTTAATTTCATGGTGGGTATCATATTCAATTCGAACAGACCAGTGCGTGCCATCTAGTACATCCGCATAGTATTCTACTACCCAGCTTATAAAATCACATTAATAAAGTTCAGATCGAAACCACTCAAATTAGTGATAGATCATTACTCTTCATCTAAAATCAATAAAAAGAGGCACAGACTATTAACGATTGTGCCTCAGATACCTTTTTACTTTAATTCCATACTATTCAAAGGTTGAATATCTTTTCTTTTCAGTATCATATTTTAAGACCGAAATATTGCCGCTTTTTTTCAACAGTGCCATCAAGATAAAAATGACTTTCTCCATCCCAATAAACCTTTCCAAGATATTCTTTTTTATTTGCTATCTCCACACTTAAAAAGTAGGAAACTATTTAAAAATAAGCCTACTAAAAGGATTTATCAAATCGACAAATCCTTTTGGTAGGCCTTTTCTCATTTAATCAAGTATATATTTTATTCCCACTCTTAATATTGCAGGTTGTTAACAAACACTGATTTAAAGCTATTATCATTATAGTTATAGTATTTTGGTGGGTATTACTATAAATTATCAAATTTTATATTATTTCGCTACGGTTTAATATCGTTTAAAATTGGAATCATAATTTTATTCATGTAACTGTAATACTCTTGAATATTATTAAGTCTAAAGATATTAAAACTTTCTTCTTCTGATTCAATAAAATTATTTTGATCATTTCGAATATGAAAAATTCTATTACGGTTATTTGTTAAGAACTTATATTCTTTTGAACATAAGAAAATATCTAAATTAGTAAATACGTCTTTATTATTAATGATAATCTGTTCATTATTTTTATCATTAATTACATCTTGAAAATCGTCAAAATAAATATATTTACTTTCAGTAAACAAATTATATTTATTGACTAATAACCTTGCAAGTTTATCATTAACAGCATAAATACGATAAATTATATCATTAATCAATGAATCATAATTTTTTTCACATAACTCCTCAATTAAAACGTCTTTAAACTTCCAGTTATTATCTATAGCTGCAGTAATTAAATTGTTAACTATTACATGAGTTCTCGAAATTTCATTTAAACGATTCAAAATATCAAAAACCCTTTTTGAATTTTCACCTAAAATTCCGTCTTTTAAAAATGCTTTATTAAATTGATGAACTCTTTCACCAAATGTTTGAGAAAACGCATATGTGTCTTCAGGATTTGGATATTGAACTGATATAATCGAGGCATCTTGATATTTTAAATTAGAATAATCAGAAGGAATCTGAATATTTTTATATACGTTAAGAACCAATGTAATCATTTCGTCAAACAAATCATAGCACATGCATACTAGATTATATATAATATCTATTTTATCCAGTACACCAATCATTTCAACTCCGTTATTGTAAGAAAGGTCATGATCTAATGATTTTCTTGTATCTTCAAGGTTAAAGGAATCTCCCTTTTTTCTGAATTTATTCATCATTTCATAAAATTTTTTATCTTGAAAGGAGGGAATTTTCCTTAGTTGCTTTAGCAAAAACTCATATTTATTTTGAATTTTATTCTTTCTAAATTCAACATTAAAAGCAACGCTATAAAAAATTGTTAACTTCTCAATAAGACTAATAGATTTCAATGTTACATTTCTAAAATAAAACATGTATGAGAAATTATCAAAGTTAACTACTGTATGGTCTTCAAAACGATTAAATAAATATTTGAGCTCACTAGCTATTTCAGAACTCAAACTAAAACACTCTTCAATATAGGAAAATAAAAAAACAAATTTTTCTTTATCATCCTCTGAATCAGTAGATTGATTCCAAAAGAAATCACTGTGTTTATCTAATTTTTTGTTGACATCCACGTTTTTAGAAGAAACTTTTAAAAGAAGGTTGTCCACACTATCTTCAACAGTTTTAATTTTTGCAATACAATTATCACAATACAGCTCTATATCTGGAATGAAATAAGTAGTCGGCATCTCATAGAGACTTTCTTTCGGTACTCCATTTTCAATAGCTAAAATCATTCCATTAGCTATATACTGACCTATTCTTTCTTCGTAACCAGTATATTCCTTTTTACATCCCAAACAAGTCATTTCCATATATTCCGCCTCCATGTTTTACTTTTTTTTAAAAGAAATGAACCTACCGCTACATTTTAGCATTTGGTTCATTCCCTTTTTTGTTAATGTTTCTCTGTTTTATAAATATAATTATTTTGATAATCTAATTAAGATTTTTTTAAATTCTAGAATTAATGTTTTTCCCTCTTAAACTAACCAGATCAAGAAAATAGCTGATTTTTTTCGCTATATGTAAATCTGTCGACCAATGCTCAAAAGCTTTATTCTCTTGTCGAGAATTATTCATTATATCAACAAACCTCACAACATTATCTAATTCTTCCTCACTGCAATTTAAAAAATCTTCTTTAATTTTTTCAAGGCTAGATTTATTAATATAAGTTAACCAAGTTCTTATTATTCCAACCACTATGTCACAGACCTGTGTAAATTTATTTTCATGTGAATGTACAAATTCATAGTTATTGAGTGGTTTATCATTTATTACCATTTGTAGATTACTTAACTTTTCTTCAATAGTTGCCTCTTCATCAAAATAGTGGAATGAATTACTAAAAATAATTATTCTATTTAAATAAATATCCTCAAATGAAGAGATCAATTCAAGACTTGTATTATCTTTCAACAATTCAAGCCCATCTTTTCTGTTAGCTTTTAAGGATTGACGGAAGTATTCAATTAAAAAATCCTCTTCCCAATTATCAAACTCTTTGTCAAAAAGCCAATCCAAAATACTCCAAATAAAACCATTTACATCCGTAACATTAGGATAATTATAATTTCTTAATATATATACAAAATCCTCTTGATCGAGTTTGATATATTTGTACAAAACAGTTTTCATCTGATGAATCAATTCAATAGGTAAATGGTAAACCTCCCCCAGAGAATCTATTAAATCTACTATTACGTAATGCAGATTATCTCTATAAGAGTAATGAATCCAAATTCCATTTTCTTCTAGTCATTTCAACACTAAAGCTATTTTCTTTGCTTTCATTGTTGAATAAAAATCTTTTGCACCTTTTGAAGCTTGCTTAAATTTTATCTCTTTCATATTTTTCTGAGTCATTAACTCAGAAAATAAAGCATTGACTTTTTCATCCGAAATTTGATTCTCACTTCGATATGCAATCCCTCCAAGAATAAAAAATTCATTTTCATTTACGTTAAATCCCTCAGTTGTAATTCTAAACTTTTTAGGATTATTTGTTTCGTCGTAAAAGAATGTATATTTTACATCTACATTTTGCAAATCATTCATCTGAATAACTTGATTTCTAAATAAACTAACATCTTGAGGAAAACTCATCTATTAATTCATCCCTTCATTTTATGTCTTTAATCTACACCTATTACCCAGTTATATAAGTTTCTCACATTTTTTTATACTTACACAACACTTACTTTTATTTTACATTTTAGTTTATCATTACAATTATACTAAAAACTCATAAATTCAATTATCTTTCTTAATAACCTTAAATTGGAGATTGATACCTTAATACCTACACAACAAACAAAAGTGAACGTGAGACAATAGTTTTGATTTTATTTTTTAATTGTATAATACTTATTGTCCATCCTAAAAAACACTTTCACTTATTATGTCACAGTTAATTAAAGCTTGTAGAAACTTTGAAATAAAGAAAATGACGTACGTCTATTCATACGTCATTCCTTTTGTTATTCATTAAGAAAGAACCCAAAAGCTTAGACATTTATAAGAACTGGGGGGCTTTTTTGGGGGAACTATTTATTTTCAAGCTTTTTTACATTTCAATAGATGTAGAAAACACTTCAAAATAAGCTTCCACAGATCAATTTATTTAATACTCTTATTCCCACTCCATTGTTACTGGTAGCTTACTTATTACATCATATAAGATACTACAAAACGTTGATATAGCAATGTTTACGGTTATTTCAAAATTGATTGGATTCAAACTATAAAAGACTTAGTAAAATGTTTGAAAAATGATTTTATTTTCCGTTAAGATTGTGTTTTTTGTTTATCAGCGACTCCATCTGAAGTTTCCTATGCACGTTTAATTGAAAAATTAAGCAAGTCATCTATCCTTGAATCTGTAATTGAATCCCTTATTCTTCAAGCACTCAATAAAGGATTTATTTCTGATAAAAACGCTTCAATTGAAAATGATGAAAAAGCTGGCTATAAAGGATAATTATCAGCACTGCAAGTATTCTGACCTCAAGGGAAAAACGATTATATAATTATAAATATTTTTCAAACCCTTTACTAATTGATCAGCTAAATCCTTCCCTTTCAAAAAACTGATGTGCTCTTTCTCGAGTTGAATTACTCAGAAGCATAATTCTATGACAATTTATTAATCTACAATAATCCTCAACATATTCTAATAGTTTTCGCCCAATATTCTTACTACAATAATTCTCATGAACAATTATGTTTTCGACTACTCCATAAGGTCTAGTTCCATGCAATGCCTGTAAACAGATAAGTGCTATTCTTGAATAGGAAAAAGAGTATAGAAATAATCATTTATCGTAGCTTTTCTTAATAGAAACTATGGTTGTGTCTTTAGTTTTTATCATAAATTCCATTAATTATAAAACTTCTAAACATATTTATTTCTAGAAATGCTAAAATTAAAATACAATTTATTGAAAAAACATAGATTTAAAGCAGTGTGGTATCTAAAGAATTCTAATTTGTGGCGAGGTATAAAATGAATAATGAACAAACTTACAATGTTCAAAATAAGATTACTTTTAAATCCTCTACGGACAACACTTTTGAATTATCTAAAAAACAACTGAGTCAACGATACGATATTAATTTGAATCGTATTATAAATGGTTTTAAGAAAGTGACGTCCTTTAATGAGGCCCAAAGAGCTATAGAAAAAGATGGCTTCTATAGAGTGATAATTCCTAAAGATATTAGTAAGAGATTAGAAGATGGGAGTGCAGAATGGAATTTCGATAAAACTGGGATGCAGCTACCTACTATAAAAGACCAGAAAGGTTCATTTATATGTCAGGCAAGGTTAGAAGAAACTGATCCTACCAATTTTAGTAATGTAAATAATATAGCCCTTCAATCAACAATAGCTGCAGTTTTAGAGCAATTAGAATTGCTTAACGAACAAGTAGCAGATGTGTTACAAGGCCAACTTACTGATCGTATGGGTATAATTAAAGGTGCTGTAGACACATATAAACAAGCGTTACTAGTTAATGATATAACCGTAAGAAATCAATTGCTCACTCAAGCTGTATCCGAATTGAATAAAGGGCGCAGGCAACTAATTGAATCTTTAGAGAGCAAAACTAAATTTATAAATAAGTTACCCCAATCTTCTTTTAAGCAATTCTTCTATTCAATAATTAATAAAATTGATATAAATAAAATTGAAACTAAGTTTCTTGAAACACAGTTAATATTTGATAATATAATAAAATCTTCAAATTATATTGCTTTAGTTTATGAAGAGTTGGGGGAAGTCAACGCATTACAAGAATCTTTCCCACCTTTAAAAGAGTGTATCAAGGAATATTCGAGTAAAATGAGGAAGGTAGCTGAATTTTTGCCGTATAATCCCAACTCTGAGAGTCAAGACTCGTGGTACAAAAATCCTGAGACGATTATAGAAATGATTGATTTCCATATTCATAAATTAAATTCAAAATATATAGAAATAGAAATTACAGGAGAACAATTGTTGTTAAAAGAGGAGGTAGCAAATTTTGAATAAATGTAAAAAATGTGGAAGACCATTAACTAAGAATGAACTTTTTTGTACTCGCTGTAAAACAAAAATGGGCAATTTAACAGGAAAGATTGGGGGGATACTTACTGCAATTGTACCAATTGTTCTACTAGTTGCTAAGAAAATTAGAAAGTGAAATAAATAAGATTTTACTTATATCTTAAAATAACTACCATGAACCGTTGTATCAGCAAGGACTTTATCAAATGAAAATTATTGATTACCACTACATCTCCTTTAATTGTTAGTTTGTACTACTGTTAGCAATCTACACATGTGGAGTGTGTAGCTTAGTTTAGATAATAGCAATTAATTTATTCAGGAAACAATGAATATTTTGATGGAGGATTTTTCTGATAACCAAGTGATAATCGCTTCTATTTAACAGTATAGGGCATTAAAACCATTACATACTGTTAAAATCTTAAATCATTTACTTGAAGAGTAAGCGCTAATTTATTTTGAATATAGACATATCTTTATAATGATAATCCTCATTCCTGGGTTATATTAGACTCTATCCTAAGGTGTAGTGCAAGGAGGACAAATTTTTATACAAAAATTTTGTATGACGATGAGTTTTATAATACACTCAACCCTATATAAAATAATTTAATTGCGAATTTACGAAGGTTACTCTATGGCGCCTTACTATTTGATTACGAAAGGAGAATAGCATTGAACATTATTTTAATCGGTCCAAGAGGGATAGGAAAAACTACTGTAGCAAAAATTCTTGCAGAGAAATTAAATAAAAAATATATTTCGTTAGATGATGAAGGTAAGAACATTGCAGATATTGAATTAAGAAATTCACCAAAAGGGCGATTTTTTATCACAAAAAAAGTTTTAGAAGAAAATGCAACTGAAAATTGTATCTTGGATTTCGGCTGTTTTCACACATTTTTTCTAGATGATGCAACATTTAACGAAATTGATAAAATATTAGCTCCAATATCAAATATTTTTTTATTAATACCGTCTGCTGATATAGAAGAGAGTAAGGAAGAATTAAAGCAAATGAATGCACGGATGATTCAAGATGCAACTATTTTTAATATGGTTTGTAATTCAAATAAAAACATCTTAAAAAGTGGTTTTAACGAAAAACTTGCAAAACATATCATTTATACAAAGGGTATGACTTTTGCGCAAATAACAGAAGATATTATCGATAAATTAAAATAGTTAGCTTTAATTTAATTAAAAAGTATATACCTTCTTTTTCTTTCCTTAAACTTTTCTTAATAAATTATCATCTACATGTGTGATACACGGCAACATCATTTTTCAATGCTGACCATTCAACAAAGGTTTCTTATCATTAATTAAAAGAAAACGTGCTGCTAAATAATTTTGATTCAAAACGTTCATTTAGGATATAAATAAACCTACCGTCCACAGGTATCCCCTAGTTAATCTGATGTATTGAATGGTAACAAACAGGTATATTCACTACACTTTAATACCGCCCTTCCTTTAGAAATTTATACGAGACTAATTAAAAACTGGTCAAGATTCTGGTCAAGAAATTTCATTTTTCTACGTTACAGGATTTGCATAAAAAAATATAGAATACCGTATAAACCATTGATACAACTACCTTTACGTTCGATATTCCTGAAACGTAAAATATATGCTTCTTATCTTGACAGCCTGGAGGTCGCTGGTTAGAATCCATTCAGGATCACATAAAAAATCCCTTTGATAGTCAAAGGGATTTTTTACGTTGCAAACTTTTATTTCTTTTTAAAAGATTAACCTTTTGGTCAAAAGTTGATCAATAATTCTCTTTTAGTCTACTTTTAGATTTTATTGAAAAAGTTGGTAAAATTATAGATATTTAATAAAGGCATGTTTTTATTTGATACATTCATACCAAACTCAGGCTCTTTATACTTAGGTCTATCCCTAAGTAAATCATTTGGTTCCAAGAAAGCTGTTGCAGGAATTAAAAATAATTCGGGCGTATTCTCTCCTGAAAAGATTACCAAGGCTATGTAAAAATTATCCTGACTCGCATTCATATGTTTCTTTAAGATTAAGACATATTCCGTAGGTCTTCTAATAGATTTTACTAAAACTTTTATTTCTTTACCTTCTTTTGTTATTACTGAAAAGATTCTATCTTTTTCAATAATCTTAGCATCATATTCTTTAAACTTCTCTTTTACAATTTCTTTTGCCTTTTTATTTAATTCTCTATTCGTTAGAGTCATAATATTACCACTCATACTAGTTTCCACACCCTCCATAGCATTTAATAGGAAAGCTTTAGTGCACTGCATTAAATTATCGTATTCTTTATTATTTAGAACTGGCTCACATATCAACTTTTGCGCTTATACTGTTCCCATAATTCAACAATAGGGATAAATATTTTAGGAATTCGAATGGTATGAGAACAATGATTACATTTAGCGTGTGTATTGCTTTGTCCATTCCCTTTTGAAAAACGTTTCATGTTCTCTAACCCGCAATTTGGACATATATCACCAGGTACATAATACCAGCCCTTGAAATGACCTTGCATATTAGCAAAATCCCATCTCTCCTTATTTACTCCAGAATATTCAATATAACCAGGGTAATACTTGGGAGCCTTTGCCGCACCGCATCCAGTGCACAAATAATAATTCCGATAAGTTTCAAGTCCTGGATTTATAGTGCGGTCCTTCATATCCCTTACTCTATTATCGCGTGAATCAATCATTTGGTTGCAATCTTGACGATTCCAACAATCATTAAAGTAAATTTCATTATCATGATGGCCAGGTGTATGCCGCTGATAACAGGTGGCAACTGTCATGGAGTATCCTGCCTTGAAGTCCTTACTGTAGTCGAAATCATTAATCATTGGCTCTTTACATCCGCTACATTTCAGGCGTTCCTGCAACTCCAGAAGACGATTCAGCCATCCACCAAAACGGGTGAAGTACTCAAATGGGACCTGTATTTGCAAGAAGCTGAATATTTCAGGCGTACGCCAATTTAACCAATGGCTTGGCAAACCCTTGTAACTTCGAAAACGGGATCCGATGTCCTGTTCACTTATTGCCAATGAACATTCTTTCTTTGTTCTTGGGCAATACGCTCTACTTATTTGGTTAATATCCTCTTTCCCTCTCTTCCACGGCTTACCTTCGCAAAAATTACATTCTTTATGGTCGCAAGCAGGCCAAAGCCACTTGCTTTCTTTGAGTAATTTCTCATTGAAATTCTTTGCCAAATTAATATAGTAATCTTGTAATAAAGATTGCCATTGAGCAAAATCAAGCGGTTGCAATCCCAAATAATGCTTATACAGTAACTGAAATGATTTCAAAAGCGGATCTGTTACATTTTCCTCAAGAAAATTCAAATTTCTATATCCCCTTTGGAAAGCCAAGATATACCAAGAACATTTACCAATTACATCAAGCTGGTCCCACCATGAGGCCTTTACTGATAAATCGATTGTATCTTCCCATAGTAATAGGGCCTCAATACTCCCTAAATCAGGATAAAGCTGCTGTATAGAAAACCAATTTTCTCCCAGCAAACAGAAAACTGTAAGCTTTTGGGCCTGATGAATAACCATCCATTTCTTTCGTAGCCAAACAATGGCCCTTCCAGTTGGCTCAAAATTCCGTAGATAAAGTGCCCATGCCTCAATAGGAATATCCAGATCAACTTCTTCGTTTTTTATTTTTATGGACAATAACTCAAAGAAGGAAACAGGAAGGTCCTTCCACGCACAGCTAATTGGAACTTTAACTTGTATAGGACTACGCCAAGGACTTCTTATATAATAATTTCCATACAAAGTACCAATGTCCCAGTTTTGTGGTATATATAGATTCAGCTTTTGGCGCTTTAGGGCCCATTGTTCCAATTCGCCAGTTAGAGATATAGTCCAGCTTTTTTCAAACTCTCCTTCGTGTAAACATTGCAACCATCGGTTTAAACATTTCCCCCTTAAAGTCTCGTCATTTTCAATGGAACTCCAATACTTAGAGAAGGCGGTGTGGAACTTCTCTCCTTCAAACAAATACCATAAATTCAGCCTTTCCTTTATGTCGTCAGGAATGGAATATCTATACTTCTTTTTTTCACTAAATGGAACCTGTGAAAGCCAATCCTTTAGCTTATGCAAGAGACGGTTCCATGTACGAAGCCATTCAGGAAACTGGTACAAAACCTCCTGTAAGAAGCTCATTGATTGCTTATTCAGCCATCCATTTACATGTTGAATTCGGCTTTCACTTTCTCTAGCAACATCAAATATTGGCACTTTTTGATAAAATTCCAATCCCCATTTTGGAGGGTAATTCTCCCACATTGTATCCTTCACCAGCTCAGCTAACCGTCGAAGAAAATCAGGATTTATTATTCCTGCAGCAAAATAAGACTTTTCACAATTTGGATCGTTACTACTATGAAACTCCAGCCATTGTGCAAACCATTTTTCAGCAAGCTGTATATCATTCTCCTGCATAATAGCTTGAATCAATACAGTTTCCACTAAAGCAAATTGACCTGACAATAACAATTTTCTCAATGGAAAATCAGAATGTAGAGCAACTGTCTTTACATTTTGAGCATCCTTTTTCTCTTTGTTTTTTACCCTTTGATGTCGTGGCGTAAATTCTACCCAATCCCCCTCTCGCAAAATTGTTCCTTGTAGAATAGCTGATTTATGTACAAAATAAGAGGTGCCATCATTTGTTTCAATAAAACCATAATCATTTTCCTGCCCTGTCTTACGATTGTAACCACCAAACCATGATACTTTTCCAAACACAATCATATTTCTCACCAACTGTAGTTTAATATCTGCCCAAGTTACCTTCTGTCATAAATTAAATAGTCTATGAACAAAACTACTTCTATTGCTCATAATTTGAAATGTACATGAACTTAAAAATATTGTAACATAATTGCAATTATGTACTATCATTTACCTAGGTTAAACCATTCAAGAAAAAAACCGAAACATCCCTTTTATTAGGTGATATTTCGGCTTTTTTAGATTGCATCTTGAAATATAGATAATTTACCACTTTTTGATTCTGTTCATCACTTGTGGTTAAATATATATTCCTTGTATTTCAAAGATATCATTCATTTATGAAACGATTTAATATTACTGGGCTAAATGTATTTTTTTAAATTACATTGCTCTCTTTCAATAATTTTATTTAAAAACCAATGGTACTTACTTAATACTCCTAAATTTTTGGTTTCATCTAATTTATTTATTTCAGTTTCGATTTTTTGTTTAATAGGTGCTAAAAATTCTTTTTCTGCTTCTAATTTCACAAGCCATTTAAATGAATCCACAAAATAATGACCATCTACATCTCGACTTAGATCCATACCATTGACATCTTCTTTTATTAAATTAATAATTTTTTGGTCTAAAATGAATCTAGGATATATACTATGTTTTGACTCTAATTCATACGCATGAATAAGTGCTGGACCAAACAGTAAATTCCTATCACTTTTGTATCTAATGTCTCCTAAGACAATTGATCCTCTAATCAAAACGCCATATAAGCTTATCATTTTCATTTGGATTGCTGAGATTTCACCAACGATGACGTTTAGATAATCAGAAAAAGTTTGACCGTATTCTTCCAAGTGAGGCTTAAATTCTAAAATGTTTATAACTGAATCTGAAAAAACTATTAATTCAGACGGATAATGAGAATGAGCGAGTAAATGCATAGTTGTTAATATTTCTTCTATTTTTTCAGGATTATTTTTGTACTTTGTTAATACCATTTCTTTGAAACCTAGCACATCAAAAAACACTAATATTTTTCTTTCATATACAACCTCGGAATCCATTTTTACGTCCCCTTTTTCTTCATTTTACAACAAATAAATTTATTGAGTAAGATAACTAAAATAAAATATCAAACCAAACATAGGATATACATTGAAGATTTTTAGTCAAGAATTACCGTTTAAAGATAAGAATGTCAAAACATCTTCATTTAGATTTAAAACATGTAACTTCCAATTACCATTCGCGCACACTCAACAGGGCTATAAATCATATCTTCTCAACCCTCCGATAGCAATTTCATATGAGATTTTCTTAGTTTCAAAGTTACCTTGGAAAGGCATTTTTTATGATTCTACAACTTTTTCTATACATCAATCATAAAATAAATACTCTCTTTCCCACTTATCACATTCCTTTTTTGTTTTATAAAAAACAAAAAAGAAATAATTTATACCATTTATCATACAACGATTATGCGTTAAGCTCATCAATATGACCCCAAATTGGATAAGCGGATCCGATGTTACCCCAAACAAATGACTCTTGAAGAATCATTGAAACATATATCAACGTAAAAGGTCAATGGCTGACCTTTTATCGTACTGTTGGCCCGAAAATAAGCACAATTGATTTTTGACTAGGCAAAAAAAGATCAGAAAATCGCAAAATGCTTTTTTAAGAAAACTTTGTAGTCTTTTCATATTTCAAAGTTTCGATATTTAATACAATTACACTAAAAAATGGGGGACATTAAAAAGTGTGTGGTATCCCCTCGCTATCAAGTTTACAATACATTTTTCCTCAAAACGAAAATAATAACTAATTAAACACTTCGGCGCTACTTCAGAATCTTAGATCAATCGACATACGACATTACCTATAAGGAATCTAATACTCCAACATATTCACAGTTTTATATCTCGAAGAAATGGAGTTCCTCTGATTGATAAGTATATCTAAATAAATTAAAATATAGATTACAAAAGGGGGAATTGTTGTGAAAAAAGTTATGGCAACAGTTTTAGGTTTGTTAATTGTAGCAAGTGGGTGCAGCCCAAAAATGTATGATGAGCAAGTTGATTCAGGTAAAAAGGCCATTGAAAAAGGGGAATATGCAGATGCTGTTAACTCTTTCGAAAAAGCCGCTAAGGATAAATCAACAGATGACATTCAGAAATACATTCGATTAGCAAATGATATGAAAGACAGTGCTACTGCATTGAAAGAAGAAAAATACGAAGTGGCAATTGCAAATGCTGAAAAAGTTACGAAAGAAAAAACGGATGATAAAATATTCAAATCTGCAAAAGAACAAGCTGATAAAATCATCAAATCTGCTAAGAGTTCTCAAGAACAACAAGAATCAACAAAAAAAGAAATTCAATCGGGGAAAGATTTATTAAACCAACAAAAATATGATGAAGCCTATCAAGCTTTCAAAACAATAGCTGATAGAAAAGAATCACCACAACTTGTAAGTGAAGCAACAACATTAATGAATGAAGCGATTACAGCGAAGAAACAACATGAAGATGAACAGGAAAAGATAAGAAAAGAGAAAGCAGAAAAAGAACAAGCTGCGCAAGAAAAGAAAAAAGCGGAACAAGAAAAAACAAAAGAAGAAACTAAGAAACAACACGACACAGTTACAGATACAGGTGAAATAACTGAACACGAAGCTGAAGACCTTGTACGACGACAATTTAATTTCTCATCAGATGTAGTAGTACAATATAATAACGACGATGAGAATGGTAATTTTATTATCCAAGTGTATGAAGATCATCCCGATCATACGGCTACATTAGGATGGTTTGCTGTAAATCCAAAGACGAAAAAAGTTACTAAAATACAATTATAAAATTTAACAAAGCGAAACATTCGAATAAAAGACCTCTATTACTTTACAGTAAAATAGAGGTCTTTTTCATTACAATGTGAATATTGTCAACTCATGTGCTTCCTCTCCCTTTTTATTGTCCCTCTGATTCCTCTTGGTCTTGATTTAGGTATATGGCCTGGAAAAAAGGAGTTTTGCCTATCTATATAAATTTTATTGGGAAGGTGATTTCCCTTACAATATGGAATAACTCAACAGGTGATGATAATGATCATTTTGAAGAGTAAAATTGGAGAATTCTTAAAAAGCAATGGGTTAAAAGGAAACTGGATTCCACAGAAATCAAATATAAGCCAATATCAAATAGGTAATTATGTAATTTAACTATTATTTTCCGTAAAAATTCTTTATAAAAGAACATACACCGGCTTACTAAAGGGTGTATATTCTTTTATTTAAAGACAAAATAGAATGTTGACTGCTCAGCTAAATCTAGACAGAAATTAAAATTCTATGCTCAAAATATCCACAGTCGGAATATCCGCCGGTGCCCATTTTAACTCTAATAAATTTTCAACTTGAACCCACTTGATCTCTTCATGCTCAAGCGCCTTAGGTATACCGGATTCTATGTATGCCTTATAAGTAGCAAGATGAACTATAATATTCTCATATTCATAATCCACTTCTTCTATTTTTTCACCTACGGTAATTAAACACCCTAGTTCTTCTTTAATCTCACGCACCAATGCTTCTTGAGGCATTTCCCCTTCATTAATTTTCCCACCTGGAAATTCCCAATAGTTCGGTAATGACATTTTAGGAGAACGTAATGCACATAGGACCTCATTCCTCTCATTAAAAATGACAGCTCCAACAACCGATACTTTCTTCTTCATGAATCGTCACTTCTTTCACATCTTATTTAATACTTATAATCTCTACTTCTCGTCTTCTTGTTTATACTACAATATTTTTTAAATAATTTGTAAATATCTTCATGTAGGTTTAAAACATGCGACTGCGACTTCCGATGATAAATTGCATCTTTCTCGCTTTGGAATAGTCATTCCACGTAATGTGCTTCTAGATATGGATTCCTTTTTTATCTTGGAAAGAAGCATGCTATTCACATAACTCCCATATACCTTGCTCAAGTCTTGTAGCTAGCTCATCTACATACTCATTACGTTGGTATGGTGTAATCTACTAGTTTACTCACATAAACTTACAGCTGTTTAGCCTTGTAAAATGGGCTTTGTACAAAATTTAAGTTTATTCATACTTGCGTTAGTTGATTTATATCTGCACTGCCGTGCGTAGAGTTGAAAATATGAGTAAAGCACCTTGTAAAGTACAGGGTGCTTTATTTTATGATTTCACGGATATGCATTTCAATATATTCAATGGCAATGATATGATCGTTTTCTGCCATTTACTCACTCACTCTCTGATGTTCTAGTAAAGTTTTATCTGCCTTTCTTACTAGATCATATCAGAAAAAGCGCTGTCAGTACTGACAAACCCTATTAAAATAAAAACTATTATACTTTTTAATTAAAATTAAAGAATGGAAACATCCCTTTATTATCTATTTTTATTTCTTTCAGTATAATTGGCAATTATTGTAGGAGTATCTTTTTCTTCGCCTTTATCTGCCGAATAAGAAAAACTGAGTTCCTTATATCTCCCTAAAACTTCATAAAGTTCTGGTCTCAGTAATTTAGTCTTTTCATCATTATAAGGACTTCGATTCCCCCTAGTTCTCCCTACATCAAAACAATATTTTTTATTTGGATCTTTTGGATCACTAGCTATAACATGCTCTGTTAAGGCGATTTTGTTATCTCTTTCATCTTTTCTATCTTTGTTAAAACTTTTTGGTACTACCTCACCTAAAGCTTTGTATAGAGTTTGAAATATAGTACCAATATTGCCATACTCAATACCAAAAAACTCTCTGGTTTTTTTAGTATCATTTTTATAAAATCCATTTGACTTTGCCCATGTTTCAAACTTATCTGCTACGTTGTTAGCCCGCAAAAATATTAATTTTGCAAGCGCATATTGTGGTTTTTTATCTTGATTAAAAACTTCTACTATCACAAAATAATTTCTTTTTTTATATTGAAATTTAAAAATATCAAAGTTTTCATCTTTTGACTTCATATCATCTCTCAACGCTTTGAGATTAGCTAATTCGTTCATTTAAGATTCCTCCATATACCCTATTGATATTATAGACAGATTGTAACATTTTTATTTTCACTATCAAAATATTAAGATAAAGAAGACTGTTCAATTATAAGTGGTCTCATTATTCATCAAAGAAAACATAATATAGCCGTCTGAACTTAAACGCCTTATATTACCTGTGTGCTGTCCTCTCGTCAATGTTATGATGCTCCATAACATCAAGCCATTTCAATCGGCCTGTATATCTCAGCTTGATAATAGAAATCACATCATCATCTATCAAATACACTCCTTGCGACATCGAGTCCAAAAACTAACATCCACAATATTCCATATATCTTCGAACTTCTGTTGTATACAAACCAACTCTTCGCTTTTTTATTTCAACTTTATGTTTTTTACTTAGGGTGTATAGTTCTCTCACTACTTGTCCCATAATTTCATTCTCTCCGTAAAAATATTTTTGAATTTAATTTACAGAAAAAGTCACCGTAACAGGTGACTTACTAGTTAAATAGAAGATTTTTCGTTCTCATCTAGATATATATCAATTGCTTCTTGAATAATTCTAATCCGAGTTCTATCCGTAAAACTTATAAGAAATGAAATCATAATTATAATAAGAATTAATAGAAAAATAACACCTGTAGTATAGTAAAATAAACCAGATATTTCAATTCCTACACCATCTTTTGATATAGGGATAAAAAACTGTATAACGTGCTTAATGTTACCTGTAACCAAGGTACTAGCAAATGCTGATGAGAATATAGCCATGATAAATGTTTGAATAACTATTGGCGTACTATCTTTTTCCACTACATTTAAATATGCTTTAAATCTCTTCATCTTACTTTTATCATCCTTAAAATAGTATCTAATTCTTTCCTTTATAACCCCCATATTATCAATAACATCTCCTGAAACCTTCTTGCATCCAATTAAAATTTTTAATTGTTCATCCAAATCTTTTGTATTACCAGTCCATTGATATATTGTTACATCTTTTTTCCTTCTTCCGTATATACCTCCTATTCCTCCTTTAGTAATCCATTTTGCAGTATCAGCAATTATAATAAAGCTTAGAGCATATAATGCATAAAAAATTAATATTGCGATATACATAGTAGCAATCCCTATACTATCCACTATTGGTTGCATAAAGATATTCAATAACACTGTAATTACAACAAAAATTACTGCAAAAAAATATACTTTTTTCATAATTATCCCTCCTACATTGATATTCAAGTAAAATATTAACAATAAAATCATAAAAACACAATATCCATAAATTTATATTATAGGATTAAAATTTTCAAACAAAAAGGATACCAAATTTTCATGGTATCCCCCCTATACCTTACCCTGCTACTTCTACTTCAATTTCTAACTTATAATTTATAAGTAAGTTCACATAAATCCTTATTTCTCTTCCTATAATAATCAAGTTGAGACATATTCAATAACCTAGGCATCTTTACCCAACTAGGGTTCTCTTTCGCTAGATGAGCTAATTTATAAAGTTGCTTATCTTGCATGAATTTAAATAAGATTCTATCCTCTCCCATTAATTTACGAAGATAATTGGCATCAAGATTAATTTTATTTACAACTACTTTAACCATAATAGTTTTTTTGGGGATTGCTTTCTCAAATGATACAAAAGATCAAGAGAGTGGGCAAATCGAATTAAATTACGATACCCGCTACAACGTAATTACTAATAACCACATCTATGCAAGTAATAGCCGTATATTTATTAGCAATAATTTTAATAAAAACACAGGAAATAAACTTGATTACAATTATTACTATGGTGAATTTAATCAAAGTAATGACTTGTGGCAATGGAAAAAAAAACGTATAAAGGATTTTCATCTTATCAAACAAGTATGAATCTAGAAGGTAATGAACAACATAGTGAGTTTAGCAAATTACCTCCTGATTCAAAGTGAATTTTTAATACAACAACTCTACTAGAAACCTTATTTTCACTCAGTTCCTCTCCCCTATAAAAATGAAAGAAAAAAGTAGTAGTTTTATTTTCATTGAAACTACTACTTTTCCATACATATAAAAAAACTGTTTTCACTTTACCTGTACATAATATCGCTTGATTGTAATGTCGTATTCCTTAACTCTACCATTTTACTTTGTATGCTGTAATGCTTTCATATAATCCTCTTTTTTCTCAAGTGTCTTTTTTGCATTTTCAGCCGTTAATACATAATCTACTACAATATTTTGTAATAATTCCTTCTTAGCATTTGGCAGCTCAACCGTTATATCTTCCACGCTACTCTTATTATTTTCATTTGTTTTATTAAATGCTTGGACACTTCTTGCAAGCTCCGCTAATTTTTCGTATGTAAGGGATTGTTTACATCCAAAAAGGTGTTACTTCTAAAAACTGCTGTAACATATTTCTTTGAATTTTTCTTTTCTATTTCTGCTTCAGCCTTTTTATCGAAAACAGCATCTCCTGTATACATTTGATCAAAAGTAAATATATCGTTATTTCCTTTTCCAGCATAATATGTATTGAATTTTTCTTTTAAATCATTCGCTTCTTTTTTTATTTTATAATTATCATGAACTACTTTTGGGGAAACTTGTCCATCGAAAGATAATTGAAATTGTAAATACGGTTTATCTACTTGCTGTACATGGGCTATTCGTACATCTGGTCCCAGTATATTCTTACCGTTTCCAATTGTTTCAACTTGATCTAGTTTAACAGAAAGACCATACTCCGATTTTGTATAATTTTGTGCTTTTTGTTCAATTTCTTTATTCGATATATCACATGATGTTAATAGTAGTAAACTAATCATCATGCTATATGTTATTTTTTTTATTTTCATATGGTAGCCCCTCTTATTTTCACTTTATATACACAAATGCTAATATAGATTTAGAACAAAGTCACGAAGTTTCACAGAAAGAAGAACAATTTCGAATAAGTTTGCTATATGTATAAAATTAAAAGGTTTACATATATTCTACTACTTCTTAAGGAGGCATTTATCTTGAACTATGGCTGGGCTGGAACTATTGAACAATTTAAAGAATTAGATTTAAGATCATTCATTAAACAATTGCAATATCATGTTTATAAAACCAATGCAGATGATACCAAAATAGCTTCTCAAAAGAGAGCATGGATTGATAGTTACAATAAGCTACAAGATTTATTTAATCGATTTTCTAATTTAGATGCATCACTTATTTTTGAATATGAGATTTTACGCGGAGGTGGCCGTCGTCCAGATATACTTTTATTAATCAATGGTTATTTGATAGTCATCGAATGTAAAAGTTATAATCACGTTTCACCTTCTGAATACATTCAAACATCACTTTATATGCGTGATCTCCAGCATTATCACTCAGCTATTCAACAATCTAACATGCAAGTCATAGGTGTTCTACTGCTTACAAACTATGAAGGTGAACAATGGGAATTCCAAAAAGATTATCAAGTAACCCTTTCAACAGTGGATGGATTGGAAATTATTATTAACCGAATATTAGATAAAACAGAAGTACAAACTTTGACGCTAGAGGAAATAGTCAATGGTTTCTATGAACCTTCACCTTCTATGCTAGAAGCTGCTCGTTCCATTTTACATAATGAACCACTCCCTGACATTAAAGCAATATCAAGCAGTAATTTTCCAAAAGTACAACAAACTATACGCACAATTATTCAAGAAGCACAAAATACAAATACCCATCACTTAATATTAGTATCTGGTGAGCCAGGAGCAGGTAAAACATATTTGGGTCTGACCATTGCACATGAAATGAAAAATGCAGTTTATTTATCTGGTAACGGGCCATTAGTAGACGTATTACAAGACACGTTGAAAAATAGAACGTTCGTACAAGGTCTATATGGATATAAAATGGATTTTCTGGAAAAGAAAATGATTCCAAAAGAACAAATTATCATTTTTGATGAGGCACAGCGAGCATGGGATACCAAAAAAGTCGACCAATCACTCACTCGAAGAAAGCGAGAAGCCCAACACTTAAGTGAACCGGATATTATAATGAATATTACGACACATAATAAGCCGTGGAGTGTAACAATTGGCTTAATTGGGGAAGGTCAAGAGATCTATTCCGGGGAAGAAGGCGGTCTCCCGCTGTGGAATACTGCGATCGCTGGAAAAAACGTGACTGTTCACTCGAAACACCCTAATTCTTTATTCACAAATGCAGCACATTATAGAACTCATTCTCAGCTACATTTAAACTCATCTTTCCGTGCTCATGCAGCTTTAAAATACTATGAAATTATTAATACTTTATTAGATATTAATTTCGAACAAACGAAACTGCTTATTCATAACCTACCAAAGGAACATTATCAGCTTTTTATTACGCGTGATTTAGACAAAGCAAAAATTACTTTAAATCAGCTTTATCAGGATGATACAAAAACAGTTGGTGTCGTCTGTGCTGGTGGCGCTGATCGTCAAAAAGAAGTCCCTGTTCTACCACGAGATGAACGGTATGAAAGGCCTAGTAAAATCGCTCAATACTTTAACTATCCAGGGTCTCAATACTATTGTAAAAATCTCAACTACAGCGCAACTGAATTTCAAACACAAGGACTTGAACTAGATATGGCGCTCGTTCATTGGGATGATGATCTTTATCTACAAAATAGGGCTTGGAAAGGACGACACTATCAATGGGGTGTCGAAGATCCATTCCAAATTAAACTCAATGCATATAGAGTTATTTTAACAAGAGGACGAGATGGAACAATTATTTACATACCACCAAAACCGATTCTAGATGAGACTTGGAACTTATTAAAAAACCATTTGCACATTCCTGAATTGATGTTTTAGAACTTATGAATAAAAGAAGTGTAAAAAACGTTATCCTTTCGAAAAAGAAACTAGAAAGGATAACGTTTTTATGAATTTTTCGATTCAACAAGAATTACAACTTTTTGTAGAAGAATTACAGCGATATTTAACAATTACATACTTAGACAACTATTCAACGGGATTATCTGTTCTTTTAAAAAACATGCGCCAGAACCTTTCTTAGATACTAGTAGGTTCAGACACTAATATTGTTTTAATGGAATTAATCTCTTTTCTTTCATTAGTAGTTGGATCAAATCCCATTAAGTTACCAATAGCTGTATCAAAATTTTCAAGTGCTACCTTTTCCGTTATTAAATTCGATAATTCTGGAAGGTCTATAGCACAGGATAAAGCCTTTTCCATCATATGATGCGCTTCTCCAGTTCCAATAATTGTAATCCCTTTTGATAGTAATTCAAACGGTTTAACCTTAAACTCATAGGTATCATCAAACCCCATTGGAATAAGCCTTCCACCTTTTTCAATTAACGGATATGCCCAGTCTAGCTGATTACCTATGGCATCAAAAATTACATCGAACTTTCTTCCTTGATTAATCCGGTAGATTTCTTCTAAAGTAAGTTCTTGCGGATGATATACATATTTAGTTATTTTTCGGGCAGCTTCTGTTCTAAAGGGACCAATTTCCGTGGCAACTGTAATTCTAGAAAGTTTTCTAGCAATCATCTGAACTAATAGTCCAATTGGCCCAGACCCTAAAACTAGAACGGAGTCATCTGGTTTTATATTAGCTTTTTCTATAACGCTAAGAACACATGAAAGAGGTTCAATTAATGTTGCTCTCTCCCATTCCATTGATTCAGGTAATTTATAAATAAATCTATCTTCTCCAACGTAATACTCTCCAAAAGTCCCATGAGAACCAATTCCTAGCTGCCATTCATCAAACTCTTCGCAATAACATGTTAAACCTTTTCTACAGTAATAACATTTTCCACAAAACTGGGTAGGATCAATTACAACACGATCTCCCACGGTTACATTTCTAACCTCTTCTCCTACCTCCACTACGACTCCAACCGATTCATGTCCCATAACCATATTTGGAGCGGCATACATCTTCCCTTTTAATACATTTAAATCAGTCCCGCAAATCCCAGTACCATAAATCTTGATTTTCACATCATTATTTTTTTGTATTTGAGGTTCTTCCACTTCTTTATATTCTAATGCTTTATTTTCAGTCCATACCAATGCCTTCATACTTTTTCACGCTCCGTTTCCAATTTATTTTCTCCAATAAATTTTGGTGTAATTCTTTGGTAGAAGCTGCTATACATGACTGCTGGTTAGTATAACTGAGATCTGTTAAAAGAGTTTCATCTAAAGAGTTACCATATGCATCAGTAATAATTACTCCTGCTTTTTTCGCCAGAAATACACTAGCAGCTATATCATATGGAAAGAGGTGTAAGACTTGACCATTTCCTACCCTTTGAAAATCTGTTAACAAATCTGGATAGTCTTTAAGAAGTCTATTCCCGATATCTACATATGCATCCATTTGACCTGTAATAATTCGTGAAATAGAATAAGATGCACTATTAAATATAAATACACCACCATTATTTGCTGACTCATCAATTAGATGTCCATAAGCGTCAATCATTAAGTTAGTAGGATGACCGTTAAACTCAAAACTCCAAAACATATTCTTAATATCTTTACCCTGACTTAAGTTTGGTAATTGGCTATTATAGCCTTCAAATTCAATGGAATTTGAAAAAATATCACTATACATGTAATTACCTGTTTTCAGTTCCATTAACAACGCATATTCAATATCTTTGATTTTAGAATTGTCCTTGTATTTTGCTAAAGCAATAGAAATACAAGACATTTCAAGTCCTGCAGCCGCAGGACGAGTACCATCAATTGGATCTACAATTAAAATATATTGTGGATTTTCTCCAAAAATCTTAAGTCCACCATCTTCAGTATAGAATGCAACTGGTTCTTTCTTATCTGCTATATAATCTAGAACCGCATTTTCTGCTGCAGTATCAATATTAAACTGTGCATCTCCACCTGGGGAATATCCATTAACTAAACGGTTTTTCAAAGTTCCCTTTTGACTTTTCACCTTATCATATACGTATTTTCCTAACTCAATAATATAGGTTTTCACTTGATCTCCTCCAATAGATGAGTTAATTTATAACACAATTCTTCTGCTTCACTTAGAGTAATAGTAAGAGGTGGACGAATTTTAAAAACATTTCCGTAGCCATATCTAGACGTTCTGATAATTATGCCATGATCCATAGCACGTTTTGCAATATGATTTGTAAGCTCAACATCGGGTTCATTATTATCTTTTACTATTTCAACCCCAATCATTAAACCTACACCCCTTACATCTCCAATAAACTTAAATCTATCTTTCATTTTTTCTAAACGTTCCATTATATAATTTCCAACCACAGTCACGTTGTCCAAAAATCCAGGTCTTTGTAATATATCAATTGTGGTACATGCTGCAGCAGATGCCATTACATTGGATCCATAAGTAAACGAATGATGATGACCAGGCATTCCCACATACTTCTCTTCGGTAAGAATAGCTGCAACTTGGAATCCAGTTCCACCTAATCCTTTAGCTACTGTCATCATATTAGGTTGTACATCAAAGTAATCAGCAGCAAACATCTTACCTGTTCTACCAAATCCAGTTTGTATCTCATCAAAAATTAATGCAATATCGTGTTCTTCACATAATTTTTTCAACGCTTTGAAATATCCTTTAGGTGGAACAATATTTCCTCCATTTCCTGATATCGGCTCAACCATAATAGCTGCAACATTCCCTGTACTTGCATATTCAATAAAATCATTAATCCTCTCCACACATAGCATTCCACAAGAATCAGATTTTTGATTATAAAAACAACGCATGCAATAAGGGTCTGGGACTTGCAATCCAAAGGAAAATTGAGGTGGGAATGGTTCTCTTCGAAAAGCATTTCCTGAAAGAGCTGACATCATATATGTTTGTCCCAAATGGCTGCGGAACAAAGAAATAACATCACGTTTCCCAGTATTGTATTGTGCCATTTTAATAGCACCTTCATTCGCTGCTGAACCACTGCTAACTTTTGGGTGTGCTCTTGTGAGATTGCTAGGAGCAATTTCAACAAGTTTCTCTGCTAATTTATTTACGGGGTCTGTTTGATAGGATGAAGTAACATGAATAAGATTATCCATTTGACTTTTTACTACGTCGATCACTTCTTTATTACTGTACCCTAAATTCAAATTGAATGTAGCTGATGCGCAGTCAAAATATTTATTTCCATTCTGATCGTAAAGGTAAATGCCTTCCCCTCTCTCCATAACGACATCGTCTACTTTGTAATACAGACTGTCAGGGTTTGTTAAACTTTTAACTTTACCATTCATTTTTACAACACTCCTATTATTTTAGTAATGTTAAAATTTGTTTGTTAGGGGCCCCACCTAACAAATAATGGATTATGACTGTATTTACTTATGCACCAAAATTTGAAAATTGTTATTAAATAACAGTCTCATAATATAATGTGAAATATCCATACTACAAGTAAATTTAAAGTAAATTATGTTGAGAAAGTAAAAAATAATGAATTTTTAGAAAAAATAAAATAAAAGGTAGTATAATTAAAAATCATTAACATTTAAAAATTTAATTTTAAAATTTAAATTTTTTCTATATAACAATATTGGTAATATATAGATATTATATGCAATTGATTTAAACAATAAATAAATTACTTATAAGGGGGAGAAATAGTTGTTAAAACGTTTACTTTGGATAAGCTTCTTTTCGTACATGTTAATCGCTTTTACCTTAGTCATCATTGGTGCAATGCTACCTGAGATTTTACTTCACTATAAGCAAAACTATAGTAATGGCGGTTTACTCATCTTTGGTCAATTTGTTGGTTTTTTATTTGGTGTACTTAGCATGCCTATTCTAGTTAGAAAACTAGGACGTAAAAATGTTGTTCTTCTGGGTTTAATTATGATTAGTTTTGAACTTTTTTCGTTTTTTCTACCAAATTGGTATTTTCTTTTTCCATTAGTCGGATTAGCAGGATTCGGGGCTGGATTAGCGGAATCTTGTATTGGCACAATCATCTTAGTTACATTTCAAGAAAAACAAGCATCAGCAATGGGTAAACTAGAAGTTGCATTTGGATTAGGCGCACTATTTATGCCACTTTTCTCTAGCATACTTATAAGTAAGGGTATTTGGGAATATGCATTTTTGATATTGGGGTTGAGCTCATTTTTAGTTATGATTGGATGGAAGGTATTGTCTTTTGGTGAAGTAGATGAATTTCTTATAAAGAATACAAATGTCAATACACCTGTTAATAAAACAACTGGTTCTTATACTAAAAAGACGTTTTTAATCATTACATTTTCTGCAATATATTTCTTCTGTTATGGTGGGAGCGAAGTATCTATTGTTCATTTTTTACCTTCACTTTTCATGGAAGAGTGGGAAGTCCCTAATTCTCTTGCAACACTGACTGTAACTGTTTACTGGACGGCAATGGTAATAGGGCGTGCGTTAACAGGTGTTCTCTCCGAAAAGCTTACCTATAACAAGTTTTTACTTTCAATTAATATCGGCGGCTTAGTTGTACTTATCTTGCTAGCCATTAGCGGTAATGTTTGGCTAGGTTTCTTTCTATGCTTCTTTCTGGGTTTATTTATGGCAGCAATGTTTGCGATTGCCTTAATTATCACAAACCTATATTTTCCTGGTCAAACAGAAAAAACAACTAGTATATTATTAGCTACAAACGGCCTAGGTGGATCGTTAATCCCAATCATTATAGGACAAAGTATGGATAAGTACCCTGCCCAAATTACTTTCTGGCTATTTGCCTGTATAATGTTACTAATGCTAATATTGACAATTGGAATTCAAGTTTTAGGAAATACTTATTTATCAGTTATACGCGAACATGAAAACAATCATAAAATTTAGATTCTAGAGTCTTGATGCAAGTATATAAAGAAGAACAAGCATAAGCGTAGATTTCCGATAAACCATATTTTATAACAACTCCGGGATAAAAATTCCGTGGACTTTTAATAAAGAACGGCATAGTTTTTCATTTTGAGGATATTGACTTTTCTTAACTTGAAAGTGATGGGATACCTTCAGCATTTCGGAGAAAACACATGCTAAGCAAAAAATGAGCCGTCCATATGGACAGCTCATTTACATAATTTTAGTTATTTAAGTAAATAGTTTTAGTTTGTTAACTTTAGTCATTCACCAGTTAACTAATTGAAATAGGTTCTTAGTCTGGTAACTCTAAGAATTCTGTTAGATATTCTAAGTTCAATTTGAATATCTTTTTCTGATTCATTAATAAGTTCCCCAATCATTTTACTTCCAAGGACTGGGAGGCCAAAAAATGACGATTCCATTCCCAATTGGTATCGTTTGAACTACTCCCACTTCACTTTGTTTAAAAGTGAGGAATTCTTACATAAAAAATTCTATCAAACTCTAACTCATCAGGCCATCCTTTCTGTATATTTCTACAAAAAGAATAACGATTTTTTGAGCTATATGAATACAAATTTATTTTAATTTAAATTACGCCCTTTTCCCTTAAAGATATTTACTGTATTAATAAGGAAAATTAGTTCGCAGACAAGAAATAAAAAAGGGTACACCTGGGTAGCAAAATAGCAATTACCGATGAAATTAAAAGTAAATCTGAACAGATTGAAGAATCCACTACAAAAAAGCTAACAAAACAAAAGTAAACAACATATAAATTTGAATTATATTTCTCAACAACCAAAATTGCTTAATGTGGTTAAAAATAATCAGGTTGGCACCCAATACCATATTACGATGGTTCCAGTCGCAGGAAGGCACCTTTAGGTGTCTTTTTTTTGTTTGAAACACATTCTGCCAAAATACCTGTATCTTTGTTAATTTACGACTCATATAAACCAACAAACTTCGTATATATAATTTGTTACCCTAAATGGGTTGAAAATACGAACAGTTATAGGAGGATTTTGTGAATGGTAAAAACAGCTTGTGTAAGTATTATTACTGGAATTCTTTTAATATGTTCAACAGGATGTGCCACTCAAACTGATTCTATTACAGCTAAAACTCAATCAATAGATGATGGCACATATACAACAAAAGAGATCACAGACGCATTTCCTGTAGGAACACCCATAACTACTTACATTCGAAAAGAAGAAAAACTGAACGTAAAACAGCTCACCAGTATTACGCTTACAGATGGTGGCGTCGGTAGAGTTCTGGAAGCAACGGATGGTTTTGTTGTTGTATGTGGGAATGAAAAAGGAGTTTTTGATGTGTTAATATTTAAAAACATGGAAGATGTAAAGAAATATGAACAGAATTTAAAGCGATAATCAATATCCATCTTATGCCTTTACACAGACATTGTCCTTCTTGTACTTGCTATAGCTCTATGTACAGTATAATTGCATCATAAGTAATCACACGTTATAATAGTCACCTAATTACATATCAAGAGGTGCAGAAAATGAATAAAACAGAATTAACAAAAATAGTAGCAGAAAAAGCTGAACTTACACAAAAAGATGCTGCTGCAGCAACACAAGCGTTATTAGATACAATAACAAATGCGTTAGCAGATGGAGAGAAAGTACAGATTCTTGGCTTTGGTACATTTGAAGTACGTGAAAGATCTGCACGTACAGGACGTAACCCACAAACAGGTGAAGAAATGCAAATCGCGGCTTCAAAAGCACCTGCTTTTAAGGCTGGAAAAGAATTAAAAGAGGCAGTGAAATAATTATACATATTGAAAAGGGTTTGATATTTATATCAGGACCCTTTCAATAGCCTTTTTGTTCATAAAACAAAAAAGTATCATCCAATATATATTAGATGATTCCTCCTTTCCCACCTACCCACTAGGCTGTGACCCTTCAATTTTCTTAAGGAGGGTGTTTTCTTGGCTAAAATGATAAAAAGAAACATGTACCTGCAGAAAAAGAGAGGTTATGTTTCTTCTTTGATATATTGTGTAAGATATATAAAATTAGAATATATTTAGTACAAATAATCATTGATTTGTACTAGCTTTTCCTCATTTAACATTAGAAATTGAAATGGATGAGAACGGATTTGGAATGCTCTTCTCAAAAGCTAATGTAAAGGAAGGGATTAATTCATGTATTTTTTCTTGCAGCGATTTCTTATCTACTTCTCCAAGTCCGTTCAAAAGTTCATTCTTTTCTGAATTCTCATCCCCAGTGATTAACATGCTTAACATATCTGAGTTAATGATTTCATGAGGCGAATGAACTAGCCCATTCATCATTATATATTTTTGGAGCATGGTAGAATTACCCTCTCTTGCTTGCTTTAAAGCTTGTTTAAGATATAAATCAAAATATTTCTGTGCAAATTTCACACCTTTTAGTGGAACGGCTCCTACATGTTCAACACCTTTCCAACGCAAATCCGCAATTGAACTCAGCCACCATGCCGGCTCAATAGCTTGTTGCATACGTTGCAGCACTTTACGTTCGAATCCAGGTTTATGAGTAGAATGTTCTTTTAAACAAGTATCTAACATTTCAGCTTCAATGGCGGCTACGGTCATCCCTTGTCCGTAAATAGGATCAAAGTTACAAAAAGCATCACCTAACACTAATAATCCAGATGGCCAATTTTCCATTTGTTCAAAATGTTGACGAGTTGACTCCTGCGCTCTAAATCCTCTTGGGACACTAATTGGTTCTAACTCCTTGATTAACTCCCCCATCATAGGGGTAACTAATGAATCCAGTTCTTTTTCATATTCTTTTGAATTGGTTGGTGGATAGCGCAAACCTCCAGCAACAAATAGTAGCGCTTGAGCTATGTTATCTTCAATATATAATAACCCTACAGCACCAACGTTTTTAGCAGGATCTCCTTCAGAAATTGCACTCAATTTCTCTTTGATATGCGGGGGTACTTTATAATATCTCGTGCTATATCCAAAATTCACCTTTAAACGTTCTGGTTCTGGAACATCATATCCTATAGATGTAAGCCATTTATTGAGTTTCGATTGACGACCACATGTGTCCACTACCAAATCGGTTAACACAGTTCGCTTTGTTTTTAATTCGTCTCGTTCTTGAATATGAATTCCAATAACACGCTTGTGATCAGACGAAGCTAAAAGGCCTGTGACTGCTTGCCTTGAATAAAAATGTACATTAGGAATTTCTTGCACACGTTGGCGGATTGTCCATTCTAACAATGCTCGACTGCTCGCTGCACCTTTTCGCTCTATAACTAGTTCAAGTGCCCCATACGGAGAAAATCGAATCATTTTATCATTCTTGATATTATGGGCCCCTAGATTTAATAAATCATCAACATATCCAGGAAAGAAACGATTCATAATGATTTCTCCGCGTGGTAATACACGATGAGGATGAAAGTCTTGGGGTGTACCTGGACGTTCAGATGGTTTTTGGGGTAATTCATCTTTTTCAACAACTATCACTGTCTCAAAATAACTGGAAAGCACGCGTGCAGTAAGCAAGCCTGCAATACCAGCTCCAATCACGAGTGCCTTTTTTCTTTTTGGCTGTTGATATAATAATTGATTATCCATCAATAATCTCTCCTCTTCCTAAAAAATATATTTGTCCAGCATAAAACTATTAAAACTTTTCCAGAAATCAGAATAAACAAATGATGATTCTTCATTATTTCAGTACGGAGCCCGTTGCTATAATCGTTCATATAGGGAAACAAAAACAAAAACAAAAACAGATACATTTCAAAACACTACAATTCCCCCTATTACAAGTGAGAAATAATTAACGTGACCAGTAGAATTGTAGTATCTGATAGCACTGGTCTTGAATAGTTTGTTTTTTTCTGTTATAAATGTGTCAGTAAACCCAGCACATTTATCGTTATACTTTCAAACTCAGTCCTCTTAAAATATATATGTTTATATTTTTTAGATATACGATTTTAAATCCTTCTGAAATCCCAATAGACAAATGCCCCTTATCATTCCATTACAGAATTCACCCTAAAATAGTAATCTGTTGAAAAACTCATTTTAACGAACAAGTGCCTTAATTAGATCACTTTATTATCTTTATCTTTGCAAAGATATTACAATTTTAAATACGTTTTTCAATCCTTTGAATTCAGCTAAACAATTCATTTAAATAACAAGATTTTACTGCATGATAGGAAAACTAAAGCAATGTTGGTATTTCCTTTCATTATACCCATATTGGATCTGCACCCAACTTTCATCTTATAAAAATCAAGATGGTTCAAGTCAGAGAAAGGATACTCAAATGAGTATCCTTTTTTAACAAGATACAGGTTCATATAACCTGTATCACTGCTCACCGTTTATATTAGTTCTTTTTAAATACTTCTTTATTCCCCCTTTAATATTTTTTATAATTTGCCCCTTAAATGTATCACTTTTGTTATCCTTGTAAATATTTAGTGTTTTTAGAAATATTTATTTGATTTTTAGTAATATTAGGATTCTATTTTATCAAATAAAAACTAGAGGGTTTGAGAAGAGTATGTAATAATGCATAATAAATCAATCGGATATTATGATATACTTTCAAAGAGCTGATACAAAATTTCTTTAGATTGGAAAACTAGAGTTTTATCTACCTAATTGTGGGGACGCCTTATGGCGTCTTTTCTTTTTTATTATAAAGAAACCCCTAAGCATTCATATGCTTAAGGGTTTATCGATTGAAAGGTAGTGCTGTTTGGAATTCCTTAAATTAAGAACAAAGCGGGATTACTCCTAAACCAATTAATAAAGCTGCAGCAAACGCTGGAATTGGCGCAGGAATCTCGATACCTTCTACAACTAAAAAGTATTGTCCATTTACTACTTTAAAACAAACTAATTGCATGGCTAATCCTCCCTTCTGTTAGGATTAATATATTATATTAATTAATCTTATTATTGATATAATTAAATAGTTTGTTTTTAGAAAATGTGCGAAGTTTTTATTTTGGGTATTATAAAATCCTTAAGTTGTTGAGCATGTAGCAGTACCCCTACTAAAATACTTGCTTTTAAATCATATTCTCTATATTATATTTATATGATAATATAGAGAATATAATATATGAAGGGGATTCAAATTTATTAGTAAGATTTAAATCCTTTTTCAAGATAAAAAGATTTTTCCAAAACGTAAGATAACTTATGCTTGTCTTATAAAAACACATTTTTTATCATTAGAATTCTGTTTTCAATATAAATGGAAACATGTGAATAGAAGTTTATTTACTTTCAATGACAGAAGTTAGTGTTAGAAACAAGGCACTATACAAAGTAATCTGACAAACCTGAGAGGTATTGTATGTAGTTTGCTCATCTCCAGGTATAATAAAAGAGCCTTACCTCTCTAGGCAAGACTTTACTAGTTTAATTGTATACTATTTATATGATAACTAAGAAACAGAAAACATATAACACCAAATAGCAGCACCCTATTATTCCTCCTACAGCTAATACCTGTTTAACCCAACTCTTAAATTTTTGATTACTGTAAATCGCTTGCACTCTTTCCATATTTCCTCCTATCAAGGAGAACCCTTAAAGACTCTCATCTCGCTATAGTACCATTAAAAAATGAAAAATAGAGGTCTAATGTATAAATATGCAATATTGCATAAAAAAATGTATCGTTATTATTGTAAGCGCTTACTATAATAAGGTTATAAAGATTCACCACATCTTAAATCGAACTCCTCATTATCATCACCAAAACGCATTAAACCAATTTCCTCGTAATTCTTTGGTAATAAATAAATGATATCTTCCCTAGCGAATCTGTCGTATGGAATGACATACACCATAATCCCACCTTCTTGTAAATAAATGAACAAAAAGTTTTAGCTCATTAGAAGCATATCATCAAAAAAGGTGGAGTCCTTAATACAACTCCACCTTTTTTATATATAACGAATCATTTAATTATTTAGCAGTATGTTTTTAAAGTCTCTATATTTTAGAAAACTTAACAATAAAACCATACTTTCTTATTTTTTTGAAGAAACAGGATCCATTTTTAATGTTTTTATTCCTTCTTTTAATGTAAACGCATCTGCTCTTAATGTTTTCCAGCTGTCTTTGGCTGCATTCAGATTAGGTTTTAAGAATTTAAATTTATTTTGATCTGCTTTTTGGGATGCTTTATCAATATGATTAAGTACTCCTGAATATTGAGAATCTAAATCATGCCATTGTGCTGACATATAGGTGAGAGCATTAATAGCTGATCCAATTGCATTTTGCATTTCAGCAATATTATTATACGCAACTCCAACTACACGATTCAATGTTATTTTATAGTCTACCGTTTGGCGCAATTGCGCTAATAGCGGTTCTAGCGTACTTAAATTATTTCTTGCTACCCCTATCATTACACCTCCAGCAATCCATGTAGGGATTGAGGGAACTGATACAGTTATTATTCCATCCGATTCTACTTGTTTAAAATGTCTTACTTGCTCTAAAACATCATTTAGGCGCTTTTCATCTTCATCTATTCCAGATGCTTGATTTTTTAAAATCGATTGCAAGATATCTTTATGACCTCCAAATGCTCGGACATCTTCTCCAATACTATCTCTTAACTTAGCTAGTTCTTGTATTAAATTCTGTGTATATGCTTGGTTTTTTTTAATCTCACCTTGTAAATCTGTAATGCCTTCTTTTAATGTATCTGCATCTCCTTCATTAATTGCTTCTACTAATGTATCGTAATAATTGTCAAATGTAGTATCATACTCTACAATTCCTGTAAGAGTATCTAAAAGTTGTTTTTTTATGTGCGCATCCCACTTTGTAGCATGCTCTCTTGCATTCTTTTGATCTTGTACAATTTGACTAGGTAGATTTGTATATCCTTTAATATCAATTCCTTCAAAATTAACATCTGGATTATTAATTAACAAATAAGAGTAATCATTCATGGATTTTGCAAATACCCCAGCATCTTGCAAAGCTTTTTTCATCTTTTCGCTGTTTACAGAAAGTGATATATCTTCCGTACTCGTTTGTTCTATTTTACTTTCACTTGCAAAAGCAGCTACTGGAGAAACTACAGTAGTTGTTGTCAGGGTTAAAAACGTTGATACAGCAAGTAGTTTATAAGGAAAATTATTATTCACTTTAATTCCTCCTATTAATATATATATTAATTTTTAGTTTGTTTTTTCTTGTTTAAAAGCAATGTCTTTTGAAATGAATTCTGCGTCCTTATGAATATCATTCCAACTTTGTTTAGCAGCTTTTAAATCGTCAGGTATTAACGAAAGTTTATGTTCTTGCATTTGGTCGATATTATCATATAAATCTTTATAATTAGCCCCCATTTTATTCCATTGTTGCTGAATACTTGTTAGAGACATTATTGCTTGATCCACTGTCTGATACAAATATGTTAGAGTGTCTTTCGTATTAGTAAGTGAAATAACCGCTTGATTAGCCAAATCAGCTTTCATACTTAATTCTCCAATTTTATTCGAAATTTCATTATAAGAATTCATATGATTAGATGCCTCAACACCAGCTGCTGTTCCTAAACCGATACCAGCGGCTCCTAGAGCTGTAAGACCACCAACAACAGCTGGTGTAGCTGTACCACCAGTCACAACAATTACTACCGCTCCTGCAATCGTTCCAATAATTAAAATAGCTGCTCCTAATCCACCACCAATTGACCAGGCTAATACATTATCAAAATGTGATTTCTGTGTAGAACGTAAATTCTCAATTTCGGCCTGAAGTTGTGGGACTAGTGCTTGTTTTCCCGCTAATATAGCCGTCAATCCTCCCTGTCCATCTGGACCACCAACATTATTTTTAAAATCTACAGTATTTGTATACAACTTTGTTTTGAAAGCCTCTAACATCTTAATGACTTCCGTAACTTCATTTGAATTTGTATGAATTGTATCGATTAAATCCCCTATTCCTTCTTTAAGGCTCACCTTATCTTTCTTTTTTACAGTATCTACTAATGTGTCGTAGTAATTTTGAAATTGCTCATCATAATTTACAATATTACGTGCTGTTTTTTGAATGTTTGGCTTCGCTGTATCTAACCAGTAATTTGCATTGATTCGTGACAGTTCCTGATTCAGGTGAATATTTTTAATTAATTCTCCTCCTCCTGAACCTAAATCAATGTTGGATAAATTTACATTCGGTTGCTTAATCATAGTTTTTGCGTACAAATCCATTACAAGAATATGAGACCCTGTTTCAGCCAACGCTTTCTTTAATCCTTCAGATCCTAACGCATAATTTTCTATTTTCTGTTCTTGAGCTGTCTGTTCTTGTGCAAGTGCATGAATAGTACTACCATTCGTAGCAGTAATAACCGTTGCTAAAGTAGCTAAGGTTATGACCTTAAATGGAAATTTCATCATTTGATTCTCCTCCTTATTTTCCGTTTCGTTATAATTTTTTCGATAAACCTAATTTCTTAATATCAAAATTTATAAACTTGTTCTTCAAGTTGAGTTGTTACACTTTTTAATCGTCTTAATGTATCTTTTTGAGACTGAGTGTTATTGGTATCAACTTCAGTCGATAATTTTGTAATACTATTATTTATTAGATCCAAATCCTCTTTGTAACGTTTCATTAGCTCAATTTCTCCATCTACTTGGTTAGCAAATGTATGCAAGTCATTTTGCATGAAAAGAATCATTGATTTTTGTAAATCTGCTACTGTTAATTTAGTTGTTAAGTCATATAATTTCTGATTTTGTTTCTCTAAATCATTTAAATATGCTCGTTGCTCAGCTGTTAGTTTATTAATTTCAGCAAAAGTATTATATGTTTTTTTTATTTTTTCAGGATCAATCACTTTCATAAGATCATACTCTTTCGTTTTTGTAACTGCAGCTGCAGCGATTTCACCTTTTTTACTTTTCTCTATTGTTTCACGTGCTTCTTTTTTGGCAGCCTCAATTTCTATAGCTGATTTTCCCTTTTCTTTTGCTTCTTGCTCTGCTTTCTTCTCTGCGTCTACAATGGCATTGTTTATTTCTTTTCCTTTGTTATACGCTACTACTGCTGTTTGAGCAGCCGGTTCAATAATATCTTTCGATAAACTATAAATTTCTTGGAATACCTTTAGCCCTTGTTCATTTAAAGCTCCTGGTAATAATGCTATTTGCTGTAAATCATTTTGAATTGATTTTTTTGTATCTAGCATTTCATTTTTTAACTTATCTATTTTTCCTGTTCCCTCTGAATTAAGGACACTTTGTGCTTTTACCACATCAGTATCAAGATTTTTCAACTTCTTATCTACCTGGATTTTTAGATCTGTTAACTCATTAATTTGACGTTGCACACTTTCTTGGTTTGTTATGGTCATGTCTTGAAGGACTTCCAGTCTATCTGTAAACCCTTCTTTATCTTCCTTATTATCTATAAATCCTTTTAATGTTGGATAATAACTATTAAATTTAGTTACAAATCCTTTACTTTTTGAATTTAATAGAATTAATTTAGGATAAAGTTCGGATGACCACTCTTTCATATCTTGTTTAATTAGAAATTGAGTTGTATTTAAAGATGGAACTTCTTCAAGTTGTACATTCGGACTTGCTAAAGCTCCATCGATAAAGGTTTGTGTTAACTTGGAGTATGCACCTATTTTTCGTAATGCTGAGGAAATATCTACATTATCTTGTTTTGTTTCTGCCTGAACGATTGGCGTTGCTAGAGTATTGATAGGAATAGTCGCCCCGGTAACAATTGATGTTATTAAAAATCCTGTCATAATTTTATTCTTCATTCCTTACACCTCTTCACTATTGTTTTTTTACAAGTTTTAGTCGTAAATGTTGTACAACCTAACGTTAGAATTTCTTCACACACACTTGAGGATAGAAGTTTTTTCAAAAGAGTAATTGCATCTCGTTTTTTATTTATTTTTGATAGAATATAAGGTCCTTACTTCCCCCCCATTTTAATCACTATGCTTTTCATAAGTAAACTAGAAAATTGCACATCTTATATTTGATTTTTCTGACATTAAATTTTTTATTTTTTTCTAATTATACTTAAAAAGTTTTCATACTATTATCACTTCATGAAGTGAAATAATTTTACTACTATAATTAAACATAAAATTTGTCGATATCATTAAATCTTAATAAATATCATACAAAAAAATGTTTTCACTATAACTTTATGGGATTTTATGTATTATGTACTTTATATGAATATGTACAATTGCATACTCATATAGAGTACTATCCTTCAATAACATACAAGGTAGTCACTATACATTCCTATCAACTTAAGGGTTTTTACTCCCCCAAGTGTAAAAAAGTTTTTATTTCTAAAATTTAACTAGAAAAGATGATGTTTTTTATCTATCTTTCAATTTAAATTGAATTACAACTATTTTTTATAGTTTGTTCGAACTGGAGAATACAACCAAATTAATTTAGATAATATAGTGACGAAGTTTTTTCTCAGAAAGAAGGAACTGATTCTAAAAATGATATAACTTTATTGCTACTCAACATTTCCTTAATCGATCTTTTAGTTCAGATCTTCTTTTCACTATAAAAACATCCCTTTAGGTAAACAGATCCCAAGGAACAAAACATCGCAATTTTTTTAAACATCGAGACTCTATTCAAAACATTACGTCTCTCTCGTAAGCAATGTAACTTTATATAGATTTTATCGATTCTGGAACGTGATTGACTTTGTCCTAATCAAGTTAAATTTTTTACTGAAACAAGATATAAATCGTCAGTTTTAACTATATAGTTGAGAAGGAATGCATAAAAAAGGAGGAAAATAATAATGAAATATCAAACAATATTTCCATCGTTAAAAAAATCCTGTTTTATCTTAATACTCTCTTTCATTATATTAATTCTTGCACTTCCAGCACCAACTTTTGCACAATCCAATAACAATGTTACATCTGGAACAGATTACTATGTATCTCCGGCAGGAAGTGACCTCAACTCCGGCACATTAAATCAGCCTTTCGCTACCATTCAAAAGGCTGCTAATGTCGCAAAAGAAGGAAGTACAATCTACATAAGAGGCGGAGTTTATAACCAAAAGGTACGTGTAACTCATTCTGGAGCCTCAGGAGCACCGATTACTTTTCAAAATTACCAGAATGAAAAGGTAATTCTCGATGGTTCTAAAGTCAAGTTAGAGGATGACGGATTATTTACCATAGAAGATAAAAATTATATTCAGGTAAACGGGTTAGAATTTCGCAATTTAAAATCAACGAAAATTAGCGAAACCCCTATCGGTATTTATATTACCGGAACAGGGAGTAATATCGAGATTAGAAATAATTATATCCATCATATTGAAGCAAATGTAAATAATGGAAACGCACACGGGATTGCTGTCTATGGTACTTCATCTAATGCACAAAATAATTTAAATCAGATTGTCATTGATAATAACGAAGTAGCAAATTTGAAATTAGGACTAAGTGAAGCAATTGCTGTGAATGGGAATGTAGATTCCTTTGAAGTTACCGATAACAAAGTACATGATAACAACAACATCGGAATTGTTCTGATTGGACATGAAGGCGTATCTCCAGTAGCTGCTTTAGATCAAGCACGAAACGGAATTGTTCGTAACAATATCGTTCATCACAATTCATCTTTCAATAATACTAGTTATAATGAATATTCAGCTGATGGTATTTACGTGGATGGTGGGAAGGAAATTATTATTGAGCAAAATCAGAGCTATGAAAACGACCTCGGTATTGAAGTAGCTAGCGAACATGCGGGAAAAAGTGCAAGTCAAATTACAGTTAGAGATAATACAATATCTAACAATATTATGAGTGGCATTGCACTTGGTGGATATGACAGTCAGCAAGGTTATGCCGAAAATAACACAATTACAAATAACATTATTTATAAAAATGACACAAGAGATCAAGAGAGTGGGCAAATCGAATTAAATTACGATACTCGCAACAACGTAATTACCAATAACCACATCTATGCAAGCAATAGCCCTATTTTTATTAGCAATAATTTTAATAAAAACACCGGAAACAAACTTGATTACAATCATTACTATGGTGAATTCGATCAAAATAATGGCTTATGGCAATGGAAAAGAAAAACGTATAAAGGATTTTCAACTTATCAAGCAAGTATGAATCAAGAAGGAAATGAACAACATAGTGTATTTAGCAAATTATCCCCTTCGTTCAAACTAATTTCAAAATAAAACAAATCTACTAAAACTTCTCTATTTCCATCCAGTATCTCTCCCGTGTGAAAATTATACAAAAAACAAAAGGTTGTAGTTTCATTGAAACTACAACCTTTTTATTTTCCAAACTCATTACAATTAAATTATAACAAAGTATTATTAGTGATGATCTCCATCTGCAAATCTTGTAAACTCCGTATTATGCTGTTTTTCTACAGATGTTTGTACGCCCAAAGTTAAAGTTAATATCGTTATCATTCCCATTAAAATAGTCATTGTTTTTTTCATTTCAAAGCCTCCTTATCAACTGCTTTTTTTCTCGCCTGTGTACTTAAATAAAAATATTTACTAGCATTAGAGTGATTATCTTCTTGATAAAACTTAATCGCTAACTCTTCCATAGACTCTTGCATGTACATGTATAACTCTTCTCTCTCAAAATACTTAACTCCTTCTAATACTACTTTTTCAAACTTTTTAGCAGGAGCATCTCCATTCAGCGCTTCTAAAATCATAAAACGATGCTGATATTCCTCAAGTTTCAATTCATTACAGATTTCCAATCCTTTTTCAATAAGTTCTCTTGCTATTTCATGTTCCTTAAGTTTATAATGCTCCTTCGCTTTAACAAAGATAGCTTTATAATGTTTAGGCTTCTTCTCAACCACTTCAGAGAGATAACGAATTGCTAATTCAGAAAGATTTTGACTTGCATATAATAGACCAAAGTTGTGTCTAACCATTAAAATATAATAGTCTTCATCAATCTTTTGAAATTGATTCATTGCGGCTGCAAAATGTTCTTCAGCTAGTCCCCACTCCTTTAAATGGGTACAGGCCAAACCTAATAGGTTTTCACAAAAAGCAATGTTTGTTTCACATCCATTAAATTTACGGTAAATCTCTTGTGCCTTACTAACATACTTAATTGCTAAAAGTCCATGAAATATATCATAATAAAACGAACCTAATTTGTAATAGAATTCAGCCTTTTCCAATTCATCAGATATATTCTCAAAAAAAACTTCTGCCTTATCAAAATATTCGCTCGCTTCATTATATTTACCTGTTACACTCCTATGAATAGCTTTAAAAAAATAATAATAATAAGATAAAAGCTCATCCTCTGGCATTTCAAAAGACTCTATTTTTTCAAAGCTTTGTTCAGATAAGCTTACATTATCCACTAAATAACCATATCGAAACTCGAGAAGAGAATAATATAGTAGTAACTTCTTAGCTTCTAATGAATCCCATTCATCCTCTTTTAATTCTTGAATCAGGCTATCAATTTGCTCTTTCATACGGTGCGCTTTAGAAATGTTTCTTGAACGAATTTCAACATACCAATTATTCAATAACTTTGTAACTTGTTCGCTACCCATAATTACCGACATATAAATCCCCCTCACCCATATTATGTATATCTATTTAATTTTACCAGAATATTCTATCTATATGGATACCACCTCCAATTCTGATATTTCTAAATAAAAGATTGATTATTCAGAATATATTATTTTGCATAATTAAAATAAATAACCCTCGATTTAGGAATGCATTATCAATAGTTGTATCATTTTGTAGAGAATTTCATATGAGGGTTTATACGAGGTAATAGGATTTAATTACAATCGATAAAAGCAGAACCTTGCGAGGATTCTGCTTTTATTGTACTTATCTCACATATACATATGCTTGATTAGCAGTGACATAGTACGTTTTGCCCTTACTGCTGTGTAATTTGTATGTATGGATAGATTAAATTCAACATATAGTAGATAAATATCTAATTAATAATTTAATAACTACTTTTTCTCAATAATATCAATTGATACTTTATTATTATTTGTATAGATTTTTGCAAATTCAGTAGCATTACTAATAGGATTAATAGGTTTGTTATCTATTAAAATATCACTAAATGTAGCTCTATATTGGGTATTTACTTTAATATTTTTCGTTTGACTATCATCTTTTACTGCAATTGTAGATAACGCTTTCCAATTGTTAACTTTACTAATATTAGTATTCTTGATTTCAGAAATTAACCTTCCTGTATAGCCTTTTCCGTTTGTTCCCCAGTAGGTTGCCCTAGTGTTGCCATTTAAGTTCTTATAAATCGTAAGTTGGACTTCAGTTCCTGGTTTAAAGCCATTCAAGTTCGTAAACTCATCTTTCCCCTCAATATAAATGGGTTCTTTATTGCCGCCTACTTTCATATAAGGTTTCCAAACATTATATGTTTCACTATACAAGAATCCAATATCTGATTCCACCGGACCAGAAAAACCAGAATAAATATAAAGTTCACCACCTTTCGCTTTAAGTGTTCCATTATTATTTTTGATTTCTGGTAATGTTACTTTTGTAGTTAAAACTGAGCCTGTACTATTTAAGATTGATCGGCCACCAATTCCTTTTTTAATCGGTTCCGCTTGGAGCGCCTTCACATATGAATGCGCTCTCATTTCATCGGCATTGGCTTGAGTTGTACCAATCCCCCCCAATCCACTAATTACCATCCCACTTACTAACGCAACACCCATTATTTTTCTGAATTTACCCATTATAATTCCTCCTCTTAATTTTATATATTACAATTAAAATATATCATACATTTTATTCCATGGGATTATATAACATTTTTATAAAATTTATACTATTTATTAAGAAAACTCAATCTTTAGATTGATACTTGCATTAATATCCCTATTATGATGTGTAAGGCAAGAAGGACAGTCCCATTTACGTAGGTTTAGATTTTTAACGTCTTTGTTTTGATATCCACAACAAGAAGTGCACAGAAATGGAAATATCCACAAAAGAACTAAAAGAATTACTTATGAATGCGTGATATAAACGGGAGGCATCTCTATAAAAGTTGTACGTTCTATATTTAATTACATAGAAATAAAAAAAGCCGCCCAACAGGACGGCTTTTGTTTTATTTCAAATACTCGTACCACCAGTTTCTTTCGTCCATCCAAGCTGTAATCTTATCAAGCTCACCATTTGGTAACACTTCGGTTTGCAAGTATGCTAAACCAGTTAATGGATTAGAAATAACTTGTCCTTTAGTTCCACGCTCATTCATAGCATTTAGAGCTTCTTGAACCAATGAAATACCAAAGCCACCAGATTTAACATATTGATAACCGCCATTAGCAACAGATTGTTTCTCTCCGGTAAACCAATCTAGCGTTTTGTCACCTTGCAATAAATTAATATCCACTTTTCCAATACCATCAATATAACCATTATCGGTATATTGCCAAATGTCACAAGTATAGGATGGTTTCTTCTGTGGACTACCATCATTTGTTCCGTATCGTGGTAACCAAATAAAGTCAGCTTGTACACTTTGTAAATTATAGTCACCGTACATATGGTGTGCTACATAAAATCCTACTTTCCAACCTGCAGCTTTACATGTATCAATAAAAGCTTGTGATGCTTTAGCTAAATCACTAAGGTTACCTTTGCTTTTCATTGACTTTACTGTGTCATCTTCCACATCTAATACAAGGAATTTAGCATTAGGATTTACCCTTGCTAAGAAATCCTTAGCTTCCGCAATTGCATCCGCTACTGATACGAAACATCCATAAGCATATGCAGCATGTGGAATACCGTATTGTTCTGATTTGACTACATGCTCATTATACAAATGATCTACTAGATTTGAACCATATTGTACCCTAGCAATTACTAAATTTAATTGTGCTGCTGCTACATCCCAATTAATATTTCCATTCCATTTTGAAATATCTACAATGTGTCCCATTACTGAACATCTCCTTCAAATAGTTTTTGTTTACTTCCTGTTACGTCTTTAAAAATAGATCCAAAAGCTTTTGCCTATTCTTCAATAACTTCCTGGTTCTTTTGAATAACAGCTTGGTACTGCTCTTCACGCTGTTCATTCTTTTTTTGTGTAGTAAAAAGCATCCACACAAATAATGCTGCGCATGCTTTCTGTTGAATAACTGAAATAAAATCTCGATAAACAAAAAGGGCACCTCAGTTGAGACTGCCCCTTTTGCTATCATTTTTTATATTTGTCTTTATTTAATTTTTTTCTTTTCTAGATTCCGATCTTCTAATTTTCGCTTCAATTTCAGAAGATACACTTTCTAACAACCAAGTAGGAATCCATCTATCCCAGCCAATCCGTACACAATTGGCTGTAAAGCTATTAAAAATATGATAAATCAAACCACCCGTTACCATAAAATAGAAAAACTCTGGCAGTTTAAATGCAATATCAAATAAATGCGCTAATGAAGGTAATAAAAAAAGCACCACAGTTCGTGCAATGCCCTCAATTCCATATTGTGATGAATACGTACCATCTAATTTTGAAGCCTTACTACCAGTTATCCAATCTAATACAACTACCCATACCAAAATGATAATCCAAATTAAATTAGATTTACCATATAAAAAATTAAATATAGTTCCCAATCCCCCACTAATTACAGAAGCAACTTTAAATTGGGTGGTATTAATAACATCCAGTACATTTAATGTTTTTACAAGCTCATGCATCCGTTCCAAACTTTCACCCCCCCTTTTTACATTTCAAAGCAAAATAAAAAAGCCTGCTTTGGCACGCTATTGTTTTAAATGAACATATTCTCAAAGTATCATGTTCCAAGCAAAAGAATACTTAGCTACACCATTTTCATAGACATTAAATTTCCTTAAGATATGAAAATGGCTTTTACTCTACTAAAAATCTCTAAGTAATTATTTTTTCTACTTACTAATTGAGTGCTTCCACGGCGCTTCTAATGGTTCTTTTCTTGGTAATATTCGTTCTCCATTGTGTCCTTCTGCTTCATATGGATTTTGAAGAAAAATCCCTTCTCTTCTTGCATTTGGAATACGTACACCACCTGCTAAAAATAAACGTGGCATTAACCTTGATTGCTCAGCAACTAAAATTCGCTCTCCACCCATAATCCCTATCAACTTTAATGGACTTTTTGCTTTCCCAATAACTAAAGTTCGCTCTCCACTCATAGGACCTATTGGCTTTATTGGACTTTTTGCTTTTCCAATAACTAAAGTTCGCTCTCCACTCATAGGACCTATTGGCTTTATTGAGGTTTTTGCCTTTCCAATAACTAAAGTTCGTTCTCCACTCATAGGACCTATTGGCTTTATTAAATTTTTCGCTTTTTCAACTACATCGACACGTCTACCATAATCTCTCTTAACTAATTTAACAGGCAATTTATTAACTATACCTTTATTCATTCTTCGGATACCTGACGATCTATTTAAATTCAATATAGTACCTTTAAATGCAGTCACATTCTTCCCTCCTTGTAACTCACTCTATTCTAATAGCTAAAGTTGTTCTAGGAAACGATGAATTATAGCTAGAACTAGTAAATAACGGTTTATACACTTGTTTACCAATTTCAGCATCGAGCTCAATAGTATCATCCTTAGTAATTTTACCGTTTGGTACAAATGAATATATAAAACCAAGTTTTGCTCTTAGACCTGTTTGTGAATCATCGAGGTAGTAATCCGCCAACATCATAGGTCCTGCCCCAGCACCTCCATCAGCAGGCCCCGGCCAGCCATCAAAATATGAAAATGACATTTCATATGCCGCGGTATCTAGCAATGCAGCTGGCTTGTTATATATTAGATATTTACTATTACTGTAACTCGTACTACTTCCTGCGTGTATTACACAAGAATAAGAAGGAACGTTTTTTTCTTGTAAATAAGTTTCTTCAGGTATACCAAAAAAATGAACGGTGGGTAATGAATCCACACCTGAGTTATCTTGTTTACACTTTATCACATCAGGAATTGTAATAAAAACAACCCGATCTAAATCACAATAATAATAGTACTCTATAGGGATTTCTACATTTAATGTCACATTAGAACTGGAAGACAAAGAAGATTGTGCATTAATAAAGTTCAATCTATACTCACCACTAACTGTAGATACGTTTGTTTTTTGATTAAAATCCCAATCCTTAAATAGGTTAAAATACCCATTACAGTATCTTGAAGTTTTAATGTTATACGAATCATTCCCTTGAACATTAGACCCTGCGTAAGGATATAAACCCATGTACATGGGAGTATTTCCTAAGCTTCCTTTTGAGTGTAACACAACTCTATAATTTTTATGGTTGCCTTCATCCTCAAGTATTTTCCAACCACCTTCAACAAACTTACTAACTAATACATCAAACAATTCACCCCGTTTACACGAGCCCTTTTTATAAATTACTTCCATCCCAATCCCCTCACTCTACTCTTATTGCTACCGCGTTAGTTATAAATGACGTATAGTTATTACCCGCACCGCCCAAAGCAGTATAGCGATATTTTTGAGTCTTATTTTCAACCTTAATTTCGATTATATCACCATCTAGCATTCCACCAGGTGACAATAAATAGATTCTACCAAAACGTCCTCTTAAACCTGTAGTACTATCTCCATAAAATATCTCGCTCAATACAAATTTGTTGTCCACATTAGGAGAAAGGGGGGAGACAAGACTTAAAGTTCGTTGCGCCATAGTTGTTCTACTCGGTAACGGTAGTAAATTTTTAGGTGTTTCCGTTATCCTTGCGGAATATTGGCCAATATCTGAACCAGAATGCCCACTGTTGGCATATATAGCACCTGAATAAGGTTTCTTTTCTTCTTTTCGACTTTCATCAACAAATGACTCTTCTGGAAAACCTATAAATATTAAAGTATTACTTAGATTCGTATATCTAAATGGTGTTACTAAAAAAATAATAACTTCTTTATCCACATAATAATAGTATTCCATATCATATAGCCTATCATATTGACGAGCTGCACTTAAGCTATGATCATTGTATTGACGACCTGGAAAGAAGCAAAGAGTATTAAAACCATCTTGAGTGGCAAAGTTTCCATTTTGTTGTATTGCACCCATCGTGATTGAGCCATCAGAGTAATTTGTTGTTCTTATATTATAAACGGAATAATTACCATCAAGACAACTTATTCGAATCGCCAAATGTTTGTCTTCATTGTAACCATTAGTATATAGATCAATAGTAGTATCAGTTAGGTTAGTTCCATCACGTAGTTTCCATCCCCCATTCAATGCTACCTGAACAAATGTATCAAATAACTCATATTTTTTGCATGTTCCCTTTGTAAAAATAGCCTTTGTCATTTAATTTCACCCCTAAATTAATGTCGTTACTTTTAATACCACAGTATATAAAGAAGGAACATTACTAAAATTTTCAATAAATAGGTGACAAGACTTTGTTTGATCTTTATCGTCACAAGGAATATTGATTATATCGTATGTTCTTTTTTCTTTAATACTGCTGTACTGAATTTGCCCATCTTTTTGTTTATCAAAAATTGTACACTCATAATCATTATTTGCTGTATTTTCAATAAAGATTGTCCTAAGTTCATACTTGTTTATACCTAGTTCAATAGGTATATACTTCTTTTCATTACTATTAATCTCAACCTTTACTTTTTTTTCGATAAGCTTTGGAAGAATATTTTCTGTTTGTTCTTCTTGCTTGTAATATCGATTTACGATCATTGATGTTCCCATCATTTCACCTCCAACTACTCATGTTCAAGATGTATTTGAAATTGTAATGGAGCAAGCCCAACATAATCTGTTCCCTTTGTTACTTTTAACCAAAACTTTATTGTTTTTTCTGGATTTACATAAGGAATATTGATACTATCTTGATATTGACCTGGTTTACCATTACTGTCTAACGCAAGATCCGCCCATGACCATCCAAATTTATCTTCATATTGAGCAATACTTAAATTCACATTATTCGCTCGTGCAACTGAAGGATTCACAAGTTCTAGCATAATTTCTGATTTCCCTGATATCATATCTGGCAATCGAGTTTGTGCTAATGTTGAAAGCTCCTCACCTGAAAATTTAATTTCTAAATTAGATCCGAACCCATATACATCTCCACCATAAAATGTATTCTTAATAACACCTAATTCTTTACCTTCTACATTTTTCAAAATAACTTTACCTGCAAATTCTAGTGACGGGAGAGTAATTTGAATACCAGTGTTATACCCTGTATTTCCATTGAATATAATTCTCCCAAATTCATCTTCCATCTCCACACTTATATTCGGCGCTATATTAGCAATTGTTAACTTTCTTCCTCTTGTAGCAATAATGGAATCAATATCAAGATTTATAAATTTTGAATTCGATCCTTTTTTTAATACAACCCCAAACTTACTACAGTTCATTCTATCTGAGTCATAAAAATTAAAACCTTCGCCATAATCAGAAAAAAACGTCCAATCTTCATTATCTTTGCACGCCATCCACTTCAATTCAGTTGTTTTTCGAGTACCATCTTCTGTTTCTAAAAACTCAATATTCTCCTCACCGTTTTTCCAAACGATAATACCGCCTTTGTCATCTTCATGGGTTGGCGTATAATCAGCAGATACTTCAAATGCGAATTCTTTCTCATTTGGAAGGTCTGCAAGTAATAATGTGTCACGCGAAACATTGTGTAGCATTCTAAAATATCCTTTTCGATCAATTAAAGAATAGCTACCGACAGGAGATGCAATCCATCTGGAATCGAACGTATCAAAATCATCCTTAAAGATTAAACCACTTCTTATTTGATATGGTCTTAATTTCTCATCAGGTAGTTTTAATAGTGTTGCACCTTCTTCTAAGTCAATAGCATCGATACTGATGTATTTCCCTGACAACTCAATAACGTGAATCATATCTTCAAGGTTTTTCTTTTCATATGCAAACGTTTGATATTGCATACCTTCTCCTGAAAGTTTAAGTATTTCCTTTTGGCCATCAATTTTCAATTCAATGTCTTCCGGATAAGATGGACTTGTCATACTAATTAATCGGAACTTAGTACCCTTGAATACAAATCTAGCTGATATGGTGCTATCGTTATTGTCTTCCTTACTCTTCCAATGATGAGTATTATTGTAGCAACTAACATCAGCTTCAGTTGTTTTCCAGAAACCGTTGTATTCAATATTCTTATGAGTATCATCGAAACGTACCCAACCGGGTTCCGGCTCAACTAACTTGTCACCTAATCTAGCAAGTAAGTATCCGTCAGCGTCGATGTCAATGGAATCTAACGACATAGCTTTACCAATCACTTTTACAGTATGCTTGCCACGGTCTAAACCTATTTTCTCGTAACGTATGACTTGGTTACCTGAGGGACTATTGTAAACCATAGTTTCTTCTTTACCATCAATAAGTACTTTAGAAGTTGCATCGTAACCACTGTCGCCATAAGCTAGAAGTCTAAGTTTAGTACCTACGAACTCAAATTCGAAACTCGTATCAAGTTTCTTGTCGAGATTGTAATGAGTTGTCTTGTTGTAGTGCTTATCATTACCCGTGGCTAGTTTCCAGTTTCCGATATATCGAATTAAAGGGTCATTATCATCAATTCGTTGCCAACCTTTTTCAGGCTCTGTAAGAACAGTACCTACACCAGGTCGTGAAACAAGACTACCAGTGTCATCAATATCAATAGCATCCATACGGAAGTCATATTCTAAAGCACCGGGTTGATTTGTAATAACTGTTACCGTTACATCGTGCTCAATATCTTCTAAACCGAGTTTCTCATATTTCAAGACTTGGTTTGTATCTTGTGGTGCAATAGCGTCAAAATACTCTTCCGGTAAGTCATCAATTTTTACCCTGATTCTATCTGAATAATATTGATTAGTAGCACAGCCAACAATGAGTCGTAACTTAGTACCTTTAAATCTGAATACCATACTTGCATTTTTACCCTTTTTAGCACAAGTACTTTTCCCGCCATAAGCACCATTATAGGCTACGTTTTTACTCCAGTTAGCATCATATTGAATGTATGTGGAGTTGTCATCATAACGTTGCCATCCATAGTTTGGATAAGTAGAAACATCACCAATACTTACAGGTAGTCTATCAATGTGTCCAGTAGCGTCGATATCAACACCAATAAATTGAGGGTCCCAACCTTCATGAGTTCCACCGTTGACTGTTACCACGTGGTATCCTTCATCTAGGTTAAGTACTTCACAAGCGACTTTAGCTGGTCCGGATACAGGGAACATATTAACAGGATACTTCACTCCGTCAATTAATACGTGACCAAGTTGTTCTTCATTTGAGCCTAAGTTAGACGAATAAATCAATCTAAATTTTGTACCGAAGAATCTAAACTGAATTTTATCAAACGAGTACTTGATTGGCGGTGTTTGACTTTGGTAATCCATACCACCAGTATAATCGAAATACATATTCTCCTTCGTAAAACGTTGCCAACCTGATTCTGGTGTAGCTAAGAAATCTCCAACTGTTATTGGTGGTTTTTCAATATAGCCATCTGCATCAATGTCGATTGCATCAATATTAAGTCGATAAGTACCTTTAGTTCCACACTGAATTCTAACTCTATGCTTCCCTTTAGTTAATCCTAACTTCTCATACGCAAGACCCTGATTAACAATAGCAAGTGCTACCTCACTATATTTTTCAGTGACACCGTCAATTGTAATTGATATATCGTCTGAGCGATAAGATGCAACATCGAATCGAGTAATGATTCGTAGTTGAGTTCCGTAGAAATCAAATTCAACTGCACCTTTAGAGTCATTGTCTTTTACATAATGATAAGTACCATTATACCAGTCAGAAGATGAGCCTTTTTCCCAAGTACCTTGATATTTAAGTAACGAGTCGGTTCCATCAAGGCGTTCCCAACCTGCCTCTGGCTGTTTTAGTTGATCCCCGATTTTAACTGATGGCTTACCTCCAATTGAACCAGATTCATCAATGTCGATAGCATCTAGATTTATAAATTTACCTTTTATTTCAACAGTATGCACTTTATTTGATAATCCTAACTTCTCATATATTAACGACTGATAGATAGGGTATACAGCTGAAGTTCTAGAGAAGTTGATAGATTCTTCTACTCCGTCAATTAGAATCTTAGCATTTGAATCATACGCAGACCCAGCCAAACCTATAATTCTAAGTTTTGATCCTTCAAAATTAAATTTAACAGAAACAGGGTTAGCGTCTGGCGGTGTATTAGAAATCGAGTCCTTATAGTGAATAGTATCGTTGTAACACCTACCATCAGTGCCTGCTGCCCATACACCAGTGTATTGAATATTACTATCCGTATCGTCAATTCGTTTCCAACCTGGTTCAGGCTCAAATAATACATCACGAAGGTTTGTAGGAGTTCCTACTAAATCACCGCCTTTTATATCAAAAGCGTCTACTGTCATTAACGTACCAGTGAGTTTCACTGTATGAACGCCGTCGGGTAAGTTTTTCTCGTATAGTATAACCTGATACCGATTCTTGTCCCGGTCAGTTGGAGTGTTAACCTTATATTTCTCAGTCACACCGTCAATTTCAATGGTAACATCCTCCCAAGAACTGTCGGAGTAGTTTTTCGAAATGACACGAAGACCTGTACCTTTGAAAGAGAACTCTACTGTCCCTAATGTCCTGTTCGAATAGCTTGGGACTCTATAAGTTGCCGTTTGATTATATCCGGATTCAAACCCTGCGCCCATAGCTAAGTCCCAGTAGTCACCTCTGTAATGAATTAGGGGATTTGTATCATCTACACGAGTCCACCCTGGTTCGGGTTGTAATAGAATGTCTCCTACTTTAGCAGGTGGGTTTGGTTTTACTAAAGACCCCGTTTTGTCAATATCAATTGCATCTAGCGTTATGTCTATACCAGATAACTCAACTAAATGCTCTTTATCTTCAAGTCCACTTGCTTCGAACATTAAGGTTTGCTGAATTCCGCGAATTGGTGATCTTCCTTCAACCTTAGTTAAGTCGTAAGATACTCCGTCAATCTTTAAAATAGCTTTTTTCTGGAAGTAACTGCTTAATGCTACAATTCGTAACTTAGTCCCTTTAAAGTTAAAGGTAGCAGACGCTTCTTCTGTACTCCCCGAAGGTGCAGAATAATAATGCAGAGTTTCATTGTATGCACCTTTCTGAGTAGTTATGAAATTCCATTTTCCGTCATATCGAATATTTGAATCTGCGTCATCCATACGCTTCCATCCAGATTCTGGTTGGAGTAATTGGTCCCCTACTTTAGCAGGTGGTTTTTCAATACTTCCGTCACTATCAATATCAATAGCATCGAAAGTTAACGGGAAAGGCGAATTAGTTCCGGATTTAATAACCACATCGTGAACACCTTCTGCCAAACCAAATTTCTCATAAACCAATGTTTGATATCCAACTTTAGTAGCTTGCTCACTGTAAAATTCCTCTTGACCATCGATAATAATCTTAATATCGTTACTTCGATACTGAGACTCGTGTATACAACCAATAATTCTAAGTTTAGTGCCTGAAAATTGGAATTGTACTTCCCCTGAAGCTCCGTCAACATAGTGGAATGTATTGTTAAACCATTCAGGAGTAGTATTACCCGACTTCCACCAATCACCTACATATTTAAAACTAGAATCGGTATCGTCAATACGTTTCCAACCAACTTCAGGAATAGTTACAACTTCCCCTACAGTTGCATCATAATCTACAAAATAGTCTGCGCCTAGTAAATCAACTGTACATAAAGCCAAGTTCATGTTTTCATTTACATCAATTACTACACTATGAATACCTTTTGAAAGACCCGTTTTCTCGTAGCATAATTTTAATCCATCTTTCGGGTTACCGTATTGTGCGAAAGTACCACTAGCCATTCCATCTATCGTTACTTTAGCTGATTTTGTAGCATCACTAAACCACCTAGAAATGATTCGAAATGCCGTTCCGAAAAACTTAAATCTAATCTGACCGACATTCTTAACTCCTGTACAAGTATAATCTTCGAAGGTCTTCCATACGTCTTGAGGTAATAACTCAATTTTGCGCTTCTCACTAGATAACTTAGAATCATGGTTATGCCTTGTCCAACCCGATTCCGATGTATTAAGTACATCACCTACTTCAGCTTGTTTTACTAAGTAGCCCTTATTATCTATATCAATAGCGTCTAAATTGATTTTTTCTCCTGATATTGTAACAATGTGCTTCCCTTCTACTAAGTTGAGTTTCTCATATAATAGAGCACATTTTGTTACCCCTGTTCGATTGAAATTTATATCGTTCGTAATACCGTCTATCGTGATAATTCCTTTTTGATAATACTCTGTCATTAATCCAATAATTCGTAAGGATGTACCATAAAATGCAAACGTAGCAGAAACCATACCTGCAGACGTATAATCAGTCCAATGAAGAGTTCCATTGTAACTACCGTCAACAGATGTAGAAACATTCCATGGTCCAGAATACTTAATTAAGCTATTTGAATTGTCAAATCGTTTCCAACCATCTTCCGGCTGTAATAGAACGTCCTCAACTTCAACAGACGGTTTAATCATCGAACCAGTTTCATCTATATCAATAGCATCTAAGTTCATATACAGTCCTTTTATTTCGACCTTATGAACTCCTTGAGATAGATTCAGTTTTTCATAAACTAAACGTTGATATATAGTGTCAGTTGACGAGAAGTTTATTACTTCTTCTCTGCCATCAATTAGTATTTTTGCATCAGAGTCGTAAGGATTAACTGTCAAGGCTATAATTCTTAATTTTGTACCTTCAAAGTCGAAACTTATCGATGCTGGGTTATTATCTACTTCAGGAGCTTTATAATGGCATGTAGAGTTATAAAGACTTGAGTTAACAACATCGTTCTTCCAAACTCCTCTATACTTAATATTAACATCATTATCATCAATTCGTTTCCAACCATCTTCAGGTTGAAGCAGAATGTCACCTACTTTAGCAGTTTTCACTAATTCTCCATCAAGAACGTCAATAGCATCCATTATAATTCCTTCAGGACCCTCAAGTTTAACTGAATGAAATTCATTTTTCAGACCTTCTTTATTGTAAAGTAGAACTTTCCAGTTATCTGAACCTAGTACTGGATTGTACGATTCTTTAACACCGTCGATCGTTATATCTACAGGTCCATAACCTAAATTAACACTTTTAGAAACAAGTCTGACACCTGTACCCTTAAACGAAAATTCTACAACTGATTTGGTAAGGGAATATACTGCTGTACTATTATAGTACCTATCATCAGATACTCTATTCCAAGCACCATCACCATACTTAATTAATGAATCAGCATCATCGAAACGATTCCAACCAGGATCAGGTTTATCTAATATCTCCCCTACTTTTTTTGGTGTAAATACATAACCATCAGAATCGATATCAATTGCATCAAGATTTAAGTATATACCTCGAATCGTTACTGTATGCGGCCCTTTATTAAGATTTATTTTCTCATATATAACAGCTTGCCTTTTTCCCTCCCATGCATAGTAATCTAATCTCTCAGGATTACCATCAATAATGATTGTTGCATAGCTATCATAACCACCATTATTAGCAAGTCCAATAATGCGAAGTTTAGTACCTACGAAAGAAAATTTAATCTGTACTGAGTTTGATGGGTGACTAGACTCTTTATAGTGGAATGTTTTCGAATAATCATCAGAATATTTAGAGTATCCACTAATCCAATTTTCTCCTTCAAAGATAATATTCCTATCACTATCATCAATACGCTGCCACCCTGGTTCGGGCTGAGTTAATACTCTCACCATCATATCACCTCTCCATTTTTATCTTAAAATAATTTCAATTGCTCCATCAGTAGCAATTACTATGCCCTAACTATTTGTACTAACAGCTTGATGGATCAACAAATTCAAATATTTCATGCATAACAGAAAGGAACTAATTTACTTACTAAAAGACATTTAAAATACAATTGAACTGCTTAAACTTTTACTTTTACAACAGCTCTAGCAGTTCAATTTTAAAAATTACATAATGTCATAAGAATACGAATATTCGATATAATATAATTAAATAAAAGCTAATCTAGCACTCTACTTTATTATCTCGTTTTCTTCCAATTCCAATTATTCCACCAAGATTCCCGGCTATGTTTTAACCATATTTTTGGTTCTTCTTCGATTAATATATCGCTTTCCTCAAATTCAACCGGTTCTTCTGCCTGATAGATATTTTCTAATTTAAACGTATCGTTTTCAACAAGTATACTTTCGTTGTCTAAAATGCGATTAAATTGTTCTATTTCATCTATATTCGTATGAACGAGATTTCTTCTATTCACTGGAGTTGATTGGATCTCTATACTAGATAATTCTCTTACATTCTCAAACATACCGTATGTATTTATGGATGATTTATGAGTTGATTTTCTTTCCCATTCATATAGCTCATGAATATTTGAAGCCTCTTCAATTGACTTCCGATGCATATCCTTCAATTCTAAAATATTCATCATTATATTTCGTACTGTACGTTCTACTTCTTCATTCTTCACTACATTTGTATTAAATTCTCTTACATCTTTATGAAATTGATCCGTGACCACTATATTTGCCTCTGCCTCTTTCATAAGCTTTTCCATTGGGGCAGATGTAATATTCTTTACATACCAGTTTCGATCATTCATTGCAGTTTCATATTGTTCAATACTAATCTGTAACTCTCTGTCAATGATCTTAAAATTTTCTTTATCAATCATTTTTGCAGCTAATTCTTTTACGACTTTTACATTATCTATCGTTGCAACAGTCGCATCAACTTCTTGCAAGACATTGCCAAACTGATAGAATGAACTAATTTCTGCTCTTGTTTCATTTTCTTTATTCATTATTTCATACGTATCTATATTTGTTTGTAATTCTCTTTGGATCCTTGCAAACAAATCATAATCTGGTAAATAAACTGGAATCCCTAATCCTTCGAATAGATCAAACTCTTCATACAATGCTTCTATTTCTTTTTCTTTTTCTAATACAAAAGTATCACTTTCAACAAGTATACTTTCGCTGTCTACTGTTCGGCTGGATTGTTCTATCTCACCAATAGTAGTATTAAAAGTATTGTACTTATTCGTTAAAGTTGTACGGATTTCTTCACTAGCTAGTTCTCTTTCAGACTCACTTACATCATATTCATGTATTGATGCTTTATTATCTGCTTTTCTTTGCCATTCGTCTGCTTCAAAAATATTTGACTCGTACTCATTATTAATTTGTTGCAAATCATCAAAATACTTAATTTTCATTATGAGTTGTTTCGTAAGTCGTTCTAACTCTTCATCCTTAATTACATTTGTATTACGTTCTTTTATTATTCTCTCTAATTGATCAGTAGCGATTATATGCGTATCTATTTCTGGCACTCGCTTTGTCATCGGATTAGATATAGTACTTTCTGCATACCAATTCCTATCATTCGTTGCAGTTTCATATTGTTCAATACTAGTTTGTAACTCTTTCTCAATATGTCCTATATCATTACTATCAATTATATTAGTTGCTACTTCTTTCACTAGATTACCAATCGAATCAACCGTATTAATTTCTGCTTCTATATTATTCTCTCTATTTGCTATTTCAGCTGTCTCTATATCCGTTAGTAATTCCCTCTGAATCCTTGCGAATAAATCATACTCCGGTAAGTAAACTGGAGTTCCTATTAAATCAAAAAGATCAAATTCTTCGTAACGAGAGTCCTGTTCTTTTACATGTCTATTAACAAGTTCATATCCTTCTTCATTATGTGCTATCAATTGTTCTTGCTTTGTAAACTCTACAGGGCTTGTCCATTCTGTTTCAATATCGACTTTAACTCTTTCACTCGTTATTGGTTCATTACTTTCTTTACTTATGAACAATCGATTATACAATACAGAATCCGTTACTTTATCATCCTCCACTAACAACTCGTGAAGGTTGCGCTTTGCTAATTCATAGACATTTGTAAATGGAGTTTCTATTTCACCTAGAATCCGATCCATGGAAGATATATCCGCTTGGGCAGTATGATACTGTCCATTTACTCGATTAAAATGTTCATATCCATATATCCCCATTGCTTCTTGCTCATCTATAACTCGATTAGAAAGTTCATAAGAAGGTACATTCACTTCCATTTGTAATACTTTTCTATCTATAGCAGCTACGTCAAAAAAGACTCCCTCTTTCTCTTGCATGCTTCTATCTGCTAAATCCGTATCACGAACATTACCATATACTGAACGTATGTCTCTTTTAGCTGAATTAACTGTTATTTGTTTCGCTTGTAGTTCTCTCTGTACACGAGCAAATAAATCATAGTCTGGCATATAAACTGGGATTCCTAAACTATTAAAAAGATCAAATCCCTCATAAAATCCGGTCAATTTTTTGATTTGTCTACTAGCAAATTCATAGTTATCTTGAATAGTCCCCAATAATTGTTTATGTATTAGGTCTATTTCCTCATGGTGTATATATTCAGTCCATACATGTTTCGTTTTCTTATTAACTTGTTCGTCTTCAGCTAATTTTACTTCTACTTCTTTTGTGAGCACATCACTCTGTATCATTTCTGGAAGATTATAATCCATGTACAAATGATTCTGACTTGTTACCATCAATGTTTCTACTAAATTTATCTCATTAGAATGGTACTGTCTTTCCAATAACTCATATTCACTTATGAATTTACTTTCATATTCATGCGTTATATGATTCACGTCATTCATTTCTATGTGAGATGAATCATATTCTATTAATAATTTTTGAGCGTTATTATATACATGGCCACCATATGTATATATGTCTTGTATTATGCGTTCCGCAAATGACACATCATATTCATTAGTTTGAAGTTCTAACTTTTTACGTTCTAAATCTTCTATATTAATAAATCTTCCATCTATCTTCAGTGCTTTTCTATTTACAAATTCAAAATAATTCATTTCACCATTTTTCTGAATGGCATTTCTATTCGCTGTATTGTAATTTATATTACGAGTCTGTATTTCTCTTTGTTTACGAGCAAACAAATCATAATCTGGCATATAAACCGGAATCCCTGTATCAGTAAATAAATCAAATTCCTCATAAGAAGTAGTTACTTCTCTTGGCAATTTATTATAAAGCTCAAAATCACTTATATCTTGTACAGGTAATTCTTTTTGGCTAATCTCTACATGATCCACATTTCTAACTACAGTACTACATATTTCTTGCTCTCTTCTTTCAGTCAATATTGTTTCATAAAACCCTTCGCCATATAAAATACGTGCAACCTGTACCCATCGCGGTATTTCATCTACATTGGTTGCAAATTCTCGTAATTTCTGTTTTACTCTCTCTTGCTCAATTGGGAGCATATTACCTGCTTTATATATCTTACGATCTGTACTAGACATTTCTGTTACATCTGCATACTTTGTATCTAATCTGCTTCCATTGTTCCCTTCCATATGTTCCATATCAAAAGTTCGGTCATGTTGCATTGCTTTCTGATAGTAATGAACATCTGCAAGAATTTCTTTAAGCGGTTTAGAATCCTGTATGCTTAACAGTTCCATGTTGATACTCCGCATTAGGTTTGCAATATCCACTTTAGCAATATTAGCAGTCACCTCAACTTGCCTTATTGCCTCTACAACAAGGTCTGTTAATATACCTTTTCCCTTTACTATTTTGGTTGCAAATACCCCAGCATCTTCTTCCTTAACAGCTTTGAATCTTGAATATGGTGGCAAACTGACTGGAAAATTATTCGCATTTTTTACAAAAGGATTTAAAACAGAAAGCGAGAGACTATATGTTTTCTTCATTGTTGATCCCAAAGGAATCGAAACAACATGACTCTTCTTTTTCGTACATAAAGAAGGGGAAGCAATAGAATAAATTTTCTCACTCACTCTCTGCATTCCCCCTTATATGATTAATGATTAAATATCTTCTTTATAAATAGCTAGACCAATTGGATTAAATGGCGTTGCTTTCGCTTGTGTCATCGGAGAGACTGCAGTAGTCGGCAACGTATAACGATATAATTGTGCAAATTCATAACTTGCTGTAATCTCTACCCCGTTAATTGGGATTTCTTTAAACGTCACTGTTTTATCATCTTCATTTAAAACAAAGTCAGTATTAGGAACTAAAGTACATCCACTTAACAACTTAAGTGTTCCTGCTTTAGGTTTATGCTCTAAATGGAAAACTTTTCTCATTCCATTTCCTTTTCCTAAAGATTCACTTGTAACTTCCTTTTCAATTTCCAATTCATCGGCCTGTTGAATATTTTTTGGGTGAACAGCATAGACATCATCTAATTTCCCAACATATCCATCATTAGGATGAACGATATAAATCTGTGACAAATGATATTTCCCACTATAGACAGATGGATTAAATCGACCTTGTCCACTATCAATATCCATATCGTGAGTAATAAATGATAAATAATGTTTTTGATACATTGCACCTGTGTATGATTGAGCTAATAATACAGAATCATTTCCATTACCTGTATTTTCTCCGTAGTCTAAATTTGCATTTCCAATTTTTTTATTAGGCGCATAATTATATTGATCTCCGTTACGACAACCACCAATAATTACAGTGTTTTTGCGTGGTGCATTATCAAATGTGTACATTCTTCCAATATATAATGGTACAAATAATGCTCGAACAGGACTTGGTGTTGGATCTACACGCATAAACATAACAATACGGTCTTTGTTTCCATTTCCATACATATAAACGACAGAATCACGTTTCCAATCTTTTGTAAAACGAGCATCTGGTGTAAAACTAATTGGTGTATAAGGCGAAGGGTTTACAAAATTAACTGTAGAATATACTTCAGCCATAATACTTTCCATTTTTTGCACGTCAAATGACGTCTTCGCTACTAAAGTATCTAACGTTCCGTCTGCCTTTGGTGCTAAAAAATACACTCCAGAAAATTTAATGTTCTCAGAACTTTTTGGGGCAGTTTGAAATTCAATTGCTGTAGCTGAAATTGTATATTCCCCTGGATCAACAATTTGATTATTTCTATAAACCATAAAACGATTTTCATCAAAATTTGAAAATGGTAAATTAAATGATTTTTTCGAACCGGTACCGTTTCCTAAATCACTTTCAGCATCTGATAACTTTACTTCCTTCTCAATAAAATATTGGTTAAACGTAAAGAAAATCATATCATTATTCGGTTCGTATGCATCATTTGTTAATCGATACTCACAGGTGATTTTATCTCCTTTTGCAACCGCTTGATTAAAAATAACTTTCCCCGCTTTAGCATCAACTTTATATTTATCCTTTTCTAGTAAAATGCTATTTACATACACTAATAAAGAACTTTCAACTACAGGAAATGTCGGAATTTGAAATTCCTTTTTCACTCCATCTCCCATGCCTAGCTTTCCTAATGGAGAATCCACAGGAATAAATCTACCATCTGTGAAATCAGAATCGCTTGTATCATAAGCATTTGCCACTCCAAATCTGCGCCATTCTCCATCGCTACCTAACGATTCAAATAATCGAACATCAATAAATTTATTGATACCACTTCTAATTTTAAAGTATAACTTTCGACTCCATCCTCGCTCTGTAATCATTTTCTCTAATTCAACTGGTAATGTTTGTAAATAAGCTACTTTATCAAACCACATGTTTTTCTCTCCCCTTTACATTGACTTCTCATAAATTCCTAATCCAGCTGGACGATATGGTGTCGCTGGTCTTTTTGTAATTGGCGAAATCGCATCAACATTATAAAAACGATAAATATCAAATGTATCTGGACAAGTATTCTTTCGTACTTTTAACTTATCCCCATTCAATAATCCTAAAGGTGATAGTAAGACCATATGAGGTAAGAAACCTCGCACACCTTCATCTGGATGAACAATATAAGCACGAGATGTATGAACTCGACCACTATATACCGAAGGATTAAATTGATACTTATATTCATCATTATCATGAGACTGCCAAGCTAGTGGATATTGACCACCATTTACTCCTTTTCTATCAGGCGGCATCTCATTCGGAGCAACATTCCAAGCAATATAATGCGCTTGATATCTAGCCCCTAATCGCGAACGCTTAATAATAACGTTATCAATGCCATTACCCGGTGATTTAGGATACGTTTTTAAAATTGGCAAGCTATCATTCACATTTCTATATGGTTTCTTATCATTAAAATCAAATGCATTTGAGCTATTTTCTGTACCTGTATCAAATGCTGTCCCAGCCCAAAGCGCGTCACCAATTTGATCATCTTTTGCATAACTTTCAATTTTCCCCATATATAAAGGTGTAACTGGAACTACATTATTTTCAAATGCAGGTGTATTATCTGCTTGAATTAATAAAACTACACGATCCTTATCTACTTGGCCAGTCACTCTAACTAATGAATCAGGCCACCAATTTGTTTTCACATCAATCCCTTCTAAATTCGGGTTACGTAATGTAATTTTTACAAACGGTGACATCATAACATCCGTATTAGCACCAGTATATTCTATAATTGTAGAGCCACTTTTTATAACAACATCTGTTTTACTTACTTCTACATCTATTAAACTTTTTGGGAAGGAATCAAATGCTACTACTGTCGCTACACCATCTTTAAATACAGGTTCTTTTTCAATCATATAAATATAAAAACAGGAACGATCAAGATTTCTACTATATCTTAATTTTGCATCCTTAATAAACTCCGCTTTATCCTCTTCCGTATCAAATCTATACGAAATATCCTTTCTAGCAATATCCCAAGATGCGATTTGGACTAATCCATACATAGTCCCTTCTGCGTTTTTAATAATTGTATGTTCCGCAATTCCAAATCGGTATAATGCGTCACCACTACCCGAATTCCTTAACACTTCTGAAGGATACCCCGCCTTTTGAAACTTTTTAACCTTTGTCCATCCGTTATTAGTTACTAGACTTGTAAGATCGTCTAAGAAACTCCCCTCTTGAAATAACTTTTCAATAAACGCCACTTTACTTCACTCCTAATCTTTTAAAAATTGATAATTAAGCCAAATAGCTTTTTTCTCTAAAGATTTATTTATATATTCAAAACGGATAATCGCTTTCGCAGGAATTTGTTTAACAACAGAAAAATTAAATCCTTCGGGAACATCTTTCATATAAATTTCATCTGCTATTTTTTCATTATTAATATATAAATTCCAATAGTCGTTATCGTTATATTTTGATGCACCAATAGAAAATGCGATCATTTCCATATCAACTGGTGCTATAAATTCATTATGATGAATATTTTCATAAACACCTATTCTTCTTCCTTTTATAAAAGGAATCGTTTTGGTTGGAAAGTATGGAGCATCTAATCGGCCACCAGCCATATAATTTACAGCAAAACTCATAATCTCCCTCCAATTACTTCAAAAACTGTAAAGCAATCCATACTTGCTTATTATTAATTCCTTGGTTATGAAATTTAAAAATAATTTTATCTCCAGCCTTTAATTGCATATAGGACATAAGACTTATACCTTCTGGTATTTTTTTTGTATAAATATCCTCACAGACAATACCGTCATTTACAATAAGCGACCATTTATCATCGATTTCATACATAGAACTACTCACGCTAATGGCATAAAACTCCATGTCAATTGGTAATACGTATTCCATCTTATCTTCTGTCCATGCTTTAGAATCCATTATAAAACCTTTCATATACGGAAAAGTTTTCGTTGGATAAAATGGCGCATCTAATCGACCACCAGCTATATAAGTTGTTTCAAACAAAGGTAATCACCCTTTTTATTGTATTAAAAAAATCCCCATGCATCATTACGACACATCGGGAATTGGTAAATCAGATAACATACCGCTACCTTTATTAATAAGCCTTGGTTGTACTCGATCTAATTGTTTGTTTGCGTTATAAATTAGTTGCATCTCCATCTTTTTACCCGTTATTTTATGGGATATAAGGACCTTTTCAAGCAGTGCTTGCCCATTAAAAACCAAATCGTAGTGCAGATATTTATCTCCATCAACTGCCGATAACCGAGCACCATCACGAACCAGTGTATATCCCTCGGTCATACCCTCTTTAAAAACATCATTTGGATCGTTACCAGGCATCGGTTTTCCACCGCTGTAAAATTCTCTATCAATTAATCCTTTCATTAAATACATAATAGGATCATATAAATTCTTTTGCATTATCATAGAATCACCCCTAATTTACCCTTGTTACAGGCCACGTTTTAGCTGGGCGTTTAATATAATATCTATCTGCATTTAAATCTGTTTCATCAAACGTTAAATCTGGTAAAGAACCATAATCAAATAAGATATTATTTTGTGTATCTAATACTTGTAATCGCCCGGTAAGTATTCCTAAAGGAGTGCGCACCGCTTCAAAAATAATAATATTCACGCCATATTCAAGTGGTATATCAACATACGTAGGATTGTTTCGGATAAAGTAGTTTTCCACTATTAATTTGTTATTACAATAAATATTTAATAAATCTCCATCCTCATAATCCCAATCCCACAGCTTTAGTCGTAATGTATCTACATTTACTGTGATTCCTGTTATATCGGTATACGGAGTAGGTTCATATCCATAGTTAACGGATAAATCTAAAGTTTGATAGAATCCATCATCAGCAGAAATCATTGTGTTAATTCCTTTAACAAAGTAGTTCCATTGTTGCCCAGAATCCCTATTGTAAATGGAAACCACATCGAACAATTGAATTCGCGGATTCCCTATCACAGCAACTGTTAGTGTTCTGAATTTTTGAATCGCTTTTAAATGATAAGCTGCAGCAACTGCCCTTCTTGCAAAGAATGTTGTTGCCCAAGGTACCTCTATCATTTCCTCTCGCAAATCCCCTAAAGAGACGTTTTTAAGTAAGAATGAATTAACAAAACCATTAGCATAATCTCCACATTTAATAACAATACTATTACTAATGTCCTGATCTGTTAATTGCATATCTAAAGAGATCAGGTTTTCCCCTTCTCTAAAACTAAATTTGGCAAGTTCGTTAATTTCGTAGTCTGGCATTTTCATAAATGTACAACTTCCATCTGGTTCATGTTTAATGTAGTGGAATGTTGTATCTATAATATCCCGTACAATTTCATCCCACTTTTGAAACCTCTTTCCAGTTGCCCCTTCAACAATCCAGCTTTGATTTGTACCGGGAATATTTACCCTACTTCCGTGTAATGTAACTCCTGCTTTTTCAAGGAAGAATTTCACTACATCATACACATTTCCAGTCGGTGCAACAATTTCATCTGATCCCGGCGTTGGAATTACTGACTTTTGTAGAACCTTTTTATAAGATGTTGTGCAGGTAACTGATATTGTACCGCTTTCGGCATTCACCTTTACGTCAGATACAAAACCATGTATATATGGTAAGGCTTCTTCGCCATAACCGATAGAAACCTTAAATTCAGTCTGCGGATATAGTTGGTTTGTGTTTGTTACTTCACTGTTGTAAAACCATTCTTGAATGGAAGAAAACTTACCATACCAGTTATCAGGTGCCATTTGCCCATATTCATTAGCAAAGGTAATAGAAAATGTACTTGCGAACTGATCTGCGTTCTCCTGCACTTCCAGGCTCACTACACGATGTTGTATTTGTACATAAGAAGAAGATTCTCTTTTTTTCATATAAACAATTAAATTAGGAGCATTATTCCCCACTTGGAAATAGCTCCCCAACATTCTGATTAAAGAAATAGATCCTTCTCTCACATTCCATCAACTCCAATACCTGCTTGTGACATAGATATTAATTTACACTTTGCTATTACTAGTGTTCCTTTACGTATTGCATCAACTTCATTAGGTGGAATAATACCACCATAGGTACCGTAATCACCTGTAATAATATGAGGGCGATATATTTCCCCCATGAACTCACGCCAATGGCTGATATCATTGAATAAAGCAGTAAATTCTACTTCACATCCTTTATTACCAGTACTTTGGTAACGAGGATATCCATGCATAACATTGTAATTTTTTAATCCGTTTAAAGATTTAGGCATTTTCGTTTGTTCAATCATTGCAATTGTAGGTATAGGTCCATATGCATGATAATAAACATCACGCAAATAGGCTACGTCAGAAGAACCGTAACCGCTTGTTGTAAATTCAATTGTTTGTGGCCCCGCGCCAACAAAAATTTCTCTTGCTTCCCAGGCATAAGCACCTCTTGCTCTAAATTTTTCAATACCATTTACTCGAACAATAAAGTATTTATCTGGTAACATACCATCAGAACCAATAGGAACTTGGGACATAAAAGAAAAATTATATGTCCCAGGCCATGAAAAATTAATAGTATATTTGATTGTACTTTTTAATTCTGTAGCATCCCAAAAGAGATGATATGAACCAGCTCTTCTATGCAATGTTTTTAATATACTCATACATTACGCACCGCCATTCCCATTAGATCGTCAGCAACTACGTTTTGTAGTAATTTTCTCATTTTCACAAAATCCTCTGCGGTTTGCAATTTTTCAACAGCAACTTTGAATGTAGCATTTTGAATTGTAACACCTTTATCAGTTTTCTTTTCAACAGAAGAGTGCCCAGCAAATGGATGTGCAGCTTTTCCAATCATATCAGCAGAATGTGCACCCATTTGTCCAATTCGGGTAGATACATCCGTTACTAGTTGCATCGGTTTCGGTGGAACAACCGCTTTATTTAATAATCCAGAAGCCTTGTCCACAGCCGGGATCATTTTTTCCATCCCTACACCAAGACCTTCTGTAATATATCCGCCGTACTCCATCATTAGACGAGAAGGAGATTTTATACCAAAGAAACTTTTAACTGCTTTTGGTATTCCGTCTACAACGCCTTTAGCTTTATCAACAACCCAGCCAGCCATAGATGTCATACCTTTACCAATACCAGCAATAATATCTTTCCCCCAGCTTACAGCGTCGTTTGCTATCCCCTTAACTATAGAACCAACTTTACCGAATACATCCCTTACTGTATCAACAATGCCGTCAAACGCTCCGACGATAGCTTTTTTAATTGCTGCAAAGTTACTTACTATGAAATCTCTAATAGCACCAACAACACTAAATATTGTGTTTTTTATCTTATTAAAGTTATCCACCACAAAGTTAACAAATGTCCGAACAGCAACTATTATTGTTTCTTTAATAAAATTCCATGCAGTTACAATAATAGACTTTACGATATCCATTACAGTCGTAATTGTGTTTTTTATAAAATGAAATGCTGTAACCACAAAATTCTTTATAGTCTCTAATACAGTTATAAAAACTGTTTTAATTACATTCCAAATCGTAGAAATAACCGTCTTTATTCCATTCATTACAGTTGTAATTATGCTATGAATTGCTTGAAACACACTACTTACAACTGATTTTAAGAAGTTTAATACAGTCGTAAAAATTGCCTTTATTCCATTCCACACTGTAGAAATGACGGTTTTTATCCCATTCATCACAGTCGTAATTATGCTGCGAATTACTTGAAATGCACCACTTATAAATGATTTCAAAAAGTTTAGCACCGTCGTAAAAACTGTTTTTATAATATCCCAGCCAGTTTTAAAAATATTTTGCCATATTTTAATAGCAGTAGAGATATAGCTTTTAATAAATTCTAAAGCAAACTTAACAACACTTTTTATTACGTTTAGCACTGTATTAAATATCGTTTTTATTAAATTCCAACCAATTTCAAATGTCTTTTTCCATATGTTGATATACATTGTAATTACAGTAGTAATTATTTTCCATGCCCCGCTAAGTATTTTATCTATAAACGATACCGCAGATTGGAATACTTTTTTTGTTCCTTCCCAAAAACTTGAGAAAAACTTTGACAAGCTATCCCATACTGACTTCGCAACTTTAACGATAGCATCCCAGGCTTTAGAACAAATATCACTGATCCATTGCACTGCCTGCTTTGTATATTTCACAATTGAATCCCAATTTTTATACAGCACATATACTAAAGCAACCATTGCAATTATTGCAAAACCCCATGGGCTTAATACTAATGAAAACATTGATTTTCCAAGACCAGTCAATATCTGTGCAAACTCACCAAAAACTTTAATAAGTTTTAAGGCATCTTTAATAATCGCCGTAATTGCACCCGGTATTTGCATCAATGTTTTAACTATATTTACAAGGCCACCAATGATTTCACTCGCCTTAGATATAAGACTAGACACAGATTTGATTAACTCAACCGTTTGCTTCAACGATGGTATTACTATATTGGAAATCTTCACGACTTGTTGAGCGATAGGTTGAATAGTTCCAGCCAAACTCTTTGCATCTTTTTCAGTTAACCCAAGCATATCCTGTAGTTTTTTTTGAGAACCTTCCAAATCGGTAGCAAATTGTAAAGCTTTGCTATTGACTTGTTCTATAGGTTTTGTAACTTTATTTGAAATAGTGTCACCAAACGTTTGCATTTGCTTGCTAATATTCCCAAGAGAATCTGCTGATTTTTGGATTTTTTCTTGCATTGTATTAGAGGCTTTTTGCACTCTCTCTTCAAACTTTTCTACACCTTTATATGCCTGATCCGCTTTGTTACCAATCTTCCCAAAAACATTGGTCGCCCCGCTACCAAATTTTTGAATTTGGCCATTTATTTGATTAAGTACTTCTGCTGGTTTTTGAAATTTTTCTTGTATGTTCTTAGAAGCCTTTTGTAAACTTTCCTCAAACTTTGCTAAATCCTTATAAGCTTCATCTGCTTTAATTCCAATTGTACCAAACAACTGGAATACTTCTGTAAACATTCACTCCCCCCTTTCTAACTAGGAAGTTTTTTATTCCTGATCGTCTTCAAACTGAAACTCTGCAATCAGCTTATTTGCATGGTCGATACATTCCTCTTTGGACCAAACTTCCATAGTCTCATTTTCTTCCCCATCCGACGTAGATTCCATAAGTCCAAAAGCTTGCAAATAGTCCTGAAAAGTTGTTCCTTCTTCTAATTGCCTTGTTTGAAATCCGATAAAGGCCATCTTTTTCCATTCATTTAATTCTTCTTGCTGCTCTTCCTGACTAATAAAAGAAAATAAGTCCATTAAACGAGAATACGGTATGGATAAGACATAATCATCTGTCCATCCATACCGCTTTTGGACTTTATCAAAAGCCCTTAGCATATTTTGCTCTGTTTCTTCTATGTATTTATTAGAGTCATTTTCTACATTTCTTGTTTGTTCCACTTGAGACTTTGAGATTTGATTAGACCCTTGACCTGATTGAAAAAAGACATTAAATCTTCACTTTCTAATAATCCTTCAATGACTACTACCATGGCTTCTGGTGGTAACTGATCGAATTCTTCACGCTTAATCTGTAATAGACTAGAGAAAAATTCCGAAAACTCATCTTCACATTCCGGAATCATAGACAATAATTGAAAGACAAACTCTAAACCCTTTTCTTTTTTTTGTTTTTCAATTTCATTTAACTGTTCTTGTTGCTCTTCATTCATTTGGGCCAATTGGATTTTTTCATCGATTTCATTCTTTTCTTTCCCAAACTCCATAAAATCAGTCATTGCATGACGACCAACTTTAGAAATAATCTTAGTAAAACGCCAAACATCTTTTACATTTAAACGTCTCATCTTCATCTTCTGACCTGAAATTGTAATTTCTGTACTATTATGCATCATTTTTTCTAGCATTGTTGTCATATTCAATATCTCCTTTTATAACCTAAAAATAAAACCTACAACTTATTTACTTGTTGTAGGTAATTTAGGTGCTTTTTTCTTTGGTAAATAAATTTCATAAGGGGGTGTATTAGGCGAACTTTCACTATAATGACCAATAAATTTGCATTTAAGTCCTACAGTTCCTTTACCATCTTTTAAATCAATTTCTACAGAAGAAACTACCATTGCATTTCGGATAACAAAAATAACCGGAATATCACTTCCTGAAACTACACCTACTATTGCAATATCACTATAACTTGTGTCTTTAATTTCATTGGTTGGTTTTACAATGTTATAATCGTTATCAGTCGTACTATCTACATCTACGCCTGGTAGAGCTAACTCTAAATTTTCTTTCGTAAATTCTACAAGTGTAACCTCCATATGTGGTTCATCTTTTAATAGCCATTTTCCGCGAACTAGTTTTCCTAAAACACCATCAATATCAGCATCATAGTATTCTCTAGTAAACCCCACTTTACAGCCACCTGTAGTAGCTCCTAACATCTCACCTAGGTCTTTTACACTTTTAAAACCTTTATACATTACACCCGGCCCAATAACAAAATTATCAGTTGTACCCTCACGTACACCATTAATAAGCTTCCAACTCATTTTTTTCCCTCCTTAATATAATTCCATTCTTCCTACCCTTACAAGAAACTTAATACTAATATGAATAATTGATGGATCTTCATCTGGAACTGTAATACTGCCTGCTCGATGAATCGTAATAATACCAGAATCTCTTAACAATCCCGCTTCCCTGTCTAACAAATGTTCTATTCGCCTTGAAATTACATCCGCTTTTTCATAATCACCTTGGCCACAATATATATCAAAAGTGAGGATCATACGATCAATTACCTCTATATCATCCGGATTATTAGATTCAATTCTCATTACCGCATAAGGCATCTTCATATCATTTTGTGCAGTTTGAAATGTTAGAGCAGGCTCTCCTTCATATTTCGATAGATTACTTTGCACAATTGTATCTTTCTCAATAATATTTCTGATTGTTGCAATCGCTTTTGTCGTCATTGTTCTCCTCCCAATGTCCTTTTTAATTCCCCACGCTCTTTTTCAAACGTTTTTAAGAAAAAAGGTCGGGCTTCTACAGTACTTGTACCATTTTCCACATACACCGCTCTTTTTAATTGACTTCCAATCGTTCCTACTACTTCGGTATCTGTAATATGTAAGCCATATTTAATAGAATCTTGTAATTCTCCCGTTCTAGAAGCAAATGTCTCTCCTGGTTTTGAAGCAATATATGTGCGACTTGATCGTGGAATTTTATACTTCACACCATTGTGACTACCTGATACTGTTTGTTTCATTTCTCGTTGCAGTTGATTGCAAGCACTTATAATTCTTTCTACCATCATTTTATTAAGTTGTTCTTTAACCTGTTCTACATTACGTGTAACCATGAATTCTGATGTATTCGTCATTTTATTCCAACAACTCACAATACAATTCAATATGGTGATTTAAAAATGATGGATTTCTTGGTTCTCCTCTTACCTCAAATACATAATCATGAAAATAGATTACATCATTTGTATGGATGTTATGTTCTGCAGAAGTATAAATTTTAAAATTCGGCTCAAAATTTTGTTTATTTCTTTTTAACCTTTCATTATCTACCGCTGTGTGTGTTGTTACACGACACTTCATTCTTTCATAAATAATGACAGGCTCTTCTTTAAAATTTCCTGCCGGCTGTTTTACCTTTTGATTCCTTTTCACAGTTACTTCATGTATATATAATTCTTCCATATCTAATGTTCACAGCCTATCCTTTCATTCATAACGCTATTAAAGGGTTTCTACTTCGGTATTTTTTTAATACTCTTAAAATCTTTTTATTAACAGTTTCCTCATCTAGCGATTCAATATTTATTTCATATGAATAATCTCCGATATTTGCTGATTTTTTCATATTTTCATATTGTAGATTTGTTCGAATTACCGCATAACACGTCATATCGATGATACATTTTTTCATTAAAGTCAAAAGCCCATCATAATCTTGTATGGTATACTCAAATTCATATAATTGATTCTCACTTAAACCATATACAGTGCAACCATCAGAAAAAACTGAACTGGTAACTTCTTCTCCAGAACCAATATGGATTACCTTGATCAAATTTTCTGCTCGAAAAGAAAGCCAAGCCAATTTACTAGTTCTAACTTTCTCTTTCATTGGGTTACTTGGCTTACTTCTCAAATAGTTTTTAGTAATCAATTCATATTGACTAATGAGTTCCTGGATTACCGTATCGGGCATTCGTTGAACATTTACCCTGTTCTTTATGTCCTGTACAGTAATTTCCATCCTTCCACCTCTTTTACTTCTCTTTCTTTTTAACCTCTATACTATCTATTAACTTAAAATGTCCTGTACTCAGTAAATAGTTTGCTTTCTCATTTGCAACCTTTTCCTTCACTCCGTTAAAAAAAGTATAGCCATATGCAGTATATGTACCGCCTAATTTCAATTCTATAATCTTCATATGCAAATTACCTTACTTAATTTCCAAATTTATCAGGTATATTAGTAAGAATTGCTACTGCATCCATTTCTTGAATAACTGCATCATCATCCAAATGAATAACATAGAATCGCTTATCTTCCATAACAGCAGATTTACCTTCTACAGTCTTACGAACTCGCGTGTCATACGTATTTACCGCAATAAAGTTTTTAGGATCTGCAAAAATAATTACATCATCTTGAATAGAAGGGACTGTAACAATCTCATACCCCAACGGCTTATTAACTTGATCCCCTGTACCTAATAACGCAGCATCGCCTAAGCCAGTTGAACGAGTTGTTAAATATTCAATCCACTTCTCTCTACGAGCAGGTGACATAATCCACTTTAAACCTTCATTTTTATATTTATTAGGCATCGCCTTAGATAAATTAAAGATTGAGTCTTTACTAAACCCAGCGCTAGCTTCAGCATCTCCCGTTCCCGTCACTAATTTAAAATGATCGACAATATGAGATTTACTTGATTGTTTAATTTGTTTTAACCAGCCATCATTAATTTGAAGAAATGGATCTTCTGAAGTTACATCCCCATTCCAATGCAGGTCTTCAAGGTCAATACCTAACTGAGTTGACATTAATGTCATAACAGTATCTTCATATCCTTCACCTTCGATATTTTCTCGAAGTAGCTCCTCCGTTATCTCCCATGGTAAACGAATAGAAACTGTATCATATTCAACTTTCGACGTTTCTACACCTGCTCGATAGCCATCATCACTATTTTCCATTTTCCTACGTAAAATTCGACCACCGATTGCAATTTTATCTAATTCACCTTTTTTCGCTTTGCGAATCTCTTTACGATGCAATTGAGAAAATGGAGTTGCATCAAATACCATTCGGAAAAATTCTTTACTTTGTTCCGGATATAATAGCCCCGCTTTCATTCCTCCTGTTGTCATTGTGCTCTTTTCAATTCGTTCAATGCGTGCTAATAATTCTTTATTATTCATAGATTGATTTCTCCTTATCTTTATAGATCTAATCCTACCCATTTATTTACTGGTTTTCTCATCTCGTTTGTTGGTTTGGCATCGGCCCCAAGACTTTTACGAACTTGTGCTGATCGCTCAATTACTTCAAGTCTCTTTGAAATGGGATCTATTACCTTCTGAATAAATTCACTTGTTTTTTTAGATTCTCTGTCATTTTCTAATTCATTAGTATCATGAGTTGATTCAAGTTCTTTATTTAACTGTTCTTCCAACTCCTGTAACCTCTCGAGAAAAGGACCCATTTCTCTCTTTACAATGTCTGTAATTTCATCTAAATTTTGATCTGCGTTTTTTTGCAACTTATTTTCTTTAATTTGGTTCATCAAAGAAATCATTTCATCAAATTTTTTATCATTTTTCTTATATAAGATTGTGCCTGCTTTATTCATGGAATTAATTGTAATATCTTCCGGTAAGAAATCTGTATCACCACCCTTCATTGTATTTAAAATGTCCTTCATTTCATCTAAGGTGGAAACCATCCGCTTAATATCTACATTTCCCTCCCAAATCCCAACATAAAATACATCTTCAAACAAATTAAATACCGTTTGCATCTTAGAGTTTTGTTTATTATTTAATGATTGATTATCCATCTCCTGAGTTTGTTCCTCGTCATAATGTGACTTAAAAAAACTAAACATCTTACGAATTACACCTTTCTCATCTTGTGTAAACTCATCCATTTGTGGCATCTCCATTCTTTCTCCAACCCCTCCCATCGAAAAGCCTGTGATTTTCCCTTTTTTGATTTCTTTCCATGTTTCACTATCGTCTACTCGAACAGTCATAAGCCATGTTCCTTTTTTAATATTTTGTTTTCCAACAACCGTATTATTTTTAGAAATCCAGCTTTCTACTACTGTTCCTTTTCCTGCCAACTCGTCATGGTTTTTATCTATGTATCTATATTTCTCTAAAAAATTATAAGCCGCTCTTTCAATTTCTTCAGCCGTCATGATATCACCATGTGCATCTTCTATATTAGGTTCATAAACAACCCCTGTTACAAGTTGTTTTTCATCTTCCCTCTTTAAAATAGGAACATTTTTCAAAACATTAGAGCCATTCATGTTCATACCCTTCATAATTGCAAATGGCCTACCATTAGCCCCTTTTGTAACTAATGAAACATAACTAATTTCTACATTTTTCAATTCATTTGGCATAATATATTCCTACTTTCTAGCAAGACTACTAAATCGAATTTGAATCTTCATTTAAAAATTTATCTCCTTCTAGAACTGGTTCGTATCCGATTACTTTTCGGCATTCATTTCTTGTTAATATACTCTTTTCGTATCCATCTATTGCATATTGCATATCACTTGCTCGATCATCTGTATCAATTTCATTCAATTGAAACTGCCAGTCCAATTCCCCTAATGTTCCTGTAAACTCTTTAAATAATTGTGTATTTAATCGATGTTCTAAAATTTGTTGACCTGGTTCAATAATTGATCTTTTATACATTTCATTCATTTCTTTTGCTGTCGTCTGCCCAAGTGATCCTGTCATAGCCCAACCAATTCTATATGGTGGCACCCGATGAGCTACACAAATTTCCATAGCATTATCTTGGCGATATAAACGAAAGCTCGCTTCTTTGACATCAGGCCCTAATTTCTCTAGACGAGCTTTTGCCCCTTCAGGGACAGGAACAACCGCTAACTTATGATGTTCTCCTTTTGTTTCGACAGAGAAAAATGTTTTTAATTCTCTTTCAACTGAATCATCTATTTCATCAACACCCTCAACAAATAAAACAGCATCTGGAATTGTTTTACCAGTGAAATAATTAATATTGTAATCTCTTACAGCTTGTGATCCTACAATGGAACCAATAGAACTCACATAATCGGGAATACCATAGTATGATGATCTAGAACCAAATTTACGAATTACAATAACTTCGCCAGCTTTTTCTTCAGTGTCTAATAACGAGTTTTCATCTAAGCTATCACTAATCATTTCTCCATCTACTAACCTAAAATCATATGGATAACTAAATCTTTTAAACCATCTCTCCTCATTATTTACAATCTGTGCAAATCGAATCTTATCTTTATGCGCACGTACCGTATGTGCTGGAATATGGTGAAGCTGCGCTGGTTCTCCTTTCAAGTTACGAACAACCTCTATAATTCCCCAACCTACAGTTTCATAATCCTCCCATACTGCCCTAAGTATTTCGCTACTTGTCATTTCATTGTTGCAATATCTCATAAAGCGCTTTAATTCTTTATATTGTTCTTGATTTGCCTCTGTCACTTCATCTAGCGGTGCAAAATCAAATCCCATACCAGCAATATCATTTACTTTTGCACTAATACATGCTGAGTGAATAGGGTTACTTTCTCTCAAATTTAATAATACTTGCATATCATATGGAGGCTTTACTAGTTCTTTATCACCGTACACTTGTGCAAATGGATCAATTGCCATTTGTTTACTTTGAAGTTCCTCATTACGTAAAGTCATCTCACGATTTTGTAATTTAAGTACTTTCACATTCTTAATTGCTTTCTTCTCAACCATAAAACCTATACCTCCTTTCATATACAAATCATTTATTCAATGTTTTTCATAAAAACTTTACCAATATAAAGAAGCTGAACATTACATGTTCAGCTAAACTCTTTTTATTTTTCCACCCATTATTTTTTTTTGCTTAGTAAAAAAGTATTCTAAGGCTTGTGACGTTGTATCTACTTGATCATTATGCTTACCAGATGGGAAAGAAGCTAATTCATCTACATAATCATATACCCAAGATTGTATTTTAGGATTAGGTATATATACATTTCCAGATTGAAATTCAGGGGATATCGCCTCAGCACGTGTTTCTTTTGAACCCTGTGGATTTATAGGAATAATACCACTTATTTCATTCTTCAATGAACTAATAATGGCAGGGCCATTTGCTTTTTTTTCAACTAATTTCGGAATGGACTTTTTAAAACCAGAATTCCGAAGAATCGACTCATATTTATGATGAAAAACAACAAATGCTTTCTTTGTTTCTAGGAAATTCATTTGCGCTCTCACTTGATCAATTAAATATTTGTCTCCATCTATTTTTCCCCAAATCTGTCCAACCACAAATGAACTTTTATTTGTAGTATTATCAAAAGCCATATCCCAGGAAGTAATAATTTGATCAAATTGTTCCCAATTTGGTAACACATCATAATATTGAAACCAGTTCCTTTTAAAAATATTCCCTATATCACTTGATGGTTTTTGTTGCCATAAAGATAACCAAGAGCGTGCAGAGGAAAACTTCTTTTTATCTTCATAATAATTTTGGCCATAGTGTTCAACCCATAAACCTCTGCCTATTTCTCTGTTCAATGGATCATCCCTTGACTCTGCTATAGCAGGAATTGATAACACAGTCCATTTCTCCTGTTCTTTCTCTAACAATCTACCAGCTAAATCGTCCTCATGCCATCGCGTCAAAATTAGAATTACCTTTGCACCTTTTTGTAAACGTGTAGATAAAGTATCTTCCCATTCATCCCATAGTCGATTTCGGTATGTAATTGATTCGGCCTCTTGGCGATTTTTAATAGGGTCATCAATAATTAATAAATCTGCTCCTTCCCCTGTAATCGAACCACCAACTCCTACAGACAACATTCCACCAGAGTGGTTATGTAGTGCCCAATCTGTTACTGAACCTTGTCGCTCATCAATTCTAATGTTAAATATTTCTTTACCAAACTCTTCAATCTTAGCACGATTTCTTCTACCAAACTTTTCAGCTAAACTTGATGCATAAGATACCTCTATAACTCTCTTATTTGGATACTTTCCTAAATACCAACTTGGCAATGTTTCTGTTATAGACTGTGATTTTGAATGCCTAGGTGGCATAAACACCATTAATCTATTAGTCGATAATTTCTCTTCAATTAAATCTTGGCAAATCTTTGTTATTAATTTTGTGTGTTTTGCATGTTTATAGAATCCCTTATGTGTATACTGAACATAGAAAGGGGTAGTTCACTTTTGCCAATTCCTTAAATGTATTTTCATCTATTAGCTTATGCACATTCATCCGTGTCATGATTGTAATTCCCCTCCTTGAACTTTCTCAAATAATTTCATAGCTAAATCAAGCATTTCCTCATCACACCCAATTTTCATGGCCATTTTATTATGCTCTACTTTCATTTCTCCTGAATGATTTACGTTTGCTTGCAATTGATCTTTCCTTCCCCATTTAGTTGGGAATTTTCTTTCTAATCTCCATGCTGCCGCTTTCCAATTAGATTTTGCATGCTCCCCAATTGTCTCAACGTCTCTCGCCTCACTAAATGCTAATGCCTGATCAATTTCCATGACTAACTTCACATAAATCTTATCTTTTCTCGGTACTACTTCACCTGTCTTTTCACTCGTTTCAATTGCTCTACGCCCTTGTTTTAACCAAACATAAACTATACTTCTACTAATTCCAACTAACGCACATGCGGTTTCAATATAATTCCCTACTTTAATATATTGGGTCAACCTATTTATCAGCTCATCATTCAATTTCATTGGTCGCGCCACTAGCAGTCCCTCCCGTTTTAACTCATCATTTGTACTTCTTTTTCTAAACACTCAATACATATTGTTGTTATATTGTCGTCAACTACCTCACGAATTAACATTTGTTCACAATACTGAATTGTGATTGGAAATTTCAAAACCCACAAACATTTTTCAAGACAAATTGAACATATTGGCATTGTATCTATATCTTGTTCTAACATCTAATCGCATCCTTCTGTAGTTTTTCATGTACTACTGCCTTTTTTGTAGTAAATAAAAAGATGCCGTCATTTTTAAAATTTCTCATTTAATTTATAGATACCCTTCGAGTTACTCATTTTTTTCTAGTATCTATTCTTCATTTTTTATATTTCAATTAAACTTATTTTATTACTCTCTATTTATAGGTGGCACTATGGTGACAAGAATGTATTTGTAAATAAAAAAAGCCTTAACTACTTTCGCAGAAAAGACTTTTTCTTACTTGTTTAGCAATTTTTATTTCAGATCTATGTAGAATCGTTTTAATTGTACTTCTTGAAACATTCAAATATTTAGCGATTTTCTCTTGTGTAATGCCTCTTCCTCTTGACATGATATATATTTCTCTTTCATATTTTGTCAAAGTAGAGAGCGCATCTTCTAGTTTTATTCTTTCCCATTCTGAAATAACACTTTCCTTGTTTTCATCATCCCATTCATATATTGTATCAGTACTACGAAAATATCTTTGCATTAACAAGGAATCATATGATTTTTCTCGTTGGTAAGCAGCTCTACGTTCTATTCCCCGGCGATTACCCGGCATCTTTGCATTCTTCATCCACTCCAAAGCATATGTGACATCACTAATCATACTCGTTAATATTTTAATTTCTTCTTCTTTTGCACTTATTTTGGCACGCTCTAACTCACATAACGTTTCCTTATATTGGATAATTAAATCTCGCATATACTATTCCCACCCCTATAACAAAGCAAAATTGTTAAAAATAGAGACCATCTAAATCTACATTTAATTTCCATTTATTTTTTCTCACCAAAAAACTAAAATTATTAAAATATCTTCCTTAATACTATTTATCATTGCTACTTTGTACTTATATGATATATGTATATAACGATTCGTTTTTATCTCTTTTTCATCATTTTTTTACATAAAAATAACCACCTGCTTGTTTACACAGGTGGTCATAATCCATATTAAAAACTAATTTATTATTAGTAATCTTTACACTCCTCAACCTCAATCCCTAATGCATATGCATAGTTGTAAAGAGCAGTATTTCTTTTTCTATAATAATCTCCCTCGGATAAATTCAACTCTTTCATAACCTCATATCTATTAACTCGATTTTTTAACAAATATTTTTGAATAATTATTCTATCACTTTCAATATCTAGCTTTTCTAACCCTTTGTTCATCGCAATAATATAGTTGATTCGCTCTTCTTTCGCATTTTCTTTGAATATATTTTCTTTCGAGAGTATCGTTTCGTTAAAATAATTACACTTCATAAATAATCTGTATTTTTTTATAGCTTTCAGTACATTTTCTTTTGTAGCTTCTTTATTTAATACTGGTAATTCTATATTTAACATGTTAAGCCCCTTTCTTATCATTTATCCTTAATCATAATTTGAATTTCATATACTAAAATCATTACAATGATTTGCTATTAAGGCTTACATTCTTTATGTATTATTTCATACATTGTATTGCTAACATTTATTTTCTTATCCTTATGATTTTTGATTAATGTTATTAACTCATCACTATTTAATTCATACAATTGTTTATCCTTATATTTGTAAATTCCATTTTCAATAAGTTGATTAATTAAAAATAACTTCATCTTGCTACACCACCATATCTTCAACGAAAAATTGAATCTCAATATCTTTCGAATTATAATAACAAATTGCTCCTCCATTAATCGGAACACATCCTACTACAATTTGAGATTCACTTCCACTTTTTACAATAGCCACTTTATACAATTTATTATCTCTTTCAACTACATCACCAAGTCTAAACTCATCTATTTTACGCCCTTTGATAGCGAATAATTTTGCCCGTTCAAATAATAATTTTTCACTTTTTTCAGCTTTCCTAATTTTTAATTTCGTACTCTTTTCAAAATGACCATAATTATTAGAGAACTCCTCTCCATTAATCCAGAACCAACTACCATGCTTTATTTCTTTTTCATTTTCTTTACAATATTCAGCGATGAATTTTTCACTTTTTTCATTTTCAATATACAATAGTTCTCCTTTTCGAATAGTTTCTCTACAATCTATAAATTCATTCTCAAAAAAGAAATTAATTTGTTGATAGCTTTCTTTTTTACCTAAATAATCAGCAATCACTCTTTCACCTTCTATTTTCCAACACATCGGTGTCTCTTGTACTGTTGTAATCCAATTTGTTTTCATTCGTTTAATTGCTTCAAATCCTTTATATGTTCTCATTTTTAAGATGCCTCCATTTAATTATTTAAAAAATATTAAATAAACTTAAAAACTGCTTTCAATGTACATACGTGGAATTTCTAATCAAATGCTCTTTCCATTCCTCATATTCTTTCTTAACTTCCGAATCACTTCACTTACTCGCTAATTAAAAGAACCAATTCATACAGTACAAATTTCTTGAACAATATGTTTTCATCTGCATCTATATTTCCTAAACAATATATATTCTTTTCTTAAAAAGGTAATTTTCTCTTACGCTTATCTCTTGTTTTTTTAAATTCTATGTGTCGATATGTATTAAACATACGAGATGTAACTCTTTCATCGTACGCTTTTATAATTGCCTCACCTGTTAAATTCGTTGTAATAATTGTCTTTTTCCCTTGTCGTCCATCAAATAGTTTAAATAACACACGATTTACAAATGCTGTTGCTTTTAAATCATTAATATCCATATCCCCTAGCTCTGCTCCTAGATCATCGATGACTAATAAATCCATAGAAATTAGCATATTTGTTATGCTATGTTCTGTTTCACATGATTGCGTATTAAATGTCGAACGTATGTAATCAAAAAGTTCTGAACTTGTAACATACATAACTTTATCCGAACTTCGTTCATTCATTTCATGCGCTATAGAGTATGAAATATGACTTTTTCCAGCTCCAACTTTACCCACGAGAATCAAATTAAATCGAATATCATTTAAATAGTCTGTAAGAGCCTTTTTAGCTAAAATTAAATTATTTTCATCCTCTTCACACTCTGATATAAATGTCGAAAATCTAGCTAATTTAATAGTTTCATCTTTAATAAGACTTTGATCGTAAAATATACTTTTACGTTTTCTTTCCTCTTTCTCATAACGAAAAACATTCATTTCTTTTTCTAACCTTCTATTTTCTTCTTCTAAACGACATACTGGACAAATCGTTTCACCCTGAATCTCCATCAATCTTACCATTCGCTTCCTCTCCTGATTACATATCACACATGTTTCAGAAAGGAAGTTCATTCTCTTCGAAAGACTTTGTACTATATCTGTTACCTTTGTTAAAGCCATTTGATTTCACCATCTTTCTCTGCTGCAAATATCCCTCAAATTTAGTTCCAAATAAGGTTTCTGGTCTTAAATATTTTGCCTGTTCTGTATAAAGCCATTCTTTCGCCTTCGTCTCAATAACTTCTTTAAATTCATTTATATTAAATCCCTCTTGTAGTCTAGATTTAATTAACATTTGTGTCTTTTTAGTTGAAATACGATAACTTGTATTACATATACTGTTGAGATAATTAATTATCTCTACTATATCTTTTTGAGTGGTATTCTCTGAGTTAATCTTTTGTGTAGTCTCTGGTATTGGTTGAGACATATTATCATTTTCCATTATGACAATATGTTCTTTTCGTTGAGACAATTTGTCACAATCGTTATCTATTTCTAATTCAACTAGTCTGTCATAATTTATTGAATACCATTTTGTTTTATCAAACTTTAATTTGTTATAGTTACTACTTATCAATAAATTAAACTCTTCTAGATTTTTAACAATACGTTTCAACGTTCTTTCATTCCAAAACGGGAATTGTTTATGCCAATTTGTAATGCTATTATAGACCCAATAGCGATCATCATAATAATGTTTCGAGCGCTTGAGCCAATAATGTATTTGTTGAAGAAAAATTGCCTCGTTCAATCCAATCTTACTTGCTAATCGAGGTAATACTAATAGTGGCTCATCCTGTATTAGCAAACTACTCATTTTATCTTCCTCCAGATTTTTTCTTAAAATCAATATATTAAATTTCCCAACCTATTAATACTTGTATAGCTTGATTAGCTTGCTTCCTTGTAAGATCACTCAGTGATTGAATTTTAAGTATTACTTTTAATTTATTTTTGATTTCCTCTTTTGATATTACTCCATCATATTTCAATGCTATTATATGAATTTTGGCATAAATCATTTTTAACTGTTTATTCGACAGTTTTTCTGATTCAAAACAACTAGTATTACTAAATCCTTTATTTTCATTAGTACTCTTGCTGACATATCCTTGTTTTTTTGTTACTTTAAAAACCATGTTTAATCCTCCTCCCTACAATAGACTTTCCTATAAGATTTGTTTTTTAAGACGATAGTCTTTCTTTTCTTACACCTTATTCTCTGTTTGCCAATTTAATAAAAATGCTTTCGTTTCTTTAGCCGGAAAATACCATGTCCCGCCCACTTTAAATTTTGAACACGCTGATTAAAAAAGAATTCTTTTTAAATAGTAGTTCACAACATGCACGTTCTTTTTTTTTATTCACTTGTATCCCAAAATACAAATTCTGCATCTACTTCTTTAAGCTTTTCTTCTGATTTTTCTAAATATATTCTTCTGATTGCTCTTTCATCCACTTGAATATTTAGCATTCTATATTTCATCTCAATTTTTATATACCAAATACACTTTAGCGTTTATTTTTTTAATCTCTTTCCTTCTTTTCTAAGTCAAAAAACTATATATAAAGTACACTTAATAGTAGGATTATTAGATATTTAGTTTAAAATATCCCCAAAAAACATCCTATAATCCAGATATAAATACGTGCATTTTTGTCACAAATTATTTAAAAAAAGATCAGGGAATAACTCTTCTATAGATTTCTCTAAATAGCACGATAACATATGTGCCTCTTTCAGAGTGAATTCACTTTTATTATGTTCTTTTGCCCAATATGTACGTGGAGAAACATTGAGAAAATCAGCAACTTCTTCAATAGTTTTTCTCTTTAATTTTCTTTCTAAAAATATCATCTTGTGCATTTTTGTCACCTCTTTTCAAATTCAAATATAGTACTACGTGACAAAACAGTCAAGAATTTTTTTACCAAATAACGAAGAAAGTTGCATTTTTGTCACACCAATTATATAATCAATCAAGACGGAGGTGACAAAAAGTCATGAAATCATTCGGTTTAAAATTATCTCAATTGATGAAGAAAAATAATATGACAGACGAACAATTAGCTGAATTATTATCTGTTAGTAGAACTACTGTTTTACGGTGGAGAAATGGTGAAAGAAGTCCTAAAATGTCAAAAATATCACAAATCGCTAAGATGTTAAATGTCCCTGCAACTTACTTTATTGATGAGAATGAATCCTATTGTCCTGAAGATCACGTAATTAACAAACGGGATATTCCCATTTATGGTACAATCGCAGCTGGTAAACCTATTGAAGCTATAGAAAACGTAATTGGTGATATACAGGTACCTGATATCATTTTAGATAAATATGGATTTGAAAAACTATTAGCACTTCGTATAAACGGAGACAGTATGAATAGAATTGTACATGATGGACATATAGCTGTACTTGAGAGGACAACAAATATAAATAATGGCGACATTGCCGCTGTACTCATCAACGGATATGACGCCACTTTAAAAAGAATTTACAAAACCAATAATAGAATTATCCTAGAACCAGATTCTTTTAATCCTAGTATACATCCATTAATGTTTGATTGTACAGATATAGAAAATTGTCCAGAAATAAAAGTAGTTGGAAAATACATTTGGAGTTGTGCACCAATTCAATAATATTTCACCAATGAATTAAGTTGTTTTTTTATAAATTTTAAAGTAGGGGGCTTTCTCCCCTTCTTTTTTATAGCAGGAATTTATCTTGGTTAGTTTCAGGAAATCTTGATTTTTTATGTGAGCATTTTATGGTTGAATTACTCTTCTTTCAAATAAAAGTGTTTTACCCACAACATAAAAAAACTCAACACGTTTTGTGTCAAGGGTTTGAGCCTCTTATTATAGAGACATATACTGTCCGCTTTCGCCTCTTAAACGTTCAATCATACTTGGTACTTCTTCAAAATCTATACTTGAATGCTTTTTCTTACTCAATACAAAATACCTTCCTTACAAATTAATACAATAATCTAATATTAACATGGTGCAGTTTTAGGGGTAAGTTATCAGAAGACATATGAAGTAAGCACCTTACAAATTATAATAAATTGAATCTTAGTAAAACAAAAAGAGATGTCTTAGTAGTATACCTAGGACATCCTCTTCATTTTATAATATCTAGATTCTATACATCCCTAACAATTAAATTTTTATTCTACCTAAAACATCGTATTATCATTAGCTGCTTCATTTGGAATCTCTTGAATTACATCCCAGTGATCGACAATCTTTCCATCCTTGATACGAAATATATCGACTATAGCAACTCCCTTATCTTGAGAATTAGTACGAGAATGTACATGAAGAGCAACTGTATCCCCTTCAGCTACTACACGTTTAATCTCTGCAGAGGAATTAGGGTTTTTAACAAAATACTCCTTAAAGAAATCCATGAAGGCTTTTTGTCCATAAGCAACAAAAGGATTATGTTGCTTATACTCTTCACCTACATATTTTTAGTAAACAACTCATAGTTGAATTTAATATATCTAATTCCTTTTATTATCAGAATAAGCCTTTACAACAACTATTTATTATTTTTCATTTCATTAATTCTATAATTTCTTTAATACACTTACCATTATCCATTGTTATATCTAATTTCTATTTAAAACCCTTCTTTGTAAGTTTATACCTATATATCGTGTAATTGTGTGTGGCAAGATAAAACAAGCTGTCAAATTTAATTATTGTTAGGTAGTTTCTACGGTATGATATTATCACACAATTAGTTATACATATAAAAAAGGTTTCCTTCCTTATAACAGGAAACCTTTTACGTGTTATTAACCTACAAACCTAAAATTTCAACAATCTGACGGGCCTTAGCATTATCTATATAATAATGCATCTCTAACCCTCTTCTTTCTGAGCGGAGTACGGTTCCCCTCAATTTTGATAAATGTTGTGAAACAGTGGATTGTGGAAGTCTCAATATCTCCGTTAACTGTGTAACATTGCATATTTTATGGTGCATTAATTCATTTACAATTTGTAATCGAACAGGATGTGCCATTACTTTTAGTACATCTACATCGTCTTCATGGATTTCAGCTAGATTTCTTTCAGATATTAATGTTATCATTTCGCATTCTCCTTTATTATTAATTTCTATTTTCCTTTTATCCTTATAATTAATACTTATAGCTAATTACCATTTGTCCTGTTGAGAAAATATATTCTCTTTTTAAAACAAAAAGGACACCAATTCATAAAAACGTTTTTTACTGCTTTAATGAATTGATGACCTCTAATTTTTTGACCAGAATATATCTTGTTTTAAAGGATATTTTCAATTCCTTTTTCTCAAATCTAGTAAAAAATTTGTATTTTCTTTAAAATCCATATTAAGAATATTCTTCAAATCCTGAAAGCATAAGTTTGCGGCAAACTTATGCTTCCTATCACATTCCACACCAATCAGGATAATTAACACTATCAATGTAGTACTAACTATCTTAATTGAATATTAGTAATAGTGAGTCTAAATATTATCAATTCACTTTGTATTACATGTATGTAAAAATAATGACATGATAAGCTTTTTCAAATTTTTCTCCTGATAAAGATTTGAAATTAGCATTTCAATACTCTCCTTACTGTTAATATGCCTGGAAAAAGAACCCTATAGGGTTCTTTTTCTCTTCATTCCCAAAAATCCCATAAAAAAAGAAGAGGGATATCTCCCCTCTTCACCAATAAAATCGAACATATTTACAATTAAGGAAGGGCATACATTCATCAAGAGACGAAATGAACAATAATAGTTCACCTAGTGAATTATAACATAAACCCAATTCCATTAATAGTTAATATTAACATTTATGGAATAATTGTGACATAATTGTTAAGTATCTTAATATTAAAAGGCTTTATATATATGTAAATTGAAAGTGGATAGTGTAAGAATAAAATTTAAGGGGGATATACCATGTTTAACAAAAAACAAATATTCGTAACAACGGTAACAACTTTAACACTAGGATGTGGATTTACATTCGGATTAACACCGGCCTTTGCAGATTCTAACAAGATTTCCGCCAACAATATTCCTGTTCATTCTATTCAGAACCAAGAACAAGAACCTTTTACTGGATATGTCATTTCAGTAGAGAACAATTATTTAGTAGTTGCTGCTACGTCTACAAAAGATGCAGCTCTTGCTTATCAACATGATTGGTGGGATCTAGTTTCTCAAAATAAGATTTTAAGGGTCCCTGTTTCAGATGGTGCAAACTACACATTAGGTGAGAAATTAAATGTATATGCAGCTGCATGGACTAAATCCCTACCACCAATAGCTGTTATGCCTACAATTGAAAAAGTATTTCAGTAGGTAATATTTCCAATAATTAAGTTATCCCATAAAAAAGAGTCGAATAACGACTCTTTTTTTATTCTTTTTTACCTTTCTCTGGATTCCTTACGTTCTCATACCCCTAATATTTAATAACATGCTTCTTTCTCACTAGCTAACGCAATTTTCATCTTAGGAATTATTAACCATATTACTTATTTGAATCCTTATCATAATTTTAAAAAATATCTATTATAAAATAACATATCACCACCTACATTTACCTATACGAATTTAAGAAATAAGTAATTCAAAAAGAAAAATAAAAATACTACAACAAAGAATATCCATTTGTTTCTTTTCGTTGGTTTTCCAGCATGTTGTATATAAAAAAATAAAGCAATGCCTGTCATAGTAATTAAAAAAATTTGATAGTAATCAATCATCTGTAATACCCCCTCCATACAAAAATAAGAAGCCCCTTTTTAAAGAGACTTCTCATTTCTAATACAAACGACATACATAGGATAAATATACACAATATTATCAGGATGGTTTGCTTTGTTGCTCCTTTAGCATAACATACAATATCTCATTTTTGTTTAATAATCCCAAATTATAAAACTTTATCAACATTAAAATATTTCATTTAAAGCAAACGAACAAAAATAAACTCAACGAAATATTTACTTATAAAACCGACGTATGTAAAAAAACAGCTACAATTCCATTCATAGTTTTAAAAATCTGTCCTCCTCTTCTTCTAAGAATATTCTAAATCTCAGATAGATTGTCTTATATCGCCACCTTATGTATGCAGAATTACATATCAAACTATATTGAAAATCATTCTCATTGTAACTATAATGGTTTCAAGAAGTGGTAATTTCACTTCCTTTTCAAATCTCAGAATATATTAAAGGAGGAACTAGCATTATGAAAAAAGCTATTTTAGCAGGGGCACTAGGAATTGCAGTACTATCAGGTATGAATTTACCAGGAGCAGAGGTACCAAAAGCGAGTGCAGCAACTACGAATTTAGAAATTCAAGAAGTTACAAAATATTACTCTATGAATTCCTATGAAGTTTCTCAAAAAGAATCATTTAATCTTAGTAGAGGGGAAGAACTTACAGTTTTTGTACAAAATTCCGGCTTCCCAATTTCTTATACAGTCTTTGATGCAGATAATCAAGTAATTGGCACATACAATGCTAATTCACCATATGGTCGCGTATTCAAAGCACAAAAAGACGGTAATATTTCTGTACAATTTCAAGCAGGAGTAAATTCTTCTTACATGAAGAAAATGAATTTCACAGCTAAATTTGCAGTTTCTAAACTTAACCAACAATAAAAATTTTAACGATCCTCTTTAAAAGAAAATTAAAAAGGTATATCCCTTCAATGGGATATACCTTTAACTTTAGTGAATTTTATATTGACCAGATAACTGCTCTTGCGCCATACGAACTAAACGTTTCGTAATCTCTCCACCTACTGAACCATTTGCTCGTGATGTTGAATCTGGTCCAAGTGTAACGCCAAACTCCTGAGCAATTTCATACTTCATTTGCTCAATTGCACTTGCTGCCGCTGCTACCAAAATCTCGTTTGAATTATTATTTTCTCGAATTTGCATTTCTAACACACCTCCATTTATATGGTAATATCATGCTCTATTTCCAGTGGAATATGCAAAAGAATTATTCTTTTAACTATTTTACATATATATCTAAGCTTTCATCCCTTATGTGGGAATAAATAAAGGTATAGGTCATACCTACACCTTCTTCTATCCTACTTAATTTTGAACCCTCCTATTAACTCCTGTAATTCTTGGGAGAGCCAATTTAAAGAATTTGCTAGCTCTGCAATATCTTGTACATACATTTCTTGCTCTTTCATACTTATCTCAACATTACTACTGCTACACTCATATGTATTTGCAATATGTGATAATTCATTTACAACCTGAACAATAGATTGACTATTTTCTAAAACATCTCTTGAATTACTCGAAGTCGCTTTAATTTGATTTGTAACAGATTGTGCAGATTTTGAAATTTTTTCGAAGAAAGCGCCACTACTCTGAACAAGTATTATTCCTGATTCCACTTCCTTTGAACTCCTCTGCATGGATTTTACAGCCTCTTCTATTTCAGCTTTAGTTTCATCAATTAATTTAGCTATATCTCTCGAAGATACATCAGTCTTTTCCGCTAATATACATACCTCTTCCACAACACTTGAAAATTCTTTACCGATTTTTCCAGCACATGAGTCTTCAGTAGTAGCATTTAAAGCTAATAGATTAGTTTGATTTGAAACGGTTGTAATTACAGTAATAATTTCATTAGATCGTGCTTCTAATGCATAAATACTAGAAGATACATCTTGAACCCTATCTTGGATTATTTTCATTTGATTAACAATTTGCTTAATCAAATCTTTCCCTTCTATAGAATGCTGTTCCATGCCTTCGGAAGCAGTAGCAACTTGTTTTGCAGCTCTCTTAATTTCTTTCATCTTACTTTCCATTTCTTGAACAATCCCTAAACAGTTATGCACTACATGAGAATGTTCTCCTAATTTCAATCCTGTCATAGAGCTTGCAATCTCTTGAAATGCCATACTATTCTCTTTTGTATTTGCCGACAATTCCTGTGAAGATGCCGAAACCTGTTCAGCAGTCTGCCTTACTTTATCTATAATCCTATTAAACTTTTCAATAGTGTTATTAAAATGGGAATTAGTTATCCCTATATCATCAGATCTTTCATTCAATTTAATACTTAAGTCACCTTCACCAACTTTACGTAAACCTTCCTGTAAATCCTTCAAAGGCGATAAAGAATTTCGTGAGATAAATATTTGAATCGTGGTTGCGATTGTTAATGAAATTATAACAAAGAGTAACCCTTGCGCTATAAATTTCCCCTTTGTAAGTGGGATAACAGAAGCGTCCAAATCCGCTGCAACAATCGCAATTATATTTTTATTTTCATCTGTAACTGGCTCTAAAATTGTTACCCAGAAACCTAATTCATCTTTATACACTTCTGTCATTTGTGCCTGTTTCGTTTTCATTACTTTACTGTATGTTTTCATCCAATGAGTAGGATGCTCATAATAGTCACCTGTTTTTAAAGAACCTAGTTTTACAGAAACTGTATTTGCTAATTCTGTATCCAAAGCTACTAATTGTAATTCAGCTTTATCATTTAGCTTGGCTCCTGTAACATATGTTTGTCCGACACTTTTCATACCTTTTATAGCTTTATCTAATTGCTCTGTCAATTTTTCTTTCTTCACTCTTTGTGCTGTGGGGTCTTTTGCTACATCTCTCACTATTTCTACATCTAATTGATTTATTACTGTATCTCCTGTTTCAAAAGACTGCCTCTCAAATATAGACATCATACTATTTTGAAACATTTTAAAACTTAACGCCCCCATACTTCCCACAAGCGTCAGAATTACTAATACCGTTAGTAATATATTTTTTTGAAGTAACGATAGCTTATGCCAATATTTTTTCATTAAAATCACCTTTCAAATTTTCCATAATAAAAACAAAGTAGTAATACATTTAAAAGACACCCTATTCATTTTATTATTATAAAGTAATATTCTGGATTCTCTCCTGATAAAATAAAAAACGGACAATCTGGTCCGCTTTTTATTTTATGGTAATTCCTCATATTTCTCTATGCTATTTTCCGCCTTAGATTTATTTTGAAATAATTAAAACTTAAACCTATATATATTTGAATGATGACAATTTAGCATAATAAATATCTTTGCTTATCAGGATTCGTTTACACATAAAACTCAGAATTAATTAAAGAAACATTAGTGTTTAGATGTAAACGCAGTAAATCAAAGAAAGATACTCTTTAAAGAGTATCTTTCCACTATGCAGCCATATAATACTTGCTTCTTTCATCTTTAAATCAAGTAGGCAAACCACTAAATTGTTATGTTAAAATTAGAAAAGAGCATATCAATCTCTCCTCACCTATATAGCGTCTCCCTATAATTCCAATATCCCCATAACTTCTTTTGTAAACAGCTTAAAATCAGTTAAATGTTTTTCAATAATTTGCCGAACAATATCTAAATTTACACTTTGATAATCATGTACAGCGATATTTCGAAATCCAACCATCGCCTTTAACTTATTTGCCAGCTCTGCGCTAAGTAGTCCTGCTGTAACCAATAAATCAAAAGCTTCTCGACTAGATTGAGGTAGTCCTAGTTTTTTTCCAGCAACAATATGCATTGCTAAATCAATACTCGCTTCACAAGCTCTTTGTATATTTAATATTATTGAATCTTGCTTTGTGTAATCCTCCAAATTTTCAGGGTCATTTCCATACACGTCTTGGATTCTTTTTAAACAACGCTCTATTGTGGAGATTTTATTTAAAATAACCTCATTCTTCATATATTGAACCTCTTTTCTTTATATCATCGAATACTATCTTGCGTTCCTCATTCAATTTTGAATACATTTTTAAAGTTTTCATTTCAAAAATGATTTTCCGTTCCTCATCAGAACAAAATATTGTCTTTCCTGTATGTATAATCTGAGCTTGAAAAACTGTAGAAGCTTCGGATAAATCAACTAAATCAACATCTCTATGAACAATGTTAGCTAACTCCTGTGCTAATAAAAAACGTTCATAATTCCCTAAAGTTGTATCACTTACATAAGCTATATCAATATCACTATCTTCCCGTTCTCTATTCTCAGCCGTTGATCCAAACACAATTATCCAATAGGGATTCACCGTCTCTTGTAATTTTTCTATAATAGCTGTAATCATGCTTTGAAAAATCATTTAATTAATCCCCCTTAGTATACTTGAACCTTATTATATCATAACCAACCCAAAATCCTTTCAACTCCTACAAATACCTAAACAAAATTAAGGATCCTTTATACAATTTCGCGTTTAAAAAATACATACTTTTATCAACTTACTACTAGTTAAATTAAGAAAAGCTGGACTTCTATCATTTTAAGTAATTGCATATATGTAATATAAAGCATGTAAAGGAGGTCAAAACGTGGTAATCTCAAGGCAAGATTCCTGGACTAACGATAACGATTCACTTCTCGCATCAACAGTACTCCAGAATATTCGTAACGGAGGAACACAGTTAGCTGCATTCAAAGAAGTAGCTAAACTACTAAATAGGACACCTGCAGCTTGTGGATTTCGTTGGAATTCATACGTGAGAAAACAATACCAAGAGGAAATACAACAAGCAAAACAAAATCGAAAAGGAGAAAACAATATTTCTCCCCCTCAACAAAAAAAAGAAACAAACTCTTTATCTATGACATTAGATGATATTATTCTCTTTCTACAAAATTATAAAAAAACAAATGAATTTACAAACTTACAAAACCAAATAAAAAATTTAGAAGCAGAAAACCAGTCCCTTCGACAACGTGTAACTATGTACGAAGAAGAGTATCGTATGTTACTAAATCATATTGATAAATCAAGAAGTTTAGTTGTAATTGATTAAAAGAAGCAGTAAATTACTTTTATATACTTAGGTCGTAACCTAAAAAATTTATATATATGAGTTAATTTAAATACTAATAAATAAAGTGCACGTTTACTAATAATAAACGTGCACTTTATTTAATTCTTAAAACATAAAATTTAATTTTCAACTCATCAACAATATTAAAATTAAGATGTTTGTTTTATAGGTATTTCTTTACTTCTATTCTCAATAAGTCTATCTAAAAGTAAGTAAACAAATCCAGAAATAATACAACCTACACCTAAGATTGTAAATAACATATGCCCTAAAAGCTGATCCAGTAATACACCACCTAGTAGAGGTCCAAATACATTACCTGTAATCCATTGCAGATTAGCCGCTCCCATATAAGTCCCCCTCATATGTTCTGGAGCTATATTAGCAACAAATGTCATTTGGACAGGTGACATAATCATTTCCCCTACTGTATAAACTGTATAGGCTATTAATAATGAGCCTAGAATAACTAAATCATTTGCGTCTATTACTTGAAACCACTTTGGTAACCATCCTATCGCTAAAAGGCCAATTCCAAAAAGAATGGCACCATATAGCATTGATTTACCAATTGATTTGTGAGTTAACCACTTTGAAATTGGAAATTGAAAACATACAACCAATAAGCCATTTAAAGTCATTAAATATGGAAATGGATTACTATTTCCAAAAATCATTGTATCCTCATTACTAAAATGAAGTGGTAACATACCTTCCGATTGTGAGAATCCCATAAATATAATGATTCCCGTCACTATATAGAATAGAAATATTCTATCTCTTATAACAACTCTTAACGTAAATCTTATTGACTGTTTATGTGTTTCCTCATGTATCATTATATTTTTAGGTTTTGTTTCCTTTAGAAACAATAACATTAATATTGTATAAAACAGCATTGTTCCAGAAGTAATCAAAAATATGACATCTTTTGATACAACCACAACTGCTGCACCAATTATAGGGCCTATTGCAGCTCCTATATTATGGGCCATTCTAAGTAATCCATACGCCTCAGTTCTTTTTTCAGGTTCTGTTACATCGGTAACCATTGCAGATGCCGCTGGTTCAAAGAAAGAATTACATAGACCTAAACCAATTGATAAAATGGCATATGCTATAAAACCATCAATAAACAAAAAAACAAGCATTAGTAGCCCATTACTGGCCATAGAGAGTACCATAGTTGGTTTCCGTCCATAAGTATCCGCTATATGCCCTCCAATTAATGAACCAAAACTTGCCGCAATTGGGGATAAGGCTATAATTATACCTACCTCAAGTAGAGAATCCACTTTATCCTTCAAATATAATGCAAAAAATGGCATTAACATCATCATTGCAATACCATTTAAGGCTTCTCCGATAAAGCGAATCCAGACATTAAGGTCCATCCCCCTTAATTCTTTCCATGTACTCCTCATATAGTTACCTCGCCTATGCTCAAAGTATATTTTTATCCCAACAAAAGTTTTACTATATTATTATTAAAATCTAAATTTAGACGGCTATGCTAAAACCTCCGAAAAAATCTATCTTTTGATAAAGTAATACAAACTTGTCCCTATGATTTCTAGTGCCTCCTGCATACGTTGAGGAGAAATATTTTCTAAAACGGTATCTTGAGGTGTATGGAATACCTTTTCAACATGATAAACAAGGGGATTCCAACTCTCTACATCCATCCAAATAAATAGTGCCGAGGAAATTCCAGCTTCGTAAAATGGTACATGATCACTAGAATCAAACTTTCCAGTTAATACAACTGATTTCCCTAATGCTTTACTAGTAGCTACCGCAGTATTTGTTACTTCATTTTGAGAACCATCTAGTGTCATTGCATATAAGTCCTTAGCCTGCTGGTAACTTGTCGCTATCATATCTGCATTAAAAACCCCTAGAATATGTTTCTTATCTGTTGTAGATAACTGATTAACATAATGGTAAGCACCTAAAGATTCATTTTCTTCTGCTCCAAAGGCTATGAATTGAATTTCTTTATTAGTCTCTATATCTTTAAAATTGTATGCTAACTCTAATAAAAGTCCTACGCCAGAAGCATTGTCATTTGCTCCAGGTGCTCCGATGACACTATCATAATGAGCACTCATTATTGCTACATCTTCATTGTCTGTCTTGTATTTGGGCTTTTTTTTCGCAATAACATTTAATGAACTCAAATTCATTTCGTGTTTTGCCTTTAAACTAACTATATTTTTATTATGCACTATCTTGTCTTTCATTCTAATTCCCTGATTATAAGCAAGCCCAAATACAGGTATTGATTGTTTCTTTTTTAGAACTGGGTTAAAGGCTTCTCCATAGTTGCCTCTATCCCCAATCGTACTATATAACAATACGGCTTTTGCTCCCTTTTCTGCTGCATACTCAACTTGCTCATTATATTTCTCATACGTATCAGCTTGTTCTAATAATACTATTTTCCCATGAATTGGCTCAGGTGAATTTTTAATATCATTCTCTTTTCCAATAGAAACTACCTGTCCCACGACAGGATGTTTAGGTATAGATGCATTGGACGCTGCTCCAACTTGCCATTCTTTTTCTCCATACATACTAAAAGAGATACTCCCAATATATTGATCTGGTACAGGAAATGCCTGATACTCAACTTCATACCCTAATTTTTTCAATGTATTTCCAATGTATGTAGCTGCTTTATGTTCGTCCTTAGTCCCACTTGGACGTGGACCAATTTTCTCAGACAGAAAACGTATATGTTCAATAGCTCGACTAGCACGAACCTTATCTGCCATGAGAGAACGCTGATCGTTCTTAGTCATAGCATGTACTGGTATTACCTTTCCAGCTAAATTACTAAAAAGGAAAAGCAACAAAATCCCAAAAGTTACAATAAACTTCTTTGTCAGATTTAGTTTTTTCATTTGTCCTCCCCATGATTAAAAAAAATTAATAGTAAAACCTTCCCTCCTAACACACTTACTTAGAAGAAAAGGTTCATTAAAATAATCTCTAACTCAAATTACATGTAAAAATAAATAAGCCGATATTGCTTTTTATATCTCCAAAAAATTCATTTTTGTTTGCATACCAGCAATATTCTTTTGAAACCAATTAAGAGTATCCCATGACCTCTTTCTATTCGTATAATCAGTTTCCTGAACCTCAAATACAATTCCTATGTTTTTATCCAAAGTATTGTTCTTCACTTTTAATAAAGTTTCATGTAATAAATTTTCATCAATAGATCCATTAACCGGATTCTCTCCCTCAAAGCAACGTACCTCACTATAAGGAATCGTTAAATGCTTAAAAGAACTAAAATGAAAATGTTTAATATGATCCATTAAGCTTAAATACTTATGAAAATCCTTATATTCAATTTCCTCTTGCCTTAATAATTTAGAAATACCTAAACGTGTAAGATAGGTTATAGACCAATGACATATATCCCATGTTATTCCAACGTTAGATAACTTCAAATTAACCAAATCAGTAAAATCTTCGGGATATATAAATATAGGATCAAAATCATTGCCCAAGTTTCCAATAATAGGTAGGTTTTCAACGCCAATCCATATATCAGTTCCTTTTATTTCTTCATCTAGCATGTTAAAGAACTCTATAATCCTTTTTCTATTATCAAGAAGATTATAGCTCTGAAATTCCGCGACATTCATGAATTGATTAGCATGCACCGTTATACCAGATGCATTATACTTTATAGCAAGATTAATAAATTCATATAGTTTCTTTTTAATAAATTCATCATTGAGGTAGTCTGCATTATCAGTAGGAAAATGCAACGTTAACAGGGATGGATTAAGAGTTTGAACAAAAGAAAGGACTTCTGAAAACCTTTTTATATATGAGTTATCAAATAAAGATTTCCCATCAAAAATATTTGCTTCTAATCCATAGCCTTTTTCAACCCATTTTAAGTCAATCTGTTTACTATCTAAACCAAAGAACGGGACCTGTGGTATTAACATATTCTCTTCACCTACCATGTCCCCCTTACTAACATAAATGCCTCAGCCGCTTGGTATCCAGATTTGGCACCCCATACCAATGCGTTATGTCTCATTGCTTCTATAGATCGTGGATGAGGAAATTCCCTTAACTCAGATTCATAATGTCTCATCGCACTTAATTTCTCCTCCAAATGATCTTCAATATTCACAAAATAATTAGGAAGGAACTTATCTTTTTCATTATAATTCCACTCTGTAGAAGATAAAGTTTCATATGCAAATACCCATTTGATATTAGTATCTGGCAGAGGGCGTGTCGCTGTCATTACTGCTCTGTAAACAACAGTATGATCAATATTTATATCTCCACCATATTGAGTATAAATAATTGTAGGAGTTATTTTTTTAATGTGATGTTCAATCTCTTTCACTACATCAAGTAAAGGTAATGTATCAAGACGATTATCAGGGAAATCTAGTCTTGCAAAACTTTTTACACCCAGTGTAGTACATGCCCCCTCTGTTTCTTTATAAGATAAGTTCTTAACCTCTAAATCTAGCTCTTTATATTCTTTAGCTCTAGAAGATTTTCCCTCTGCAAGTATTACAACATGTACATCATCACCTTGTTTCACGTGTTTCGCTATTGTTCCACCAACACCAATTATTTCATCATCCGGATGAGCGGCAAATACAAGTACATTCATAGAATTTTAGACTCCTTTAATTAATTTTTCTGTTTCCTTTGGCCCACAATTTAGTAAAATATCTAACATAGATAAATGTGGTATAAATTCCCCAAATAATTGCTTGTACGAATAATCTCTTATCCTTTGGTAAATAATTTCTATATTCTCATTCTCAAAGTCGTTTTCGTTTAAATAATCTTGCCCTAAACTTCCAGAATAATAAGTGCTGGCATTAAATTTCTGACACAACTCTAATACAAAATCACTTTTCTTACCTGTAATCCCTTCTAACTCTGATACATAATATAGCTCCGTATCAATGTTTAATTCACGGATAATAAAATGAATAAAATTCATGTTCATATCATTTAAATTAAGCCAATCTTCTGAATAAAAATTTTCTAAATAATCCTTATATACATTAAAGTAAGGTGCATTAGAATAATTAATTCTTATCGCTTTCCAATGCTTCCGTTCCCAATCCTGAGTATTGTCTATCTTTAACTTATTAAATGGAATTTCTTTATAATTCTTCATTTGTATTGGAACCGTTAACCATGATGCCCCTTGTGAAGTTTTAATACGGTTCCTATTTAAAAAACCTTTTTTTTCAAATTGTGCTATATCATGAAATACAAACACATCTGATTTATGAATTTTTTCAAAAAAACCATACCAAGGTAAATAACTTGGTTGGTGGCCACTAATAATCATAGCTTAAATCCTTTCTTTTAAACAAAAACATTTTTTCAAAGCTGCTCCCCAGTATATCTTAGGTCTAGCAATCCCTTTATTATGTGAATATCCTAAATCTGCATACTTTAATTTATTATGAATTGCTAATTCAAACGCATCATTTAGTAGTAAATATGAAGATTGTGAATTTTTCCCTTTGATATTATTAATATTAATCCAATAATATAAAACCTGTTTATCCATTATAAAAATGCTGGAACTAATTAGTTCTTCTTCTAAGAATGCTCCTAAGAAAAGGATTTTTTCTTGTAAATTAAGAACTAAATGATAAAAAAACTCTCTACTAAATGAATAACTCGCTCCTATACTGTTATTATGTTCTTGATATAATTGGTAAAACTCATCTAATTCCGCTACAGTTATAGGACGAACTTCAATATTCTGTTTACGTGCATACCTAACACTTGTCCTAGCTTTCCCAGAACACGATGTCCATAAATCCTCAAACCTATTTGGTAGATCTAACATATAAGTTTCTTTATAATCCCACTTTTCCTTACTATAACTTTGAAAAGGATTTATCGTTATAGGTAATAAAAGCTTTTGAATTTTATTTTCAAACTTCTTATTTATTATGGATTCATAAACTGAGAAATCTATTTTATCTTGGCCAATTATTATTGGGCCTCCATAACCAATTAAACTTCCCAATAGCCTACCATCCTGCACATACATAGGAGATAAAACTACTGTATCTCGTGTTTCTATTAGTACTGGGAAAAATTGAACACCAGGTAATAATTCCATTAATTTTCCCCATTCGTAACTATGAAATACAGAACCATTGTATTCTTCCATACAGGCATCCCAATATTGGGCGTCAGTACATATTTCGATTTCCATATAATCACCTTTTAATTCTTATTCTCTAAATATTTTAGAATTTGACTACATATATACTTAAGGTCCTTGTTATCTAAAGGATGTTTAAAAGGTATTGATAATACCCTTGGCCATAAATAATCTATATTTTCTGACTCAGTTGCGTACTTCGAAAAAATAGGGATCTCACTCAGAGGTAAATAATTCCAACAAGTTTGTATACCTTTTTCCGCTAAATGTACAGAACACTCATATCTATCAGTTGGTTCTTTGAATATAATGGTAAAATAGTTCAAATAAACATTCTGAGCTGAAAATATAATCTTAACGCCATACTTTTCTTCAATTTCCTGCAGCATTGTATAACACAGACTAGCGTTACATATATTTATTTCTAAAATCCTCTTTGTTTTCTGTAGGTGTTTATCAATTAACAATGAACGTACTATAGACATTCTTTTTGGATTTATAACGTCCGCTTTCTCCGGTAAAGAATCTAATTTACTATTATTATAGAAGGGCAGAATCTCTAATTTCCTCCAATAATTAGTAAATAAACTCAGTACTCTACTCTTTTTTATTCTTATAGCCAATTGTGTTTTTAAATGATTCTTATAATCTAAAATCACTTCTTCTTTCTTTTCTTCATCCATGTCACACAATTCACTTATTGTACGATTAAGAAGTAACGCCCCTCCCCCTATACTCGGGATTGGTTTCGTTCCCCCAAAACTTAAAATACCAATGTCGCCTAAACTACCAACTGGCTTTCCATTTTGATAAGAAAACATTGCTTGTGCAGCATCATCGATGATATAAATATTATTTTCTCTAGCCCAGTCAATAATTTCTAAATCGTCATGACATCCATACAAGTGTGTAAGAATAATTGCCTTTGTATTAGCATTCAAATGTTTTTTTATTTTATTAAGAGAAATTGAATGATTCGTGTTTAAATCAATTAATACAGGTTTTGCTCCTACTGTTAATATTGCTTCTATCACATTAGGACAATTAAAGTTTGATAGAATCACTTCATCTCCCTTTGCTACTTTTAGGTACTTTAAACCAACAACTAATGCAGATGTACCACTATTAGTTAATATAATTTCTGCATCCGGATAAAAAGCTTGAAGGCTTTTTTTTAGGTTAGAATTATTAGGTCTATATACACTTTTCAAAAAAAATACATGATCAGATATACTCCAAAGAGAAGAATATATGGGATACTTAATTTTCTTTGGATTCTTAGGATATAGATACTGTGTTTCCATACTTCTCCCCTATTATTATCTCTAGTCCTTTATCTAATGCAATAATTGGTTGATAATTTAAAAATAATTTAGCTTTCTCTATTGAAGGGATTCTTCTAAATATTTCAATACTAGAATTTCTGACTCCCTCTTCACCTAAATCAAGAAATTTAATTTTACTTTTATTTCCCATTAATTCATTAATTTTTATTGCTAGTTCTTCCATAGATATAGGTTTGTTATTGCCAATATTAAAATCTGCAAAGTTCTCTCCTTCATATTCAAAGGCTAGTATAGTTCCGTTAACAATGTCACTTATATAACTAAAACATCTAATTTGCTGTCCATCTCCAAAAATAGTAATATCTTCGCCACTATGAGCTTGTTTTAAAAACTTAGAAATTACGAAGTTATCATTTTGTTGTGAACCGTATACATTAAAATAACGTACCACTCTGATTTTCAAACTATTACTAGCATATTCTTTCAAATAATCTTCGGACATTAATTTAGCTTTTCCATAAGCTGATTTTGGAATTTTAATATCATTTTCTTTAAACGGAACACTCACGCCATCCCCATATACCTCTGAACTGGAAGAAAACAATAATTTTTCTATGCCATTTTCGCTACAAACCTGTACAATATTTTTCGTACCTTCAAAGTTCACCCTCACTACATCTTCTTCATTTAAACGGCAATTATCAACACCCACTAATGCAGCTAAATGGATTATCCCATCGACATTAATAAGATTTTCTCTTAATGTTGCAATATCTAAAATATCAATTTCCTTAAAAGGAACATCAATACTTGGTTTAAATTTATCAAATATAACTACTTCATAACCCCTTGCTAATAACTCCTTTGTAACATGCTTACCAATAAATCCGCTGCCACCAATAACCCCAATTTCCATAAATATTTACCTCCCTATTTTTAATTGATATAGACTTTTTAAAGACGTTATAATATGTTCAACTTCATTGTCTGTAAGAGCACTATACAGTGGTAATGAAATAATTTGATTAAATATTTCTTCCGTTTTAGGTAAATATACGTTAAATCTCTCTTCATAATACGGATGCATATGAACAGGAATAAAGTGAACACTAAGCCCAATATTTCTCTTTTTCATTTCCTGAATTACCTGATCTCTACTAACAGGAGAATTAGAATTAATTTTTATAACAAATAAATGCCATGCGTGTTTTACACTTGAATCGTTAGTATAATTAGGTAACGTTATAAACTCTTGAACCTCTTTTAATTCCTCTTGGTACCTTTCAGCTATTCTTTTGCGTTTTTCAATCATTTCATCAGCTCTTTTTAACTGACTAATACCCAAACTAGCTTGTAGATCCATCATGTTATATTTAAACCCAGGTAATAGAACATCATAACGCCAGCTTCCTTCTTCACCATAACGATTCCATGCATTTTTCGTGATACCATGCCAACCATACAATCTAGCTTTTTCAGCAATCGATTCATTTTTAGTGACTAACGCTCCACCTTCACCTGTTGTTATATTTTTTGTGGCATAAAAACTAAAACAAATAACATCTCCATGTGTACCAATTAAAGTATTATCATATTTTGTCCCCAATGCATGCGCCGCATCCTCTATCAAAAACAGTCCGTATTCTTTACATAATTTTTGAAGTTCTTTTAATTTAGCCGGGTATCCAGCAAAATGTACTGCAATAATTGCTTTCGTTTTTTTAGTGATTTTTCTTTTAACATCCTGAAGATCAAGACATAAATTCTCTTCATCTATGTCTACAAATACTGGTTTCGCACCTACATGCATAATAACGTTTACACTAGAACAAAAAGTAAAGCTTGGAACTATTACCTCATCTTTTAATCCAACTCCCAGAGACAATAATGCTAAATGTAATGCGGCAGTCCCTGAATTACAACTCACTACATGTTCAGTATTCAGATATTCTTTTAAATTCTCTTCAAACTCTATCACTTTAGGCCCCTTTGAAAGCCATCCAGATTTAAGGGCAGAAACTACCCTATCTATATCTTCATCATTGATTTCCGGTCGATAAAAAGGAATAAACTCTACCATGTAATCACCTACAGACTTATAATATTTTTTTTATATACTGATTCATCTTTAAATATGTTTCTTGTGTCTAAAATTAAGCAATTTACCTCATTAAGCAATTTAAAATTAATGCAATCATGATCCGTATGAACAATAATTAAAGCGTATTTGTCTAATTGACTTAGGTTTAAATCTATAGATTTTTTCAATGTGTTATTGCCCACAATGAGTTCCTCTATAAACGGATCGTAATAATCCACGTTATAGTCTTCTATCATTAAATCATTCATAATATCCAAAGCTGGCGATTCCCTAGCATCATTAACATTCTTTTTATATGCTACCCCAACCATAAGAATATTCTTACCATCTTTATCATGTAGTAACTGTAGTGCTCTATTAAGAACATACTTAGGCATGTTTTCATTAATTTCTCTTGCCACATCAATCATTTTTGTTGCTAAGTCCTTATTATTTGCAATCCACTTAAAATAAATAGGATCAATCGGAATACAGTGTCCTCCTACGCCAGGACCAGGATAGAATTTTTGAAATCCAAATGGCTTAGTTCCTGAGGCATCAATTACTTCCCAAATATTTATATTTAACTCATTACAAATTTGTGTCATTTCATTAATAAAAGCGATATTTATAAAACGATACGTATTTTCTAATAACTTAGCTGTCTCTGCTACTTCTGGACTGCTTACCTTATGAATATCCTTAATTAAATTACTATAGAAGGCTGCTGCACAATCGGTACAATTAGATGTAACTCCACCTACGATTTTTATAATATCTTGAATTGAAAACGATTGATTTGCAGGATCGATTCGCTCTGGGGAGTATGCTACAAATATATCTACACCAATTTTAAAATTAGTTTTCTGTTCTAATTTGTATAAAACTTCTTCCCTTGTAGTACCTGGATAAGTAGTACTTTCTAAGATAATTAATGTACCTTTTTTAATGTATTTAACTATTTCATCAACTGCTGAATGAATATATGTTAAATCTGGTTGTTTACTAGTTCTTTCTAATGGTGTAGGAACACATATAACTACAACATCACATTCGTTTATATAATTCATTTCTGTACTAACAAAAAATCTATTTGTATGTAAAGCATCTTGGATTTCAGTATCTTGAATATCACTGATATAACTTATTCCACGTTCTAGTTTTCTTATTTTTGCTGAGTTTTTATCAAAACCTCTTACCGCATAACCTACTTCTAAACACTTAAGAGCCGATGGTAGTCCAACATAACCTAGGCCTACATATCCAATACACGCATTTTTATTTGCAATTTTTTCAACTAATAAACTTTTAGTTTCATTATTTAATACTGTGACCATTACTTATCACTTCCCCAAAAGATTTGATATTAAAATGCTTACTAGCAAATAATAACTGTGCGTTCTAAAATCCCATGGATGCATATAAAATACTGAATTAGCAACAAACTACATTTTTGGCACTATCAATCCTCCTAATTTAATAAACATCTAAATTTGTAGAAATTCATGCGAAATATCAAGGTGTAATTTATATCTATAATATTCACACGTTATTTTTTGGGATTCAATTGATATTTTTCTATTTTTTTACTTTCTCAATATATAATAATATTTATAATTCAGAAAATTCTTTTTAAAAAACCAAATATTTTTATATCATTAAAAATATATAATAGTTGTTATATCTACATTTTGTACAATTTTCATCCTTGAATAAAGAAAAAATCATGCTTATACTTATCCAACAAATTCCATTTTTAGTGATTTAAATGAACATTTAACCATAACTAAAATGGATGATTTTCATATTTTTTACTTTTCATTAAAATTAATGGAAAAAAATCTATCTGAATAATAAAAAACAATTTGAAATATATTCAAATTGTTGACATAACAGATGAATTTATTAATACTTGTTGATTTTTTAATAATTCTCAAATACATATACTCCCTAATGCTACCCACCACACATAATGACGCATTACATCAAAAAAATCGCAACCCTCCACATTTAATGGATGTTGCGATTTTTATGTACAAATAATTTTTATAAATTTTGCGTTAACCTAATCATATCTATACATTGAATACCATTTTCATATATTTCTTCATTATAATTTCGTAAGAAAAAGTCCTTATCCACACTAGTTATTCTAAAACCACATTTTTGATAAAGGCCTAATTGCATTAAACTAGAATTTCCTGTGCCTATTTCTATAGTTTTATATTCTTCCTTTTTAGCATAGTCTATAGCAAATCCAAGCAAATATTTCCCATATCCTTTTCCTTGCTCTTTTTCAGAAACTGCTATATTTATAATTTCAATTGTTTCAGTTCGGGTAGGAATTAAAATCATAATACCTACAGTAACAGCTTCTTTTTTTAATACAAAACAATCTCCCTTTTTAAGATACCCATTAACTACTTCAGTTGAGGGATCAGCAAGCAATAATAAATCCATTTCTTCCATGTTAATACTTGTACTTTTTTCTATACTAATTCCATCCCCATTATTTAATTTCATTTCTAACATCCTCCCAATTAATATTTTCAATTTATATCTTAAATGAATTCCTTCTTATAAGACAATATCAACAACAATAGTAATTTACATCATGCCAATTCCATCGTCTTACGCTATGATTGGCTGACCGTTTCCATCAAATTGTTTCCATTCATATTCTAGCTACTGCTTTTACAACTTCAGGAGGAACATTTTCTTTTAATGATGCGTTATAAGGCCTTACTCCTCTTCTAAAATAGCGTAATAATATTCGTCCCACCATTCATTCCCATGTGGTATACACTTCCTGAAGTAGCCTTCTCTTCTCATTCCAATCTTCTCCATCACTCGATATGATGGTATATTCTGTGGCTGACATGTAGCTATAATTCTATGTAACTTCAATTCCTTAAACCCATATTCCAATGTAGCTTGTGCTGCTTCAGAAGCATATCCTTTATTGAAATATTTAGGATTGAACACCCAACCAATCTCATATGTATGCTCACCAAAATATTTATGAAAAACAATATGACCAATTAGGATATTTTCATCTATTAATACCACAGGAAAGTTCTTAGCACTTTTACCAATGTTTTCACTCACAAAGTTCCTTGTATCTTCTTCAGTAAAAACCCCTTCAGGTATGTATTTCATAACATTGA
>NZ_NVAP01000018.1 GCF_002567495.1 Bacillus cereus | reverse complement strand
GGATAGCTTATTTTTATTTTAAGAGACTTGTTCTGCATTAGTCTCTCTTTCTCTATGCTGTATATGGCTCGTGATCCAAGCAATTCCCCCAGCAACCACAAGGTAGCATAACAATATTAAAATTTGCATTTGCAATTGTGACCAATCTCCTAAAGAGATAACATCTTGTAATCCTCTAAGAGAATGAGACATTGGGAGAAACTGTCCAACTTTGCTAAGAACAGCTATGTTTAATTCTCCTGGGAAAGTCCCCCCACTCGTTGCTAATTGTAAGACGAGAAGCGTTACTGCTGCGAACTTCCCAACAAGACCAAATACCGTTACTAACATAAGAATAAATGTCATGAACGTAAAGGAAATAACAACACTTGATAAAACAAAGAGCGGTACACTTGCAACTTCTAATTTCATAACTCCTAGCACAACTACATCTACAAGTAGCGCTTGAATAAGTCCAATTAAATATACCAATCCTAATTTATTAACAAAATGTACCGTTCCACTTACCTTCATATTTTGTCTACGACCAAGCGGTAAAATATTTGATGCCATAATTCCACCAACATAAAATGCAAGTGATAAGAAGTATGGTGCAATTCCCGAACCGTAGTTAGGCACGTCAGAAACTGTTGACTTCACTAACTGAACTGGCTCTGAGAACATTGTATTGCGTGCATCATCATTACGAACATCCGCTATCTTCTCTGCGCCCTCCCCTAATTTCGTAGAAAGTTCTTTCGCACCATCGTCAAGTTTAACAAGTCCGTTCGTTAACTTTCCAGCACCGTTATTCAGCTCCGTTCCACCACTCGCAAGCTGATTTACACCTTCTTGTAATGAGGTAAATCCATTTCCCCACTTCGTAAATCCATCAGCCAAATTCGAAGTACCATCTGCTATCTTTTTCGTTCCAGCAGTAGCTTCATTTAACTTAACTCCGAATGTATTCATACCTTCTTCAACCTTATTCTGACCGTCAGCAAGCTTCTTCGCGCCTTGTGTCAATTGTTGTTGACTAGTATTTAAAGTATTTGTTGCTTTAGCTAATCCATTAGATGTCGCAACTATTTTTTGAAAAGCAGGATCTTGCTGTACCTCTGGATGATTCTTCATATAATCTTCTAGTTGTTGTTTTACACTATTAGCTGCACCATCCGCTTTTACTTGGCCTTCAGCAAGTTTTTCACTTCCGCTCACCCATTCATTTGTACCAGCACTTAATTCACTAACTCCGGATTGTAACGTTTTTTCACCTTGTGCTAATAACTCCATACCGCTATGAAGTGATGTCGCTCCTTGACTTAACTCATTTGCTCCCCCGGTTAAGGCAGATTGGCTAGACGCAAGCTTGTCACTTCCCTCTTTCAATTTCGATGTCCCGTCACTTAAACGATCAATACCATCTGCAAGCTGACTTGCTCCATTTTTTGCATCGGTCGTTCCTTCATGTAACTTCCCAGCACCGTTACTTGCATCACTCAACCCTTGTGCCAAATCTTGAAACTTTGAAAAAACACCTTCCGTATATGATTTCGTAATACTATTCGAGATTTTTGTTTTCATATTTTCAACAGCTGTCGTTCCAATTTGAGCCGCTACAAAGTTTTTCCCTGGATTTACTTTGTACTGCAATTGTGCCGGCTCTGGTTTCTCATCCATAAGTGTACTTACCTTTTTAGAGAAATCTTTCGGAATCGTAACAACCATATAATACTTATCTTCTTTTAACCCTTCATCAGCATTTTTTTCTGATACGAAATGAAAAGCCAGTTCCTTATTCTCTTTTAAATTCTTAACAAAATCGTCTCCTGCATGAATTGTTTTTTCATCCATCACAGCACCCTTATCTAAATTCACAACCGCAACAGGTAATTTATCTAATTTTCCGTACGGATCCCAATACCCAGCTAAAAAGAATCCTGAATAAATTAACGGAACGATTAATAAAAAAATTAAAGCGATACGTCCATGTTTATGGTGCCACATCGCTTTCCAATCTTTAAATATAAGTTGAATTCCTTTCATAAAACATACTCCTTCTCCGAATTTAACACCATTAGAATGGTTTAACAGATTTACTATACACGTCACTTTCCATACTGTATAATACATCTTTAATTATCAATTCATTCCTTTTGGTCTATAGAAAGGGGATTCGAAATGGAACTTCTCCAATTAAAATATTTTCAGACGGTTGCACGACTAGAGCATATGACAAAGGCAGCTGAAGAATTGCATATCGCACAGCCTTCACTTAGCAAAACAATCGCTAGACTAGAAAAGGACTTAGGCGTTCCATTATTTGATCGCCAAGGTCGACAGATTACTTTAAACTCTTTCGGAAAAGTATTTTTAAAACGAGTAGAACGTATTTTTCATGAATTAAGTGAAGGGGAACGAGAAATTAAAGATTTAGCCGAATTACAACAAGGCTCTATTACAATGGCTGTTTCTATTCCAAGAATATTACCAGAACTACTTGGCTCTTTTTTACTAGAACATCCTAACGTTCGATTCCAGCAATTTCTTGCGTCTACTCCGTCTATGAAACGACAACTGGAAAATATGGAAATTGACTTTTGTATTTCCTCTGTACCAGTTGAAGGAGAAGAAATTGTTTGGGAACCACTTATTACAGAAGAAATTTTCTTAGTCGTCCCTTCAGGCCATCGGTTATCAAACCGCGAAAGTATCCATCTGCATGAAGTAAAAGACGAACCGTTTATTAGTATGAACACTGGCTATGGATTTCGGCACTTAACGGATGAATTTTGTAAGGAAGCTGGTTTCACTCCGCATATTGCTTTTGAAGTAGATGAACCGACCGTGATTAGCGACCTCATTAAGCAAGGTCTCGGCATAGCCTTTGTTCCAAGTTTAACTTTATTAAAAAACACTACTTTAGCAGCAAACAAGTTGCGTATTATTGAACCCGCTTGTAAGCGAACTATCGGATTAAGTTGGTCAAAAAAACGCTACTTATCAAAAACAGCTCAGCAATTCCGTAAATTTGTGATTAATTATTTCTCCAATATTAGGACGTAAGATGCTTTTTACTTATCAAGAAATAAAAGGTGCCATCCCCAAAGGGTGACACCTTTTATTTCTTACTCTTCTCCAATTCCATTTCCGCTAAAATTGGTAATACATTATCGAAAATATGCGTATTATTATTTTCACCTGTTACATATCCGCCATAATATCTACTAAATACATTATCGTTTCGGAATGTAACCATCCGATCATACAATTCCTTTGCAAACTTTGTATCACCTGCTTGTAATACGTACAAAATCGTTAATCCGTAAGCGGCTGGCGATTCATAATTCACAGTTTGTTTTCCTGTCTCTAAATTGTAACGACCGTATAACTTTCCGTCCTCCTGGAATTTTTTCTTTATAAATTCCAAGTAAGCATCTGATGAAAGACCACCTAAACTACGATGATATGCAACGTATGATTGATCAATAAGATTTACTTCTTTATCGTACGTAAATGTACCATCTTCTTTATATTCCTTTGGGAATGCCCAGCCGTGCCTTGGATAGTTCGCTAAAAATTGAACCACTTCCTGATATTGCTCCGCAGAAACTTTTCCGTACTTTTTCATATACGAGAATGCATGCGGATTTATGTATGATGTTGTTGCAAAATTATTTTGTTTCCCTGCATCTGCATCATAATAATCAACATAATAATTATCTTTTTTATTATAACGAAGTACAGCATCACTTAATTGATCGGCAAGGTTTTTATAACGCTCTTCCTTATACATTTCATAAGCACGATATAATTGTTCTATAATACGAAGATCATCTATAAGTGCATTTGTCGCTGACTGCTTCTCTCCTTTTTCAGAGAGTTTCCATAAAACGATATGATTTTTATATACGAAATTATCTTGAATAACCTTTACTTGCTCATCAAATAACGCCTGGTCATCTTTATCAAGTGTATATTGTAACCATAATCCCGCCGATTCTGATAAAGCTTCCCGTCCCTTCGCTTCACCCTTACCTGCCTTAGTATCTATTAAACGATACGTAGCAAGCGTTCCATTTTCATTCACCATATGTCTTAAAATAAAATGTTCTGTACGGTTTCCTTGTAGTGCTGACCAAAATACAATTCCACCTAAAGCGATTAAGAAGATAACCCCAATCCCTATATATAAACGTTTCCGCAATCTTTTCACCTCCCTAGTAAGGCTAACCTTAATTTTATCAGAACATACATAAATTTAAAAAAGACAATCATTAGATTGTCTCCCATGTTTCTATCCCCCGCAAACCTCTTTAGAAGGTTTATATAGCGATTCTACAAGTCGATCATATTCACGACGCGTAATCTCTTTATTATATAGCTTCAACAATAAATCTCTATGCTCTTTTGAAAATGCCATCTTTTTAATGACTTCAGGATACATAAAACACCCTCTCCATTTCACATAAACTTCTCCACTCCAAAACAGAACTTATGTTCGCATAAAAGATTATAAAAGATTCTTGCTTAAAAAACAAACAAAACATTAGCAAATATTAATTTCTTTCTTTTCAGAATGTTACAACATCATATTATCATATTCGCTTTTTAAATACATATATATTTTTGGTAGTTTTTTTGAATAAATCTTCCAATTCAATCAGAAAATAATGGCAAAAAAGAAGAGGAGTTTACATATGGATACCGTAACATTAGCAAGGGCGTTTTTTGGTTCTTCATTAGCATTTCACATTATCTTTGCAACACTTGGTGTCGGGCTTTCGTTGATGATTTTTATAAGCGAAATACTCTATCACTGGAAGAAAGATTCCGACTATGCCATTATGGCAAAAAGGTGGACAAAGGCCTTTGCCATTCTTCTTGGTGTAGCAATTCCAACTGGAACAATTGTTGGTGTACAAATCTCACTTCTTTGGCCTGGTTTCGCCAAAATTGTTGGACAAGTTATTTCTGTCCCCTTCCAAATTGAGATTTTCGCCTTCTTTTTGGAGGCTTTATTTATGTCGATTTACGTATATGCAGCCGATAAACTTCCTCCATTTATGAGATTAATCTCGCTATTTTTCGTCATGATTGGTGCCACGGCATCCGCCGTGCTTATTACATCAGCAAATACATGGATGAATACACCAGCAGGCTTTTCAATGAATCCAGATGGATCTGTTTTTAACGTTGATCCGTGGAAAGCTTTCTTTAATCCGAGTTTTGGCACAAGTGCATTCCACGTCGTTATTACGGCTTATGCAACTGGAGCAGCTGTCATTGCCTCTATCGCTGGATTTAAATTGTTGAAGAAAAATTTAAGTGCACGTGAAGTTGCTTATCATAAAAAAGGTCTACTATTAGGGCTTGTCGTGACATTTATTACAGGTGCTACGATGTGGCTTTCAGGACATGAATCGGCGATCGCCCTACATAAGCACTCGCCTGAAAAACTTGCATCTGCTGAGGCTTTATTTGAAACGACATCACACGCACCGCTATCCATTGGCGGAGTTGTGGATCCTAATACACTTGAACTAAACTATGCACTTGAAATTCCAAACATGCTTAGCTTATTAGTGGGACTAGACCCTAGTACGGTCGTAAAAGGTCTAAAGGAATTCCCACAAGAAACGTGGCCACCATTTTATACACATACACTGTTCAACTTAATGGTCGGCACTGCTGCGTTTACCTTTGCAGTTGCAGCAATTGCTCTCTTATATTGGTACTTCGTTTACCGAAAAAAGGGGACAGAGCTACCGAAGTGGCTTCTTTGGGGTGCTGCCGCATGCGGACCAATTATGATGCTCGGTATTGAATTCGGATGGATTTTCAGTTGTAGCGGTCGTCAGCCGTGGACAATTTATGGTATGCAACGTACAGTCGATGCTTCTACACGTGCTGATTTCGTCGGTCCTTTATTTATTCTATTTATCATTTTATATATTGGACTCGGTATTTTAACAGTCTTTGTACTACGAACATTCTTTAAGCGACATCCGTTAAAGAATGATTTGCATCACCAAGGAGGCGATTCTCGTGCATGAGGAAAGTATTGCAATCATCATCTTATGGGCTCTTATTTTCGTATACAGCATATTAGGATCCATCGATTTTGGAGCTGGTTTTTGGGGCATGGTATACGCAAAACATCCAACGCTCGCTGCCAAGCTTGCCAATCGATACTTATCACCAACTTGGGAAGTAACAAATACGTTTCTTGTCTTTGTCGTTGTCGCTTTCCTTGGTTTCTTCCCGAAAGCAGCCTTTACCCTTGCAACCGTTATGTTCGTACCAGTCATGCTAATTCTAGTACTCGTTGCAATTCGTAGTACATTTATGGTATTTGCTTACTCTCTGCCGAAGTACCAACATCTTCTCCGGATTATTTCAGGTATTACAGGGCTCTTAATTCCAGCCCTATTAATTACCGTTTTACCTGTTACAGAAGGTGCCTACATTACAATGGCTGAAGGAAAAGAAGTACTCCTTTACGGAAAACTTCTTTCTAGTCCTGTTATTTATTGTTATATGCTCTTCGGACTAACTTCAGAACTATTTCTATCTTCTCTCTTTCTCGCTGATTTTGCGAGAGAGCAAGGTTCAGAAGATGCATATAGAATTTATAGAAGAAACGCTATCATACTTGGTCCTGCAACGCTCGTTACGGCAATTATAGCCCTCGTTGTAATGGACCCACAAACACACTGGTTAATGCAAGGATTAATAAAGCAATTCCCGTGGTTTACCGTTTCTATCGTTTTATTCGTTATTGGATACTCGTCCCTTTGGTGGACAAACAAAAAGTACAACACACTAGGATACCCTCGCATTGCCGTTTTAGCTGTCGTCGCTCAATATGCATTTGCAAGCTATGCTTACGGGGTCGCGCATTTACCATATATTATTTATCCTGACGTAACTGTATTTACAAGCTTTACAACGACGGAAACGTTCTATGCATTGCTTGTTCTATACGCAATTGGAATCGCAATTTTACTCCCAGGATTCATTTTCTTCTGGAATTTATTCTTGAAGGATCGAACTTTTTTGAAGGAAAAATAATGTAATGGGGTCTATCCGAAAATTCATTTTTGGGTAGGCTTCTCTTATTTTTCATCACGTTTTTTCGGTAACCGATATATTTTAAAAATCGCTGCTATAAATTTCATTTACTATCCTACTGCCTCATAAATTTGTAGACTCCTCTCACAATAGTTATTTCACTAATAGGGATACTTGTCCCGTAACTTGAAAAACACATATTCAAGTTACTCCGTTATACGTCTAGTTCGTCTTATTTTTTGCTGAATATACTACCAATATAAACTTGAGACAAGCTACATCTGTTCAAGGGAAAATAGAAAGGTAGGCAAAATATGAGCATTGAAATATGGATTACTATTATTGTATTCTTCTTAACGATGATTGTTATCTTTTGGCGTCCTCGTGGCTTAAATGAGGCTTGGCCAGCAGCAATCGGAGCTGGTATCATTCTAATTACTGGACTTGTATCAAAACCAGACGTCATGGACATTATAAGTAAAATTGGCGGTGCCTCCATAACAATATTAGCAACCATCGTTATGGCGGTTATATTAGAAAGCTTCGGCTTCTTCCATTGGGCTGCAGCAAAACTCGCAAATTTAGCGAAAGGTTCCGGACACCGCCTATACTGGTACATTCAATTACTATGTTTCCTTATGACTCTTTTATTTAATAATGATGGTAGTATTTTAATTACAACTCCAATCTTAATTCTACTTCTAAGAAATCTTCAATTAAAACCTCATCAACAAATTCCCTATTTATTAAGTGGCGCTTTAATCGCTACTGCATCTAGTGCACCAATCGGTGTAAGTAATATCGTAAACTTAATTGCATTAAACATCGTCCATATGACTCTTTATATGCATACTGCTATGATGTTTGTACCTGCAACATTAGGGTTATTGTTTATGTCATGGCTCATGTATACAGTTTTAAAGAAAAAACTTCCGAAAAAATTACCTGTTTCTTCATATGATATTGAAGAAATTTTCTTCACGAAAAACTTCCATCCGTTAAAAGGAAAAAACTCTGTTGATACGAAACAAAAACGTACAAGATTCATGTTAAAAGTATTAGGTTTCGTCTTCCTTATGCGCTGTCTTCTTTTCGTTGCATCCTTCTTATCTATCCCAATCGAAATTGTTGCAGTGCTTGGTTCCCTCGTTCTCCTCATCTGGAGATGGTACTACTTACGGACAAACCCTATCGATATTTTGAAAAAAACACCGTGGCATATTTTAATTTTCGCCTTCTCTATGTACGTCATTATTTACGGACTACACAACGCAGGGTTAACAGCCGCACTTGTGCACTGGCTCGAGCCAGTTGTAAGCCAGCATTTACTCTATGCTAGCTTTGCAATGGGTGGACTTGTATCCATCCTCTCTAACGTCTTTAATAACCACCCCGCACTTATGATTGGTACAATCACATTAACAGAAATGGGACTAGACCCAGTCACATTAAAAACGATCTATCTCGCAAACATTATTGGTAGTGACATCGGTTCACTATTATTACCAATCGGTACGCTAGCTTCCCTCATCTGGATGTATATTCTGAAACAAAACAAAATTAAAGTAAAATGGAAAGATTATTTAAGTGTATCTCTCATCGTTATTCCTCTCACAACAGTCGTCACATTATTCCTCTTATACTACTGGGTACACCTCTTCTTTGCCTTATAAAGAAAACAGAAGCCCCTTTTGCTACCGTCTTAGCAAAAGGGGCTTCTTCTATAATTAAGTTAGGTACTACAGTGTGATCAATCGAGTAAAGAGGTGTAACGTATTATTGGTACAAATGACTACCAGTTTCTTTAAATTCTTTCGCTTTCTCTTTCATTCCTTTTTCAATTGCTTCTGTCGTTTCTAAATCATTTTCTTTTGCATATTCACGAATATCATGTGAAATTCTCATACTACAAAACTTCGGTCCACACATTGAGCAGAAGTGAGCTGTTTTTGCCCCTTCTGCAGGCAACGTTTCATCATGATATTCCATCGCGCGTTCAGGATCTAAAGATAAATTGAATTGATCGCGCCAACGGAATTCGAAGCGTGCTTTTGAAAGTGCATCATCACGCTGATGAGCCGTTTTATGTCCTTTCGCAAGATCGGCCGCATGCGCTGCAATTTTGTACGTAATAACACCTGTGCGTACATCATCTTTGTTTGGCAAACCTAAATGTTCTTTAGGTGTTACATAACAAAGCATTGCAGTTCCAAACCAGCCAATCATCGCAGCCCCAATTGCAGAGGTAATATGGTCGTAACCTGGTGCGATATCTGTCGTTAACGGCCCAAGTGTGTAAAACGGCGCGCCCTGACAAATATCAAGCTCTTTCTCCATATTCTCTTTAATTAAGTGCATCGGTACATGTCCAGGTCCTTCGATCATAACTTGCACATCATGTTTCCAAGCAATTTTTGTTAATTCACCAAGTGTTTCAAGCTCAGAAAACTGCGCTTCGTCATTTGCATCCGCAATAGACCCTGGACGTAATCCATCTCCAAGAGAGAACGAAACATCGTACTGCTTCATAATTTCGCAAATCTCTTCAAAATGAGTATATAGGAAGTTTTCTTTATGATGGAATAAACACCACTGCGCCATAATTGAACCACCGCGTGAAACGATCCCTGTCGTACGTTTTGCCGTAATTGGAATGTAACGAAGCAATACACCAGCGTGAATCGTAAAGTAATCAACGCCTTGCTCCGCCTGCTCAATTAACGTATCGCGATATACTTCCCACGTTAAATCTTCTGCGATTCCGTTTACTTTTTCAAGCGCTTGATAAATCGGTACTGTTCCAACTGGTACCGGTGCGTTACGAATAATCCACTCACGCGTCGTATGAATATTTTTTCCTGTAGATAAATCCATAATCGTATCTGCACCCCAGCGCGTTGCCCACGTCATCTTCTCTACTTCTTCTGCAATGGAAGAAGATACAGCTGAGTTTCCGATATTCGCATTTACCTTCACGTGGAAGTTACGTCCGATAATCATCGGTTCAGCCTCTGGATGGTTAATATTCGCTGGTAAAATAGCGCGGCCTTCTGCGATTTCCTTACGAACAAACTCAGGATCTACCCCTTCACGAATCGCAACATATTCCATCTCAGATGTAATGATGCCATTGCGCGCATAATGCATTTGCGTAACGTTTGCACCTTGCTTCGCTCTAAGTGGCTGGCGATCCATTTGCGGGAAAACAGGTGTATGTTTCGAAGCCACTTTCACACCGTCATCCTCTGGTTTCACTTCACGCCCTTCATATGCTTCTACATCACCACGTCCCACAATCCAAGAGTGGCGCGGCGCCTGCAACCCCTTTTCCAGCTCCACTTTATACGCAGGATCCGTATAAGGACCACTCGTATCATACACACGGATTGGTGGATTTGGAACGCCATTCGTTTCGCTTTGTTCAATCTCACGCATCGGCACTTTCATACCCGCGCACGGTCCATCCACATATACTTTCTTACTCCCTGGTAAACTCGATTTCAATTCAATTTGCTCAGCTGAAACAGATTGTTTCATAACCTTTGTTGCCCCCCCTGTTCGTGACAAGGACGAGATATGGCCAGCGCATGCCAAAATAAAAAGAGCCAGGTCCATAAAAAATAAGGACCTGGCTCATAAAGACATCATTATGTAAAGCCGTTAACTTCCCTACGCTGGTACGAGCCAGATCAGGTCCAAAGGGTTAAGAAGTTCACGCGCTTCTCTCTCAGCCTACGCATACGTTAGGCACCCCTAGTTTATCACTGATTTAATTTTCAATACTTTTCCATCATACACGATTATCAGAAAAATGCAAACGTTATTTCTTTTTCACTTACGGTATCATCCAAGTTAAATAATAAGCCTGCACATAAGTCATAATCCCTACAATGATAACGAAGAACAAACTATGCTTCACCGTAAAACGGAACAAATCCGACTCTTTTCCAGCAAGACCAACTGCCGCACAAGCAATCGCAATCGACTGCGGGGAAATCATTTTACCTGTTACACCGCCTGTTGTATTCGCTGCAACGAGAAGCACTTCAGATACGCCAACTTGTTGTGCTGTAATGGCTTGTAAATTCGAGAACAGTGCATTCGCAGACGTATCAGATCCTGTTAAGAATACACCAATCCAGCCTAAGAATGGTGAGAAGAACGGGAATAATCCGCCAGTTCCTGCAAGTGCTAACGCTAATGTAGAAGATAGACCAGAATAGTTTGCGATAAATGCGAATCCTAATACGAATCCAATAGATAGAATTGGCATTTTTAGTTCATTTAACGTTGCTTTAAATGTTGCTACTGCATCTTTTGCACTCATTTTCAAAATAAAGATAGAAATGATACAAGCAATTAAAATTGCTGTTCCAGTCGCTGATAAAATATCTAATTTCAAGATTGCTTCATAAGGCGTCGGTTTATTTACAATTGGCTCTGCTTTCATTACTAGATTGTGTAAGCCTGGAACCTCAAACTTAAACACAAGGCTTTCCAATGCGCCACCTGGAACAAATAACGCTTTAAAGAAACTTTGGCTCCAAATGACTACCATTACAGTTAAAATAATGAATGGAGACCACGCTTTTACGACTTTTCCTACCGTTAGTTTCGGCATAGATGTCGCCGTCGTTGCCGCAGCTACTTCACTATTTGCTTGCCCCGATTGATAGATTTCTTTCGGCTGCCAAACTTTTAAGAATAGCGATAAACTCACTAAACTTACAAGCGCTGACGTAATATCCGGAAGTTCTGGTCCTAAGAACGTCGCCGTAATGAACTGCGTAATTGCAAATGAGCTACCCGCTACAAATAGAGCTGGCCATGTTTGTCTTACTCCTTTAAATCCATCCATTAAAAATACGATAAAGAACGGAACAAATAATGATAAGAACGGTAATTGATGTCCAGCCATTTGTCCAATTTTATGTGGATCAATACCTGTTACTTGTCCAGCAACTGTAATCGGAATTCCCATCGCTCCGAATGCCACTGGTGCAGTATTTGCAATTAAACAAAGACCAGCTGCGTATAAAGGATTTAACCCAAGACCCGCAAGAAGCGCGGCCGTAATCGCTACTGGTGCACCAAATCCTGCCGCCCCTTCTAAAAACGCTCCAAATGAAAATCCAATTAAAATAACGAGTAAACGATGATCGTTCGTAATCGATAATACCGATGCACGAATCACATCGAATTGACCTGTTTTCACAGAAATTTTATATAAAAATACCGACATAATAATAATCCAAGCAATTGGCCATAACCCGTACAAAAAACCATATCCGGTTGCTGCCATTGCCATCGTGAACGGCATTTTATAAGCGAATAACGCAACTAAAATTGTAAGTACAACTGTAATAAATCCTGCTACATACCCCTTCATGCGAAAAACTGCTAAAGCTAAGAAAAAAAAGATGATTGGAATAAGTGCGACTGCTGCTGAAATCCAAATATTACCGAACGGATCATAAACTTGTGTCCATGTGTTCATTGTTCTCTCCCCCTAAAGAATCCCCTTTTAAATAGAATAACCTCATCAATAGACTATCAGGTCATCATACCTTTAAGCCTAAAATAAAAAAACGTTCAAGAAAACGTTTTCAATAACTTTCATTTATACTGTACCATAACAATTTTCATTAAAAAAGATTTTTTTGAAAATTTTATTATTTAACAGAAAATCTTACAAAATCGTCATGTTCCTGTAATGTTCATCGATAGAAGGCTTGCAAAAATTAGTGCATAATAATAGTATAACAACGGACATTATTTATGAGGTGATATATATGAATGGAAACAAAATATTAGCTGCTTTATCGTACTTTAGTGTACTATTTGCCCCTATCTTATTCCCTATTATCGTTTGGATTGTGGGAGACGCTGAAACAAAACCACATGCAAAACGTGCTCTATGGACTCACATCATTCCAAGTATCGCTACATTTATCGGCGTAGCCATTTTAGGAATTATGGGTATCGGATCGGACCAACCAGATGTAACATTCGGAATTGGTTCAATGATTGTCTTAGCTATTTGCGGAATCATCAGCTTATACTACTTCATCTGGAACATCGTAAAAGGGATTAAAGTGCTGAAAGCTTAATTTTAAACAAACGTTTGTTTAAAAAAGGACACTTGCAAATTGCAAGTGTCCTTTTCCCGATTATTGTGAGCTAATAATCAGCAGGGATGCCTCCCACTGATTAAAGTTTCACTTTATCTTCTTCGTTTCTTCTTTTTTCTCATCATTTTCTTTCGGCGCGTATTCACTTTATCCGCTATAATGTGGAGCGTACTTGCCACAACAATTCCCATTACGAACGTTACAATCTCAACCTCATGTTTCTTCGCAATTTCTATTAAATTACCATCCAATGCGATTACATTTAATAGGAATAAAAATGGAAAAAAGACGATTAACATGTACGCAATACGAATTACATCACCAAGTATAATCGTGTGTGTAAAGAAAGATCGATGCGGCATTACTTGCTTATAAGGATACCAAAATATACGTAAGAAACCCCATTTATTATAAGCATTACTGTACGTATCTAAATCCGGTGTTAAAAATGAAGTACCTACTAAAAAACCAATTGCAAAAGTTAATAAAAAATCAAAATTTGTTAATCCATACGAAAAGAGCAAAAACAAAACAACCGGAAGGGATATTAAGTTTATTTTCGTATGCGTTCTTCCTGATGGCATAATGCACTTCCTCGCTTACGTTCGTCCTGTCACCTTACGACAGGTTTCACCTATTGACCTAATTTCTGATCGATAAATGCTGTGTCTATATCCGAACCAAACCATTCTGCCAACTTCACTCGTGCCTTATCTTTCACATCTTCATTGACGTATAGCGATACCTGTATTAGCGCGGCCGTTAACGCCCCTAAATCATCCGTATAACCAACTCCAGCAATGAAATCTGGAATCGCATCAATCGGTGCAATAAAATAAGCAAGTGCTCCAATTACAATAATTTTCACTCGTTTTGGAACGTCGGGTCTTTGCAAAACGTAAAACAGTAACAAACTTGCATAAATGACTGACTGCCCTGCTTGCTTTGCAACGTGTTTTACTTTTTTCCAAAACGCTTCAACTGAAAATTTTTGTTTCATGTAAAAGCCTCCCTATTTTTAAAAAGAAATAAGCTACAATATGTTATCAGTAAAAGTTCATCAAAATTACACAAAACCTATCAATGAACTTTCATTGTAACAAACAAACTAAAAAAGAACAAGTGTTCGTTAATTTTTATATAATTTCCTTCATATAATAGATTTCTAGATAACCCTTGCCCATCTTCATTTCTTATTTCTCAACCAAGAAAATTTTCACCTTCACTTAACATTCCACTCTATCTTTGTTATATTTTCTAGTTGACGGACCTATAAACGAATGTTAAAGTTTTCTCTGGTAGTGACAAATCACATACAAAAAATGTAAAATGTTATAGTGTTTCTCAGAAATGAATTTTGTTGTATAATACAGGAATGACGTTATACTTATGAGCAACAAAAGAAACCAAAAGGGTATGCATAGTTATAGTCGTATATGGGTGAATATAGAACCTTTAATTATGGCCAAGAAAACTATGTATTTTTTATTTTAACATTTTTCGCTCCAAAATCGACCAAGCCTGATAGAGAAAGGGTGGAAATGAATGAAAGAAACCTTGAAATCACAATTTCAAAATGTGCGTTTCACTTTATTCATAGCTTTAGCCTTATGGCTGAAAACTTACATTATTACACGCACAAGCTTTGATTTAAAACTTGAATCCTTCATGCAAGAATTCATTTTATTCATTAGTCCATTAGCAGCATCGTTACTGTTTGTGGGACTTGCATTATTTGCAAAAGGAAAAAAACGTAACTATATAGCACTTGGAATTAATTTTGTTTTAACGATCATTCTGGTTGGTAACGTAATGTTCTACGGATTCTACAATGACTTCGTTACTTTACCAGTACTAGGGCAAACTTCTAACTTTGGAAGCTTAGGTTCTAGTGTGAAAGAATTATTTAACTACAAAATTATCCTTGCATTTGCAGACATTATCGTATTCTTCGTTCTATTGAAGAAGATGAAAAACTTTGCACCTACAGAGCGTGTAGCACGTCCGATGCGTTCCCTATATTTCGTGTCAACAATTGCTATTTTCTTTGTAAACCTAGGCTTTGCAGAAGCTGAACGTCCAGAACTATTAACACGTTCATTCGACCGCGTTATGCTTGTTAAAAATTTAGGATTATATGTACACCAAGCATACGATCTTGGCTTACAAGCGAAATCAAGTTCACAAAAAGCATTTGCCGACGGTAGTAAATTACAAGAAACAGAAAACTATGTGAAAACAACACAAAGTAAACCAGATCCAAATATGTTCGGTACTGCAAAAGGGAAAAACGTAATTGTTGTCTCTCTTGAGTCATTACAAACATTCTTAATTGGTGCAACAGTTAACGGACAAGAAGTTACACCATTCTTAAACCAATTTACGAAAGAAAGTTATTACTTTGATAACTTCTTCCATCAAACTGGGCAAGGTAAAACATCTGATGCTGAATTCCTAGTAGATACTTCTTTATATCCACTAGACCGCGGTGCTGTGTTCTTCACACACGGTAACAACGAATACACAGCAACTCCAGAAATTTTACGTCAGCAAGGATACTACACTGCAGTATTCCACGCAAACAACGCAACATTCTGGAACCGTAACATTATGTATCCGGCACTTGGTTATGATCGTTACTACAACGAGCTTGACTACAAGATTACACCGGAAACAAAATTAAACTGGGGATTAAAAGATATCGAGTACTTCGATCAATCTGTTGATATGTTAAAACAAGTGAAGCAACCATTCTATACTCGCTTCCTTACTTTAACGAATCATTACCCATTCACTTACGATGACAATACGAAATTAATCGACGAATACAATTCTGGTGATGGCGTATTTGACCGTTACATGGTAACTGCTCGTTACTTAGACGAGGCAATGAAACACTTTATTGAGCGTCTAAAAGCAGAAGGTATTTACGACAACTCAGTAATCGTATTCTACGGTGACCATTACGGTATTTCTGAAAACCATAACCGTGCAATGGCACAGTTCTTAGGAAAAGAAGAAATCACTTCATTTGACCATATGAACTTACAAAAAACACCGATGTTTATTCACGTTCCAGGTCAAAAAGAAGGTAAAACAATTTCGAAACCAACTGGTGAAATTGACATAAAACCAACTATTCTAAACTTACTTGGTGTAGATTCTACGAATGACGTTCGATTCGGTCATGATGTATTCTCACCTGATAATAAAGGATTTGTTGTTCTTCGTGACGGTAGCTTCGTTACAGATAAGTACATGTACACAAACAGTACATTCTACGACCGTGCTACTGGCGAAGTTGTACAATTACCGAAAGAAGAATCTCAACCACTAATTGATCGTGCTCAAAATGAATTGCACATGTCTGATAAAATCATTGAAGGTGACTTACTTCGCTTCTCTGAAAGTAATAAGATCAAAACTGGTGAAGTAAAAACAGCTATTAAAGAAGAAAAGAAGAGCGCTGAGTAATCTCAGCCTCTTTTTTTATTTTCTTCCATACAACTTCTTATATTCATTAACTTTAAAATTACATAACCTTTACCAAATATTCACATAGCATTAATGAACCATCTCTATAATAAAATATGTAAACAAAGTTCTACATATTTCTTATCTCTCATCTTTCGTAAGATCCCTTAAAGAAATGTGTAAATCTTTTGTTTCTACTTTCTTATAATTGTCTTTCAACATGTTTTGTGTTCATACACAAAACATTCAATAAGACGATGTCCCTATGAAAGATAGCTACCCTCCTTGTGCGACATTCCATACGAATGTTGCTTTTTTTTATTAAGAAGCAGGATTCTCATTTCTTATTTTCGAATTTGTATATACAAAATGCTGTAAAGTGAAACTTTAATCAGTGGGAGTTTTACTGCCCGTTAATGCGGGTTAAATCATCCTTCCTTCTCTATGATTTACAAATACATATACGGTCATATGTAGAGAATTACTTACATAAAAATTACTATAGTGATTTTTATCCCGCATGAATGAAAGTTTCACTTTACTTACGTACTTACGAAAGGATGGGACGGAAATTGGCATACGAAAAATTTGTACTTTGGAATGATGAAGTTATTGATACAACAAAACAAAAAACGTACATAGAACTTGAAGAAAGAGGTTTACAGTTTGGAGATGGTGTCTACGAGGTCATTCGCCTATATAAAGGGAACTTTCACTTATTAGATCCGCACATAACTAGGTTATATCGATCCATGGAAGAAGTAGAATTATCGCTCCCTTTCTCAAAAGCTGAACTCATCACTTTACTTTACAAATTAATTGAACGAAATCATTTCTATGAAGATGGCACAATTTATTTGCAAGTATCTCGCGGTGTACAAGCTCGCACACATGTATTTTCATATGACAACCCTCCGACAATTTATGCCTATATTACAAAAAAAGAAAGACCAGCATTATGGATTGAATATGGTATACGTGCTATATCAGAACCCGATACTCGATGGCTACGCTGTGACATTAAATCGTTAAATTTATTACCAAACGTACTAGCTGTTACGAAAGCTGAACGCAAAGGCTGTAAAGAAGCACTTTTCATACGAAATGGTATAGTCACTGAGGGAAGCTGTTCTAATTTCTTTTTAATTAAAAACGGGACTATTTATACACATCCAGCCAACCACCTTATTTTAAATGGCATTATTCGTCAATATGTCCTTTCTTTAGCGAATACTCTTAACATTCCTGTACAGGAAGAACTTTTCAGTGTTCGTGACGTTTATCAAGCAGATGAATGCTTTTTTACAGGAACGACGATTGAGATATTACCGATGACCCACCTTGATGGAACTGCGATCCAAGATGGTCAAGTTGGTCCTATCACCAAAAAACTGCAAAAATCTTTTAATCAAATTTTGTTACAATCCAATATGGCATCTTCTTAAACACGAATATTTTCTGTCCATTCCTATTCAATATATGCATTTACATGAAAATCAAGGTATGAATTTATGCCTTGATTTTTTCTTGTAATCTTTTTGTCATATTCAGATTCCCACATAAGCCTTGACAGTAATCGACATGCTCTTTAGAATTTTTAACAGTTGGTAAATATTTCTTCACTACATTACAGACAGAAAGGAATCGACAAATTATGAAAAAGTATCTTGCCGGTCTTGCGGCAGTGTCTGTAGCAGGAGGAGCAGCACCTACACTTGATAGTGTTCAAGCTGCACCTGAACAAAATACACAAAAAGCTGCTACAACTGTCCAAGCTTCTGCATCAAACGACTCATCTTATAAGGTAAACGCGAGCGTATTACATGTTCGTGCAGGATCAAGCACTTCTCACGACATCATCTCACGCGTTTATAACGGTCAATCACTAAACGTGATTGGCGAAGAAAATGGTTGGTTCAAAATTAACATTAATGGAAAAACAGGCTTTGTTAGTAGCGAATTCGTATCAAAAAATGGCGCAGCAAACAACAATGTAAGTACAGGTGGAAACAATAAAGTTACTGCTGATGTATTACGTGTACGTACAGCTCCTAACACATCTAGTTCTGTTTCTGGACGTGTATATGCAGGACAAACATTAAACGTAATTGGTCAAGAAAATGGTTGGGTGAAAATTAACCATAATGGACAAGTAGGTTATGTAAGTGGCGAATTCGTATCTGGAGTTTCTTCAAATTCAGGTTCTTCAAACAACAATACGAATAATAACAACCAAGAAGTAAAACCAGCCAATGGAAACTATACAGTAAATGTATCTTCTCTTCGTGTTCGCACAGGCCCTAGCACTTCTCATACAACTGTAGGTTCTGTTACAAAAGGACAAGTAGTACAAGTTGTTGGAGAAGTTCAAGATTGGTTCAAAATCAATTACGCAGGACAAACTGCTTATATAAGCAAAGACTACGTAACAAAAGGCGGTTCTAACGAAAACGTTACAGAAGGCAACAAACAAGATAACAAACAAGAGCAAAACAATAACGGAGCTATTCAAACTGGCGGTTCTTACGTGGTTAACGCTACATCTTTACGTGTTCGTACAGGCCCTGCTGCTTACCATAGTGTAATTGGTGGCGTTTTAAACGGTACAACATTAAACGTAGTTGGATCTGAAAATGGTTGGTTTAAAGTAAATTACCAAGGAAAAACAGGCTTCGTTAGTAGCGAATTTGTAAAATTCGTTAAAGGTGGCACTACTACTCCTGAGCAGCCAAAACAACCTGAACAACCAAAACAACCTAACCAAGGTGCAATTGGCGACTACTACATTAATGCTTCTGCACTAAATGTACGTAGCGGCGAAGGTACAAATTATAGAATCATAGGCGCACTTCCACAAGGTCAGAAGGTTCAAGTAATCTCTGAAAACTCTGGATGGAGCAAAATTAACTACAACGGACAAAATGGTTATATCGGAACACGTTACCTGTCTAAAACACCAGTTGGTGGTGCAGTAGATAATAAGCCTAACAACAACCAAAATAACAATCAAAACAACAACAATAATAATAATACTGGCAATAATAGCGGCGACAGTTCTTCCGTACTTGCATATGCAAAATCAATGCAAGGTGTACCGTACGTTTGGGGCGGAACTTCTGCTAACGGTGTTGACTGCAGTGGTTACATCTACCACGTATTTAAGAAATTTGGTCATAACATTAGCCGCCAAAGTGTTGCTGGATATTGGAGTAGCCTACCACAAACTTCAAATCCACAACCTGGCGACTTAATTTATTTCCAAAATACTTATAAATCAGGTCCTTCTCACATGGGTATCTACCTTGGGGGCGGATCATTTATCCAAGCTGGAGATAAAGGTGTCGCAATCGCTTCATTAAGTAACTCTTATTGGAAGAGTCACTTCTTAGGATACACGAAAGCACCTTAATTAGTAGTTTCAAAGCCTTCTAGTTTACTAGAGGGCTTTTTTGCTATGAGTTCAACATATTACTCCCGTTCCCCTACCCTCTCTCTACAAAAATAATATATCCATTCTTCCATTTCATACACTTTATTCTGCAAAAATAATCCATAACGTTATCATAATGTATATATTTACATAAAAAACATAACCTATTTCATGTCTATTTATTTTATATGTGTTTTTTTAAAGAATTTTCTTTTTATTTAAACTTTTCATTAGACGTTTGACCTCCGATGTCCATTATGATAAGTTACTTAAGATGTTATATTCGTAAACGTATAGACAACTGGTTTATACACTGTTTTTACTATGAGGAAGGAGCATACACTGCATGAATCTTTTATGGGGAATTGGCGGCGTGATTGGAGTATTAGCAATTGCTTTCTTACTATCTTCCAACCGCAAAGCTATTAATTGGCGCACAATTTTAATCGCGCTAGCATTACAAATGTCATTTTCATTTATCGTATTACGATGGGATGCTGGTAAAGCAGGTTTAAAACACGCTGCTGATGGTGTTCAAGGATTAATTAACTTTTCTTACGAGGGAATTAGGTTCGTTGCTGGGGATTTAGTCAACGCAAAAGGCCCTTGGGGATTTATCTTCGTTATTCAAGCACTACTTCCAATCGTATTTATTAGTTCATTAGTAGCAATCTTATATCATTTTGGTATTATGCAGAAATTTGTTAGCGTCGTTGGTGGTGCATTAAGTAAACTTCTTGGCACTTCTAAAGCAGAAAGCTTAAACTCAGTAACGACTGTATTTTTAGGACAAACTGAAGCTCCAATCTTAATTAAACCTTACTTAGCACGCTTAACAAATAGTGAATTCTTCGCTATTATGGTAAGCGGTATGACAGCTGTTGCTGGATCCGTTCTTGTCGGCTATGCAGCAATGGGTATTCCGTTAGAGCACTTATTAGCAGCTGCAATTATGGCAGCTCCATCAAGCTTATTAATTGCAAAACTAATCATGCCAGAGACAGAAAAAGTAGATAATAACGTTGAACTTTCTACAGAACGTGAAGACGCAAACGTTATCGATGCAGCTGCACGCGGTGCATCTGAAGGTATACAACTTGTTATTAACGTAGCAGCAATGTTAATGGCTTTCATCGCATTAATCGCTTTATTAAATGGATTATTAGGATGGGTTGGTTCTTGGTTCGATATTAAACTTAGCCTTGATTTAATCTTCGGTTACTTACTATCACCATTTGCAATCTTAATCGGTGTTTCTCCAGGTGAAGCTGTACAAGCAGCAAGCTTTATCGGTCAAAAACTTGCAATCAACGAATTCGTTGCATACGCAAACTTAGGACCACACATGGCAGAGTTCTCTGACAAAACAAATCTGATTTTAACATTCGCAATCTGTGGATTCGCAAACTTCTCTTCTATCGCAATTCAACTAGGTGTAACAGGAACGTTAGCTCCTACTCGCCGTAAACAAATTGCACAATTAGGGATTAAAGCAGTTATCGCTGGTACATTAGCGAACTTCTTAAACGCAGCAGTTGCAGGTATGATGTTCCTATAAACTTATATAGAGTCTTCTCTTTCTCCAAGAGAAGACTTTTTTCATGCAATCCAAACGTATTTTATATATCTATCAAGCACTTTATCCCAAATATAAGAACATTATGATACAATAATATTCAAGTCTTTTTATTTTTCTTATGAAAATAGAGATACTACTTGGTGTTGCCCTTCAAAAGAATGTAACGACATAGTCAATTTCTTAATAATTGCGCATACTACAAGTATCTATGGATGAAATAGCTTTAAGGAGGAAAGTTTTGTGAAAGATAAGTTCTATAAAATCCTCTCTATGTGGATTCTACAAATTGTATTTTATTTTACTACTGTACATGTGACGAATTATGAGCATGCGCTCATTTTTACAATAATATACGTAATCGTAAATGTACTATTCTTATTTTTAGCTGACAAAACAGCATTTATTTTCTTCATACTAGGAACCATTATTTCCGTATTTTATTTATTTTATCAAGCATGGCTTCATTTATGGAGTACATCAGATCAATGGCAATATATGATTACCCACTTCCTGATGGTAGCCAACTTCTTCATTGTATACATAACAACTCACCTATTGAAAAAAGTTATTCATGAAAATAAAACTTTAACTGAGCGTGTGAGAACGTTGGAACAATATATTGGAGAATCAAAATTACTAACAAGACAAGAATTTGAAAGACGCCAAGCATTATTAATAACTGCAATGAATCGTCGTAACGAAACAGGCATCATGATTTATTTTGACTTCACTTCCTTTAGTAAATATACAAAAGAAAGTGTTATGGACCGCGTATCTTCATTATTAGTTGAAACAGTAAGGAATGATTTTGACCTTGCTGCTGAATATGATGAGAATACATTAGTTATTTTATTACAGAACACAAATGAGGCTGGTGCAGATATAGTAATGAACCGTCTACAGCCAAAATTAGAAAAATGGCTTGCAGCTGAAGCAATCCGTGATATAAAAATTTCACGCGAGCAAATTGGAAATAAAGGACAGGCATTATTATGATGACTCTCGTTATACTTCTTTTATTCCTTCTGTTTTGCGTACTTGTTTTTTGGATCAGTATCACATTTTCAATTAAATATGTACTTATTTTTACGGCCTTTCTATTCTCTGGCTTACTCGTTTACTACTCTTTCTTAACAATCGCGGGCTTAATTCATCGAAATACTAAACGAAAAGATCGTACGCTAGAACATTATCCGAGCGTCGATATTTTCATACCTGCTCATAATGAAGGGGTCGTTATTAAAGATACTTTAGAGGCAATGGCGAAGATTGAATATCCAGGAAAGCTAACCATTTATTTATTAAATGATAACTCTCAAGATGAAACGCCTGAAATCGGCGATGATTTCGACAAAGCTTATGCCCACATTCGTCACATTCGTGTTCCGTCCGGTGAACCGAAGGGTAAATCACGCGTATTAAACTACGGCCTTAGTATTTCAGATGGTGAATACTTCTGTGTTTATGATGCAGATAACCAACCTGAACCACACGCACTGCGAATGCTTGTAGAACACGCTGAAACAACTGAAGATGCGGTTGGGGCAGTTGGACACGTTCGTACTGTAAATGAAAAAAGAAACTGGCTGACGCGAATGATTTCGCTAGAATTTCAAATCTTCCAGCTCCTTATGCAATCTGGACGCTGGTTACTATTCCAAACGGGTTCACTAACAGGAACAAACATGCTTCTTCGTCGCTCAGCACTAGAAGAGCTTGGTGGCTATGACCCTTACGCAATTGCAGAGGATGCTGAATTAACATTACGAATTACGCAAAAAGGTTATCTCCTGCCAATCGTTCCAGAATCGGTTACTTGGGAGCAAGAACCAGAGCATTTAAAGATTCTTATTAAACAGCGTACACGTTGGCTTCAAGGGAATTTATACATTTTAGAAAAAATGTTCTCTTCATTAAGTTTCTTTAAAGGAAAACTTCTCGCCCATTCCTTACAGCAAGTGTTAGTGTATGTCGTATTTTGGCTTTTCCTAATCATTTCAAACGTTTGGTTTGTAATTGGGTTACTTGGGATATTCCAGATTCAATATAGTATCCCACTATTATTTATGTGGTACGTCGCATACATTACATATGTTTCACAATTATTTAGTGCCCAGAGTGTCGAACGAACCTTTACACCGACTAATATTTTCATTAGTGTTATCATGTACTTTACGTACGCACAGCTCTTTACGTACTTATTCATTCGTAGCTTAATTTTATACTTACGTGCAAAGAGCAAAAAACAAGTCATTGGCTGGGATAAAACAGTTCGATTCAAAAAAGATAAATAATAAAAATAAGCACAGAGCGCCGTATGCTCTGTGCTTATTTATTGCCGTATAAATTATATATCAGACAATACCCCTTAGCTGAAAGTAATTTCACGTCCATCCCCCAACGAACGATCGACCTTCATTTATATACGAAAAAGTGATTGCTATTTTTGTAGAACCAATTGCTTCTCTTGCTGTTCTTTGCGCGTTTCAGTCTTAGGTTCCGTGCTTTCTTGGACACTACGATGTGCCACACGTTTCAAACAAATATGCTTCCACTTTCTTTCGTAACGTTTCATTATTCTAGATGTCCCCCTTGAATGCGCTTTAAAACTATTTGAAATCGCTTACAGGAAATAATATAGCACATATACATAAAAGTGACAACACATTTCCGACATATTTTTGACAAAAATACGAATAGAATTCGTAAAATATCGAATATTGTCGAAACCTATCGTTTTTTCTTCGTATAAAAGGCATACTACTTATATAGTAAAGTATTTTATTTCCCTTACCCGCATTTCAAATTCCTTCTATATAAAATGAAATTTTAATCAGCCCTCACCAATCGGGCTTTTACATGCAGCCCGTCCCCTACCTATCACTGAATTTTGAGGTGTGGGTCTTACTGCCCGGTAAATAGAGAGATAAAAAAGAGCTGATATGAAATCAGCTCTTTTCCTTCTATTATTAATGACGCTTCATACGCCCTTCTTTTTGTAACTCTTTAAATAATGCTGCCATCATAAAGAAAATAACAAATACGAACGGGAATGCCGCAATAATAGCAGCTGTTTGCAAGGCTTCTAATCCGCCAATATATAATAGAGTAGAAGCTATCGCAGCTAGAACAATCCCCCAAATCATTTTAATACGATTTGGTGGGTTTAAACTACCATGTGTCGTTAACATTCCTAAAACAAATGTCGCAGAATCTGCAGATGTAATAAAGAATGTTGCAATAAGTAAAATACCTAAAACTGATAAAGCTGATCCAAAGCTACCCATCTGATCGAACATAGCGAATAATCCTACTTCTGTTCCCATTTCTTTCACTTTGTCGAAGATATGTGCATCACCAAACAGCTCCATATGAATACCTGTTCCGCCGAAAACTGAGAACCAAAGTGCACCAATTACGGTCGGTACAAGTAACACACCAATAACAAACTCACGAATTGTACGGCCTCGTGAAACACGAGCAATAAACGTACCTACGAATGGTGACCATGCAATCCACCATGCCCAATAGAAAATTGTCCATGACTGAATCCATTGATTTCCGCCTTCGTCTAAAGGACTTAATCGGAAACTCATGCTTGGCAATTCTTGAATATAAGAACCAATTGTTGAAGTGAAGTAATTCATAATAAAGTTTGTTGGACCTGCAAATAATACAATAATCATAAGTGCAAATGCCAAAATAATGTTCGCATTACTTAAATATTTAATTCCTTTATCAAGACCTGTTTGAGCAGATAACATGAAAAGAACTGTTACGATTGCAATAATAACCAACTGTGTCGTTAATGAATTCGGGATAGATGTTAAATAGCTAACACCACCTGCAATTTGTTTTGCGCCAAGACCTAGTGACGTTGCAACACCAAACACAGTCGCGAAAACAGCTAACACATCAAATGAATGAGCAATACGCCCGTGTTCCCCGCCCTTAAATAACGGACCTACTGTCGCACTAATCGTACTTGCCTTTCCTTTTCTAAAGGTGAAATAAGCAATACATAACGCTACAAACGCATATAGTCCCCAAGGATGTAATCCCCAATGGAAAAATGAAAAACGCAGTGCAAGGCGTGCACTTTCCTCAGTTGCACCATCTCCAAACGGAGGTGCGTATAAATGGTTTAATGGTTCTGCAACGCCCCAGAAAACTAGACCAATACCCATACCAGCACTAAATAGCATAGCAAACCATGTCATATAACTATAATCAGGTTCGTCATCATCTTTACCTAAACGAATAGAACCGTATTTCGAAACAATTAAAAAGATAGACACACCTAAAACAATAGAAACGGAAATAATATAAAACCATCCAAACTTACTAACTAATGCAGTTTGAATTGCAGTTGTTACATTTCCTAGGCTACCTTTTCCAATAATAGATTCGGGAATAATCCCCCAAAGTGTAAATGCAATACATAATGTTAATGAAACGATGAATGTTTTTGTTAGTTTCCTCATCAAATCCCCCTTCGTAGGTTTCACTTTTGTAAATAACATAAATTCCGATATGTAAAATCGGATAGAAAACTATAATTTTGCGGTGATTTTCTTACTTTCACTTTCACCAATTAGAATTCTTATGGACAGCCTTACCTTCCGTATAACCTTTTCACTCTGCAAGAGCTACAAGTTAGAAATACTGCTGTCAAATTGTGTGAGAAAAATGCGGATGGGAATGTATTTTCCCAAAAAAGGATGTGTTACATATGTAAAAAAGGGCAAATTTCTTCCTTGCAACCCTTTCGTTTTGTAACAATTATGCGGTTTTTTTGCTAGTATATTGCACGTGTTTATAGCTTCACAAACAAAATGTTTATGTTTATATAACTATATTACCCATAAAACGGTAAAATACTCAAGGAATGTAATCGTTTAGTAAACATCATGTAACATTCCTGTAACATTCTTATTTACGCCGAAAAAAACATGTTGTATTAAATATTTTGAATATAACTAGAAACCTTTGAGTCATATAGAATGAAAAACGCTTTCCTATATTTTTTGTTATATTACAGGATGTTAACGACTCATTACGAATGGTTTGTAATTGTGTGTTTTCCCCAAATCCGAAAAAATCTGTTGCTATAATGAGGACACGAAAACAAACGCAATGGAGGCTATCATGAAAAAATTAATTGGTATAGCAACAGCAGCAGTTTTTGGTCTTGGGATTTTCACATCATCTGCTAATGCAGAAACTGTTGTAACAACAGACGTACTAAACGTACGCGAAAACCCTACTACGGAATCAAAAGTTGTCGGTAAATTACTAAACAGTAATAAAATAGATGTTCTTAATACAGAGAACGGATGGTCAAAAATCACTTTAGATGGTAAAGACGCATTCGTAAGTGCAGAGTTCACAAAAAGCATCTACTACGTAACAGCTAACGTATTAAACGTACGTGCTGAAGCGAACACAAACTCAGAAGTTCTTGGAAAGTTAAAGAAAGACGATGTAATCGAAACAACAAACCAAGTACAGAATGAGTGGTTACAATTTGAATATAACGGGAAAACAGCTTATGTTCACGTTCCTTTCTTAACAGGTACAGCACCTGTAATTGAGAAACAAGAAACAGTTGCTCCTGCTAAAGCTGAAGCACCAGCTAAGGCTCAAACAACTGCAGCACAAGCAAAACCAGCTGCTAAGCCTGCTGTGAAAGCTGCTGAAACTAGCGAACCATCTGGTGGTCGTGAGTTAACAGTTGTAGCTACAGCATATACAGCTCACCCGAGCGAAAACGGTGGCACATATGGCGGCCGTGTATTAACTGCAATGGGTCATGATTTAACTGCGAATCCAAACATGAAAATGATCGCTGTTGACCCGAAAGTAATCCCATTAGGATCTAAAGTATGGGTAGAAGGTTACGGAGAAGCTATCGCTGGAGATACTGGTGGTGCAATTAAAGGTAACCGTATCGATATCTTACTTGGATCAGACAGTGCTGCCCAAAAATGGGGACGCAAAACTGTTAAAGTGAAAATTTTAAAATAACCAATGACTGCTAAATTACAAGCCGGTTCTCTTTATTGAGAGCTGGCTTTTATTTATTTATAATACATATAAGGAGGCTATGCCCATGAATGTACAAGCAAAAGTAGACTGGATTGGTACACCAAAACCGTACATATATAAAGATGAAGTAACATATGACGCTACTTCTATTGATTTTTCACTCACAAATGATGACAATCGCTATAAGTTAATTGTGCTCAAGTCCGAAAATAATACACATTACAAAATTGTGCAATATGGAATCAAACCAGGCTCTCAAAAGCCATTCCCTATCGACATTCCATTTGAACAAAATATGTTGCCAATTATAGAACAAATATTACATGATCCATATGTACAAGCGATATTAAAAGAATCTCGCTTCTAATTACTAAAAAGGATGTCACCTAGTAAAAAAATTTGACTAGGTGACATCCTTTTCTAATTCTCCTTAGTGAATGAAAACTAGACCAATGAATTGACACAGAATATCGATGATATACTATCTAAAAAAGAGACTGTTCTAAATGAACAGCCTCTCTCATATTAACGAGTTGGACTAGATACATCTTCTGATTTCAACGTATTATTTGCACCAAGAGAATGATACAGCATCTTTCCATTTCCATTCACAGTTACAATATGTTCGTTATTAAAACTTTTGAACTTCACAGATCCATCACCGTAACGAATATGGTACTCTTCATATGCCGTTACTTTATATTTCGTATCACTTTGACGCTCTACATTACGAACTTCCATCGTTAATAAGTCTTCTGTAATTCCTTTTTTGTGTAAATACTGTATATAATCACGGTCTTCCTTATACGATTTCCCGCTCTTATCATAATTATTTTCAATTAAACTAAAATCATTTAATGAAATTGCACGTACATTATCATAAATATGATTTTTTACAAAGTCGCCCACTGCTGAATTTGATGTTTCTTTCGGGAATTTTAAGTAATACGTGCTTTGGTCTCCAATTTTAACACTTTCAGATTTCATCACACCAAAATCAGTAGTTTTCTCTAAATGTACTTCTACCGTTTCATCTGTGGATACAGGACCAAGCTTATAACTTCCATAACTTAATTTTCCGCGTTTTTTTCCGTTCACAAATACAGTTGCATCACTTTCATCAGAAGAAATACTTACATACTTGCCTTCAAGCGATAAATCCACTTTCACTTTCTCGCTCTGTTCATCCGCTAACTCTACTTCTTTCTCTGTTTCTAATTCAGTAAGTTCTGTCTTCGCCGTTGCCTTTACAACATATGTACCTGGGAAGTATGGCCCCAACTCTTTCGAAGTTTTATCACTAGAAAGTTCTGCTTCTTTTTTATCATTCACATATACTTCTGCATTCTTTGCAGTTGTACTAATGCTCATATAATAAGATTTCATGCTGAACTTATACTTTGGATATAAGAACCACTCTTTTCCCTCTTCTACTATTTCCCCGTCTTTAAATGAAGATTTATCTTTTGTTAACTTTTGATCTACTGTCTCTTTCTGTAAATAAGACAACAATTGTTTGTTGTAAGAAGGGTTCTCTTTTAAATAACGCATGTACGCTTTCATATCCTCTGTCTTAATCTTTAAGCTTGAATCATTTGCTTTCACGAACTCATCAATTGCATCAATATCTTTCTTTTGGAGTGCTTCAATCATTACATTTATTTGCTTTTCTTTTGAAAACTTATATGCTCCAAATTTATATGCCCCAAATAATAATGCAGCAATAATGGCAAAACCAATGATTAAAAATAAATTTTTCTTACTTGTCACTGGTTTTGTCTCGCTTTGTAATTCTGTATATGAAGCAGCAGTGTTATCAATGATTACCTCTACTTTACTCCCACACTCAGGACAAAAGTTCAAATGGTCTGCAACGTTCTTTTTACATGTTCCACAAAACTTCAACGTGCTCTCCTCCTATTTTTTAGCTAATTTCATTCCAGCAAATGCCGCTACGTATGTCACAATAAAACTAAACAAAGTTAAATATACAAATGAATTTTGCATAGATAGTACCGTTCCACTTGTTCCAAATAAACTTGTTACAGTTCCTGAAACATTAATTTGGAACTTAGAAATCATATTCATTACAATCATCATAATTGTGTAAGAACCACTGCATACTGCTAATGTAATATATATATTGGCAGTCGGTAATTTAGCTAACTTTCTTCCCGCTCTAAACATAAGGAACAATGGAATAATAAGCAGTAATAAACCGTAATGGAATACATTATTCACTTTATCAAATTCTGCAAGGCTTTCCTCATTTGCTCCTTTTGAAATCAATATCTCTCTAAGCTCTACACCATTTACAGAGACACCTGATATAAATGAAAACGATAATGTGCTCTCAGATATTTCCGACCTCTTACCAATTCCAGTAAATTCCTTACTAAGTGCTGGACTTGATACTTCTAACGGCGCAAAATGAGCCATACTCCATAATTGAGGTGTTAATTCTAATGCTAATAATGTACTTTCAGATTTTAAAGTTGTTATTTCTTTTAATGGTTCAATACCGTCTTCCTTACTTACTAACGCCATAATACAAACCGCTACTGCTGTTACTAAAAGTCCTTTTATCATAGCTGAAATACCGTAATAAACAGACGCTCCATATGGCATTAACTCTTGAAATGCTGCTGCCATATTGTTTTTGCTTGTATGAGCAATGAATCCTAATAAAGTAAATAATGTCCCACATACAAAACCACTCAATAAACTCTTAATCGCTGAATAGCCAACCGTAATCTTACCTGCTTCTGAGAATGGAATTGCAAAAGATTGTGATGCTATAAAACTTATAATGAATAAAAAGATGCCATAAATAATACCAACTGTTGATGCCATAAAGATTTGATCTTTAATCGTTTTCGCAACATGCTGTTTCCCTAACCAAATTCCTGTACCAGCGAAAATAATAAATGGAATGATTAGTAGTAATGTAAATGGAGTATGCCAAGATAAAGAAAATATCAATCCACTATCGTCATTAGCTGTAAAACCAAGTAAATGATAACTTAACATCGTAGAAGTTGCACTCGAATAAAAACTTGGCAACATATCTAATTCTTTCGCAAATTTGCTAAACATCTCACTTATTATAGAAGCAAATAATAAACTACCAATCCAACCAGCAATTAACATGAGAATACTTGCAACAGCCCCACCAATAAAACCTTTTTGTAAAATGGCTTTATCTGCTTTAAATTCAACTTTAGGAGCGCCATCCATTGCAGGTAATTTTAAAGATTGTTCTTTTTTCTTCACAACAAATAAAGAATGCCCACACTTTTGACAATATAAATTTTTTTGAGCATTTTCACTGCCACAACCTTTGCAGTATTTTGCAGTATCTTTTTCTAACGTTACTGCATCTATAGCTCCTGCAATCTCCATACTACCTTCATTCGGGCAATAATTTACTTCTTCACCATGTTGTTTTCCACATGTGCGACAATACATCTAATTCACTCCCCACTTTGCTTAATTCCACAAACTGGACAGTAAGTAGAGTTTTTATCGATGTGCTCATTACATGAAATACAATTTACCGTTTCACCTTCATTTTCTACTGCTAACATCGGGTTAGGCTTTCCACACGAACCACAAAACTTATCATTTATTGATAAAGGTCCACCACATTCACATGTAGCTTTTTCACCTTGTTGTTTTTGCAATTCAACAATACGCTTTCTTGCTTGATAAATAGCTACATCAAATTCTTGAACTGGAGCAATCATTTCTTTTAAGCTAGCTTCATTTACTCCATTTCCCCTTAATTGAACGTACACTTGCTGTCCAACCTCTAATAGAACCTCTGCTTTTTTCTGCATTTGCACTTGCATCCCCTTTTTCAATTGAGCAATTTCTTGTGCAACTTGCAACTTCATTTTCCCTTGTTCTATTCCTTCTTGTAACTTATTCATTCCACTGCCTAACTTCGTCTGTAAATCTGACAAATCATTTCTCCTCCTATACGTATATATTCATATATAAAATTAACATTTTATATATTACCATGATTTTCAAATTATGTAATCCAAATTTCATTTTTTCTGTTTTGAGCATTTTTTGTTTATAATGGTAAAGGAAAGAAATATGTGTACGGAGGAATATTATGCTGCAACACTCAATTACGAAAGATGAAATTATGATGATTGCGAATGAGTTCGTTCAAGGACTAGATCCACAGCAAACAGCTGATCAGGAACATGTCGCTACAGCTCGGCACCTATATCGTAGTGGTGTTGTCTACAATGTTGACTTTGATGGTTATACACTATCAGGAACTGTAGATGCGGAAGGCAACGTATATAGCGTTCATATTCCGATTCGTAATGTCGCTGAAAGTTATTGTGATTGCTTCGCACCAACACAATGTGAGCATATGCTCGCTGTATTACTATCTGCAGCGTCTAGTTTCGGGCAAGTAGGAGATGTATTAACTTTATTTAAAAACAATACGAAACCTTCCCTTCCTCCTATTCGAACTGCAAGACAAGTATTGCAATCATCAGCTTTTGAAGAAACTGATTATAAAAGTTGGCAATCGTATTTTGAAAAAGAATATGAATCATTTAAAAAAGAACAAGCTCGCCTTACTTATAAACAAATGTATTTTCTTATGAGTATCTTTACAGATTTCTATACGAAACTTGAGCGGAAAGCTCCGCGTGTCATTGCGATACATGAATTATTCAGGATACACGCAGCACTTTACTGCTTTCAAAAATTATTAGAAGAAATTCAGGCATTTGAAGCAAACAAAACGTATTCTTATCACCAACCTGTTAATGTCATTCGCCTATTTGTAGACAAAGTGGAATCCATCGTTCGGGACTTACAATCAGAAGCGATTCCTTCAGAGTCTGAAATAATTTTGCAAGAAACAGCTCGTCTCGTTCATGAAGTATTCTTCTCTACCGACGCTTATACGCAAGAGCGATTTTTCATTTATCGTCACATATGGAGTGAACTTTTAAACAATAAAGAGAAAATACAAGAAGAAGAAAAACGAATCGATACGAAAATCAATCCACTATCCAGAGCGTTAGCGTCTTCCCATCTTCTCTTTTTGAATGACGAAGATCTACTAGCGATGGACTTACTAAAAAAACAGCCTGCTTCTGTTGTGAGTCTATACTTCTATTGGTTAGAAGAACTATTAAGTGCCATGCAGTGGGATCGTGCGAAAAACTGGCTTTCCTTTACGTATAAACAAGTAAAGAAAACGATCCAAGATCACGAAAATACGATTTTTATAAAAGATGTCGTTCGGCTATTTGTAATCATGTATGAAACATATGCAACACATACAAATGAACAAGCTGGTTTCGAAATGATCTTACAAGAACTATTACCGTATAGTTTCACAAACTATGAACAGTACGTACTCGCGAAAAAACAGTATCGCACATGGGCAGAACTTCATCTCCTATATGGATTTGAAGCAATTGAACTGTTAAAAGAGCCACTGAAAGATATTGAAAAAGAAGCGCCAGAAGCGGCACTTCCTCTTTACCATCTTGCTGCTGTAGAGGCAATTGAAGAACGCAATCGTAAATCATATAAACGCGCAGTTCGTTACTTAAAGAAATTACGTACATTATATAAACGATTAAAACGCACCGATGAATGGGATGCTTTCATTATTCACATCGCCAATCTCCATTCACGTCTGCGTGCACTACAAGAGGAATTACGGAAAGGAAAATTAATCGATGATCAATCAAACTGAAGTAACAATTAGGCTCCAGCATGTTAGTCAAGGTTGGTTCCTTTGGGGAGAAGATGACAGCGGTACTCCATTATCCGTAACAAGCTGGAAACGAAATGCATTCACATGGCACTCCACTTCTTTCTACGGTACGTTTCTAAAAGAAGCAACCTTCGAAGGGAAACAAGGTGTTATGCTAACAAACGCACAAGCATTTGAATACATCGCAAACAAACCGATGAACTCCTTTGCACATATTCAAATGAACGATCCTATTACAGCACTTACGAAAGATGCAAATGAATTATGGGACGCCTTCGTAAGCGGTAGCTTCGTACCTGATATGGAACGTTGGCCCAAACAACCATCTTGGAAAGTTCAAAATACACCAATTGAAGATGACACATTAGCAACTCTTTTCTCAACCTCGGTAAATGAAAGTATATTGCAAGATAACCGATCAAATGACGGATGGGAAGATGCAAAGAGACTATACGAACATTACGACTTTACGAAAAGACAGCTGGAAACAGCGCTACATGAAGAAGATTGGCTTCGAAAAATCGGTTACATTGAAGATGACCTTCCATTTACAATTGGACTGAGACTGCAAGAACCACAAGAAGAATTTGAAATGTGGAAGCTTGAAACGATTGTGACGCCAAAGCGCGGAGCACATCGCATATATGTATATGAAAACATCGATTCCTTACCGAAAAGATGGCACGATTACGAAGAACGTATTACAGAAACGCAAGAAGGCTTTAGTAAGCTCGTGCCGTGGCTAAAAGAAGAGGATACGTTCAGAAAAGAACTGTTTGAAACGGAAGCGTGGAATTTCTTAACAGAAGCAAGTGACGAGTTACTTGCAGCTGGTATTACAATTTTATTACCATCATGGTGGCAAAATTTAAAGGCAGCAAAACCGAAGCTACGTGTACAGCTGAAGCAAAGTACAGCACAAACACAATCTTTCTTCGGCATGAATACGCTCGTTAATTTTGATTGGCGCATTTCAACGAACGGCATTGATTTATCAGAAAGCGAATTTTTCGAACTCATTGAACAAAACAAACGATTATTCAATATAAATGGTCAATGGATGCGACTGGATCCAGCATTTATTGAAGAAGTAAGAAAACTAATGAACCGTGCTGATAAATACGGACTAGAAATGAAAGATGTCCTCCAGCAACATTTATCAAACACTGCTGAAACAGAAATTGTAGAAGAGGATAGTCCGTTTACCGATATTGAAATCGAACTAGACGGATATTATGAAGAGCTATTCCAAAAGTTACTCCATATTGGAGATATTCCAAAAGTAGATGTCCCTGCTTCACTAAACGCAACACTTCGTCCGTATCAGCAACACGGCATTGAATGGTTATTATATTTACGAAAACTTGGATTTGGGGCATTGCTAGCTGACGATATGGGACTCGGGAAAAGTATTCAAACAATCACTTACTTACTATATATAAAAGAAAACAATCTCAAAACAGGCCCTGCATTAATCGTAGCGCCGACATCTGTTCTTGGAAATTGGCAAAAAGAATTTGAGCGTTTCGCACCGAATTTACGTGTTCAATTACACTACGGCAGTAACAGAGATAAGGGCGGTTCATTCGAAGGTTTCCTTCAATCAGCAGATGTTGTATTAACATCTTATGCACTAGCTCAACTCGATGAAGAAGAACTGACTTCATTATGCTGGGACGCTGTTATTTTGGATGAAGCACAAAATATTAAGAACCCACATACGAAACAGTCGAAAGCAGTACGCAACTTGCAAGCAAATCACAAAATCGCTTTAACTGGTACACCGATGGAAAACCGCCTCGCTGAGCTTTGGTCCATTTTCGATTTTATTAATCATGGATATCTCGGAAGCTTAGGACAATTCCAGCGCCGCTTCGTCACACCGATTGAGAAAGATCGTGATGAAGGAAAAATCCAGCAAGTTCAACGGTTTATCTCACCATTTTTACTGCGCCGAACGAAGAAAGATCAAACAGTCGCATTAAATTTACCAGATAAACAAGAGCAAAAAGCTTACTGCCCTCTTTCCGGTGAACAAGCTTCCTTATATGAACAACTTGTTCAAGATACATTACAAAATGTAGAAGGATTAAGCGGAATTGAAAGACGCGGCTTTATATTGCTTATGCTGAACAAGTTAAAACAAATTTGTAATCATCCAGCTCTTTATTTAAAAGAAGAAGAGCCACAAAATGTCGTTGAACGCTCTATGAAAACAAAAACGTTAATGGAGCTTATCGAAAATATAAAAGACCAAAATGAAAGTTGTCTAATCTTCACTCAATACATCGGCATGGGGAACATGCTAAAACGTGTGCTAGAAGAAAAATTCGGCCAACGCGTCCTCTTCTTAAACGGTAGCGTACCGAAGAAAGATCGTGACAAGATGATTGAGGAGTTCCAAAACGGAACGTATGACATTTTCATCTTATCCTTAAAAGCTGGTGGAACAGGGTTAAACTTAACCGCTGCCAACCATGTCATTCACTATGATCGTTGGTGGAATCCAGCTGTAGAAAATCAAGCAACAGACCGCGCATATCGTATCGGTCAAAAACGATTTGTTCATGTTCACAAACTCATTACAACAGGAACATTAGAAGAAAAAATTGATGAAATGCTAGAAAGAAAACAATCTCTAAACAACGCAGTCATTACAAGCGATAGTTGGATGACTGAACTATCAACAGACGAACTAAAAGAATTACTTGGTGTATAAACATAAAACAAAAAGCGCTAATCTCGAAATGAGATTAGCGCTTTTTTCTATTCCAAAACCAATTACTTATTATAATTCCCGTTAATCCGCCGCACGTATCAAGCAAGGAATCTTGCCACATTGGTGTACGGTCTCCCGTAAACCATTGGTGAATTTCATCAAATGTTGCATAACCCGCAACGAAAAGAAGGGCATATATAAAACATCTTTTCCTCGGATAACCCGATCGATGAAAAGCGTAATAAATCAATGAACCTAGCATAAAGAACACCATAAAATGAGCACCTTTACGAAGGAAAAACTCAATAAATCCGCCTACACCTTTATTCGCAATACTAACAGGTGTACCTCCACCATAATCGATAGATACCCATGAAAAATGCTCTTTCACAAACTCAACATTTACATATTGCTCAATATCTGAGCGCATATCCTGCTTTTTATATGGCTGTGCCGAAGAGTAGAAAATCAGCCCCATCCAAAGTAATACAGGAATCCAAAATAACAATTTACGATTCATTATCCAGAAATCTCCTCTCTTAATCTTTTAAGGGTACCAAAAAAAAGAAAAAATTTCACGCCAAAACATGACATTTGCAACCTATTTATAAAGTGAAAGGAGGTGATACACATGGCAATTGAAACAATCGTAATGGATTTAACTTTACGCCTAGTATTAAACAACGGATTAGATAAGAACGGTAAAACAGTTTTCAAGAACAAACAATTTAAACGTGTTAAAACAAATGCGAACTTAGATCAAGTACACAATGTAGCTCACGCTCTTGCTTCCTTACAAGCATCACCACTTCACTCTGTACAACTTGTAAGCACATCAGATCTTTCTAAACTATAAAGTAAAATCCAAATCAGTGGGGCTTTTATTCATCCCCACTGATTATTAGCCCATAATTTAACGGGCAGACCCGAATCCCCTAAATAGCGGGATAAATAAAAAGGAGGAAATAACACATGCAAGTACTAGAGTTAATTTTTGCGAAAGAAGATGGAAAAACAGTCGTTTTTTCTATTGATACGCCCATCACACCGATCGATGCACAAGTCGTAAATCAAGTAATGGATACAATCCTTGCCTCATCTGTATTTTCATCCATTGATGAAAATACACGAAAAAAGGGAGCTCGCCTTGTAGAAAAAAGTGTATCTGAAGTTCCAATTACTCTATAAAGTGAAACTTAAATCAGTAGGGGGGTTCCTCCCCTACTGGTCATTACCTCACAAATTACGAGATAAATGAAAAAGACGAATCTGCATCATTTTGCAGATTCGTCTTTTTTCTCCGGCATTTCAATCGGAATAAAGATTTTTGAAAAACCGACACATACATACTTATAATGCTCTTCGCCTATATCAAACTCAGTCGTATATGTTGAGAAGAATATATAATCATTTCGCTTCGTATAATGATCAATTAATAATCCAACCTGTGGCTCAACATACTTTTTCGCTAACTTCTTACCAGCCGATGCTAAGTCGCCAAGGAGACCCTCGTCATTTTCTTTTTGAACCTCATCTAGCTTCTTACTCACATCATTACGTTTCATAAACTGCTTCGCTGCCCAGTCTGTATATTCTCCTTTACTCGGATTACTGTTTGCTAAATATACTAGGAGAATGACAACTAAAGCCATAATAATATACTTTTTCTTCATACTATATCACCGCCTACTCTTTTCTATTTTCATATATATGTACAAGCGATGCAAATTAGAAAGACTATCACCTATTGATTGTAAACGAATAGCCAAAATTTACAATATGAAATAGAATATTAACAATCAATTTACTTAATTTATATATAATTATATTCAGAATGAAAATTATAAGGGAGGATATAGAATTATGGATAATGAAAACAACATTTTTATTTCTAGTTCTACAATGATGCTTGAACCATGTAAACACCCTTATTACCGTACAAAAATTATCGACAGTAGCGGGAACCATCTTTACTCTTGTCAAACTGCTCTCCAACTTATACAGAAATCTTGTCTAACAAATATTCATTCTACTTATCAAGGGAGACGTAATGCCGTAAAAACAAAATTTAAATTTAAACAAAACGTTCCAATTCCGATCAACCATAGAGAATATATTTGTGCTTTCCCAACAGAATCTCCTGCTTCTCCAAATTGTATTTGGCTTTTCTTCAAACATGTTCATACAATAGAGTTTTTCCAAAAAGCTAAACAAGCTAAAATTCATTTTTCAAACGGAGCTACCGTAACGATACAAATTAGTTCCCATAAGTTAAGTCAGCAATTATGGAAAGCTGGATATGTATTATCCCAAATGAACATGCAAGATTCATCACCTTAATAACAAATAGAATGGAAGGTAGTATTTCCTTACCTTCCATTCTATTTGCTATTTTTATCCTCTTACACTATCTCGCATTTTCTCGAGTGCTTGCCGATACATCCATCTTACTTGATAATATGTCATTTCCATCTCTAAAGCGATTTCCCCCATCGTCTTTCCTGCAAAAAAACGTTCAAAAATAATATACTTCTCCTTCTCATCTAACACACTCATAAAATCTTTCACTCTTATTTCAACATCTTCAAAATGAAAAATATCCTCATACTCACCTACACATACATATCTTTCTTGTACAGTAGATTCTTTCTTCAATCTTTCTAATATATAACCACGCACCGTTACAAGTGCATATGCAGGGAAATACCCCTTCTCCGCATCAAATCTTTCATACGCATGCCAAAGACCAATTAAACCACATTGATAATACTCTTCATGCTCTTGATAAATACCTAGCTTCTTTATTTGATTCACAATCATCCCTTCATACAAAACAACTGCCTCTTTAAAAGTCGCTGGCTTCACACAGTACCCGTTTCTAAAAGGTATACCTTTCTAGTATTCCGCGGTACCTTCACAATATAAAAATAAAGAAAAGATTTCACTGTGAGTAATTTCAAATACTACCGACGGAATTTGAAATTACACTATGTAGAATTTGAAATTCTGTTGGTGGTATTTGAAGTAAGGGTAAAAATAAAAAAGGTGACTCCCTTGAAGAGTCACCTTTTTCTAAAAAAACAAATTATGCACCAAATTTTGGAGCTAGACCACTTAAACTACTAAATCCAACTGAAAGAATAAAGAAAATAACAATTAAAATCGTTGCTTGTTTTTTACTTAATCCAGCCGTAATATGTAATCCTAATCCCATTACAACTAATGCCCAAATATTGAAAACTTCGAATGATGAAGCAGCACCATGAGCAACTGTACCTGGCTCAAATAAAGTTGCTAAACTTGTATAAGAAGTTTCAATATCTCCACCAATAATCATTCTAATGATAAAGTTCACAATTGCACCTAAAATTGAAATCGTATATGTGTAGACATAAATAGATAATAATTTCATGTATGAAGTATCATTACTCATAAACATCATAATCACTTTATAAATAGCTGCCGCAATAAAGAACCAAATCGCAGTACCAAATAGCCCACCAACAATACCTGCTCCTATTCCGAAGTAACCAACAACTTTAGCCGCTTCGGCGTCAGGCACCTCACCCATTACACCAGGATGATTTACTACTTGATACATGCCAATCCCTGCAATTGCAGCTGTTAATATAATGAAAAGGAAAAATGCCCCCCATACTGGACTTTTCGTCTTCATTCTCTCAAACTGCTCACCTGGAGAAGTAATCATTCCTAATAACGATGGCTTCTTCGTACCTACATCTTGCGTATTAATATTCGCTTCCATTAAAACGCCTCCTTTTATTTATATAACCCGTTCTAACGGGCGGTTCACTTCCTCCACGCAAGAGGCTACGAACCGCCCACTAGAACGGTAATGTGTAGTTCTACTACACTATTAATTACTCATAACGCAATGCTTCAATTGGATCTAATTTTGCAGCTTTATTTGCTGGAATTAATCCGAAAATAATACCGAGTGTCATCGAGAATAGTACGCCTCCAACGACAACTTCCCATGAAACGAGTGGTGGCCATTTTGCGAATGTAGAAACGATATATGCCCCGCCATACCCAAGACCAATTCCAATTAAACCACCTAGAAGTGTTAACATAACGGCTTCAATTAAAAACTGTAATAAAATTTTACTACGCGTTGCTCCAAGTGCTTTACGTACACCAATTTCACGCGTACGCTCCGTTACAGATACAAGCATTATGTTCATAACACCAATACCACCAACGACTAATGAAATACCAGCGATACCACCGATGATCATCGTCATAATGTTAGTAACTTTAGAAACATTTTCTTGGAATTCTTTTAAATTAACCAGTTCATATTTACCCGGAATTTCACTTGGCTTACGACTATTTAATACATCAACAGCTTGTTTCCCTGCTGCTTCTAAATCGTCTACATTTTTAGCTTGAATTGCGATACTTTGAATTTCATCTGTTCCGTATAAAACAGGCCATAACGTAAGAGGGATTAACGCTTCTTCCATTTCAAATCCCATAAATTCATTATCAGATGTATACACACCGACAATTTGCATCGGTTGTCCTTTCATCTCAATAATTTGTCCGACTGGATTTACGCCCTTAAATAACGTCTCTTCTGTTTTTGTACTAATCATCACGACGTTATTTGCATGAGAAATATCTGATTCATTTAAAGTCCGTCCCTTTACGACCTTTACTTTATTAACCGCAAAATATTCATTATCAAGACCAATAACATTCAAATTTGCTTTTTTATCATTTACATCAAGCACCTCTGAATTCTGGTTTGTCGTAATAACATGTGAAACATCTTTCACTTGTTTTACTTCCAAAATATCCTCTTCCGTTAACTTCGGCATTTCAAATCCACCTATAGCAAACTCATCATTAATATCTGGTTTAAATTGAATTGGCATAAGGTTATTACCACCAGAACCTGCGAATTTCGACTTCAGCATCGCTTCTCCGCCTTGCCCAATTGCAACGACAGTAATAATTGAACCTACCCCGATAATAATACCGAGCATCGTAAGAGCTGAACGCAGTTTATGAGCTAAAATAGAAGATAGGGCAATTTTTATACTATCTAGTAAACTCATACCGCACACCTTCTATCTTCTGTAACTTTCCCGTCTCGCAGTACAATGCGGCGGGAAGAATACGCTGCTACTTCTTCTTCATGCGTAACCATAACAATCGTCGTACCTTCTGCATTAAGCTTCGTGAAAATATCCATAACTTGCTCACCAGACTTCGTATCAAGTGCACCAGTCGGCTCATCGGCCATAATGAACGTTGGGTTATTCGCAATCGCTCTTGCAATCGCTACACGCTGTTTCTGTCCCCCTGATAACTCATTTGGTAAATGATGCACGCGGTCTGCTAATCCAACTTTACCTAGTGCCTCTAGAGCACGCTTGCGGCGCTCTGCTTTCTTCACGCCACCATATACGAGCGGAAGTTCAACATTTTCCACTGCGGAAAGACGAGGCAGTAAATTAAAGTGCTGGAATACAAAGCCAATATATTCATTACGAATTAAAGCAAGCTTTGACTCGTCTGCTGTTAAGATATTCACGTCATTCAGCATATATTCACCTTCTGTTGGACGATCTAAACAACCGATGATATTCATAAGCGTTGACTTACCAGAACCAGACGGTCCCATAATCGAAACGAACTCACCGCTCTGAATCATTAAACTAATACCATGCAAAATCGGCACCGCCAATTTTCCTTGATAATACGTTTTAGCAATATTATTTAACGTAATCATTTCTCTTTCACTTCCATTCCGTCATACACATCGTCGGAAGGATTTTTAACCACCTTTTGCCCCACTGTTACGCCTTCTACAACCTCTGTCCAGTCTCCATCAGTAGAACCTTTTTTCACATTTTGTTTACGAAGCTTCCCTTTATCCTCAACATAAACAAATGCATCCTCGCCTTTTTCTACAATGCTCTTACTTGGAACAGCAATCATCGTCTTATTCTCTAAGTTTACTTGCAGAGAAACGTGATAACCTGGAGATAAACCATCTTGACTATCAAGACTTGCTTTATATGTATACTGAGACATATTTTGAGTTGCTTCACCTACACCACCAGCTTGCGCCATCTCTGCGCTCGTTGGGAATTCACTTACCTCTGTAACCTTACCTGTCCACTTCTTCTTGCTATTCGCTTTCGCCGTTACAGTGAATGTTTGATCCTTTTGAATTTGTGACTTCTGAAGCTCAGTTAACGTCCCTTGAACTTGGAACGGATCTTTAGAAGCTACTTGTAAAAACGCTTTTCCTTGACCACCTAACGCTTGAGATGAACTTTGCGCCGCATCTTTATCTAACTTTTGAACAACACCAGCGAAATTACTATAAATCGTAAGCTCTTTCTGCTTTTTACTTAACTCTTCTTTCTGCAACTTCCCTTTTTCTTTCTCAAGATCCGTTGTCTTTTGAGCAATCTCTAACTCACTTACTTGCTCGTCCATCGGATCCGTTACTTCTTTCCCAGCTCCGCTATCTTTCGCCTTCTTAATCTCTTTCTTTAACGAATCAATCTTCTTTTTCCCTTGATCATAACGCATATCCGCCATCTTCTGATCAAGTTCAGCTTGCTTCATTTGAAGATTAATCTCTTCATTATCATAAGAGAATAACTTCGTGCCTTTCTCTACCTCTTGCCCTTCTTTTACCTCAATATCTTTCACTTTCCCTTTGGCAGGATCTGCATAAAAGCTTTCAATATTACCAGGCTTCACCTGACCAGAAATTAACTTCGTATTATTCAGCTTACGCTCTGTTACTTTCTCAAAACTTACAGCATCAGCATTTGTTGATGCACCCTTCTTCTTCCCTTGCATAACAAAAATATTAACTGCTGCTACAATAACAATTAGTGCAATAACCCCAATAATAATCCATTTCTTCTTCTTGTTTGGAGTACGAACCGTATTTGGTAACATAGTCTCTCTCCCTTTATAAATTAATAGTTTAATAAATACCATAATTGTATAAAACTTTCTGAAAACAAATTGTATATTATTACAATCTTTTTACAAAGTTTTACACATTCATTTATATTGTAACAAAAATTCCAATGATTAGAAATATGACATTATGTCTTTTAAGATAGATTTAAGGAAAGGAAAAAGAGCAATTTTAATTGAATGGAAGCCATTCTTTATTAACATACTTCTTACCAAAATGAATCATTAAAATCATTTTCCTAATTGCACCATCGCCATTTTGTCATATATATTTGACATTTCATCTATTCAATTATAAAATGTCATATATATATGACATTTAGGTACACAAGGTCTACAACCATCAATGGGAGGGTTATATTTGAATAACGTTAAACAATATCGAAAATCTGAAGGGCTATCACAGCTAGAATTAGCTAAAAAAGTTAACGTGGCAAGACAGACAATAAACTTAATTGAAAACAATAAATATAATCCCTCTTTAGCCTTATGTATCGAATTAGCAAAAGCACTAAAAACAGATTTAAACAGTCTATTTTGGGAGGGAGATTAAATGATGAAAATTGAATGGAAAGAAAGAGTTTATAATAGTTTTGTTGGAACACTAAGTGAGAGAGATGAATACCAAAAACAAGAAATCAATAAAGAGTTATCTGTAGCTGGAATTGGTTTGTGGTGGTTAAATATGTTGGTAATGCTTATTATGTTACTTGTTGATACTATGAATCACACAATATCTATAGGGACAATATTCGTTTTTCTATCTAATATGATTTACGCTAATTACTTAGCCTTTAAATTCAAGAAAAAAGGTTTAAGTGATACTGAATGTGCAACAAAAGAAGAATATTTACAACACAAGAAAAAATTAAGAAAAGCTGGCTTAAAAGCAGGTGTGCTTTGGGGCTTTCAAATGTTTGTTTTTATGAATTATATCCTTCCCTATGTAGGTTCAGAAGAAATCTCTATTTCTTTATTTGATGTTGTGCTTTGGGGTTGCGCTGGCGGATTTTTCGGTCTAACTATGTACGTAATTGGTTTATTAAATCTAAAAAAATTATATTAATTAACAAAAATCATTTATAGATTAAACTGCAATTTTACATACTGTTTGTTTTTTCTAATATAAAAGCTATCCAATCACGCACAATTGGATAGCCTTTTCAAATAAAATATTATGCTACCTTAGAAGCTTTTCTCTCATGTCCCATTTGAACAATCAGTAAGAATATCGTTGCTAATATGCCGCCTGCTAACAGTAACATGAAGCAACCATCCCAGCCAGAACGATCAACAATAATACCAATTGCTGCGTTTGCTACGAAACTACCTCCAACATAACCGAACAGACCACACATACCAACTGTTGTACCTACTGCAAATTTCGGTACTAATTCCATTGCACTTAAACCGATTAAGAACTGTGGTACATAAATTAAACAACCAATTACAGAAACTGCAATACTTACAACAAGTATACTAGTTGCTTGCCAATATACAATTGTACCAACAACAACTCCAGCCATACTAATAACACATAATGGCATACGTTTTCCTTTGAATAATTTATCACTTAAAAAACCGACAATTAAAGAACTTGGAATCGCTGCTGCTTCAAATATTGAATATGCTGCATGTGCTTCTGTTTTCGTAAAACCTTTAACTGTGGTTAAGTAAATCGGTACCCAGTTAATAACACCGAAACGAATTAAATAAACAAATGCATTTGCAATACATAAGAACCAAACAAATTTATTTTTCACTACATATTTCATTAAAATTTCTTTTGGAGACATCTTGTTAGCATTATCTGCTTTTTCAAGATTTTCATAGTCATTACGATACTCATCAATTGGCGGAAGACCTTCAGATTCTGGCGTATCTTTCGCATTAATCCAAACAAGAACTGCAATTACCATTGCGATAATCGCTGGGAAAATAAATACGCCACCTTGCCAATGACTTTCACCGAAGATACCTACACCAATTCCAATGAATGGTGGAACAAGTAATCCACCGACGTTATGTGAAATATTCCAAAGACCTGTTTTCGTCCCACGTTCTTTCTTTGAAAACCATTTCGTCATAACAATACTACAAGGTGGTGCTCCCATACCTTGTACAATACCGTTTAGAACAAGTAATGTTAAAATCATCCCAAAGGAAGATGCATAACCGAAACAAATATTAACAAGCCCAGATAAAAATAAACCTACTGCAATAAATCGTTGAGCAAATGCCTTATCCGATAAATTACCCATAAAGAATTTACTAAGTCCGTAAACAACAGCCATTACTGCACCTAATAATCCGATTTGTGTAGTGCTAAATCCGAACTCATCTACTAAATACGTAGTAGATAAATTAAAGTTACTACGAACTAAATAATAAGCAGCATATCCAACTGAAATCCCGATTAACACACGAATACGTAGTAATCGATATACACGGTCGATCATATCCGCTGGCAATCTCTCAATTGCAGGTGCTGGCTTGAGCCATTTAAACATATATTTCCGTCTCCTTTTCTCACTTCAGAGAGAGACGCTGTCTATTCCATATCTCGATTATTCCGCTATTTGATATATTTTGATTCGTCCTTCTAACCGGCTGTCCTTCTATTTCCTTCTCATTCTTTGCAAACATCGTCGGTACGCCAAACGACACTTTTTCTAAAATGTGACCTGATTCTTCTGATAAACAATAATCAATAAATAAATCCGCAATAATACCACTCGGTGCACGTTTTAGTTTCGAAATCGCATTAACAGATAACCCTGTTTGCTCAGGTTCGTTACTTAAAATAGGAAAGCCTTGTTTTTGAAGCATTCTCTGATCTCCCATAAAGTTGATGCCTATCATATATTCACCGCTCGCAACAAGTTCTGCTGGCATATAACCGTTCACTGTTACTTCCCCAACTTGTCCTGCAAGATTCTTTACATATTCCTTCGCTTCCTCTTCACCTAACGTCTCAATAAGTGATTGAAAAAACGTATATGCTGTACCTGAAACATTTGGATCGGGCATGACAATCTTTCCCTTATATACTGGATTCAATAAATCTTTCCACCTTAATGGATACGAGAGACCGAGCGGCGCTATTTCCTCGCTCCACCGCTCTTTATTAATCGCAATTGCCAGCTTCTCCACTTCATAACCGTACCAGTAGCCGTCTTTATCTTTAACAGTCTTTGAAATACGATTCGCATGTTGGCTTATCACAGGAATAGAAAGATTTTTTTGCTTCATCATTTGATGCGCATCTACTGTACCGCCAATAATAATATCCGCCTTCGGATTTCCAGCTTCTTCTTCCACTCTCCGAAGAAGTTCTTCTGTTGAAAGACGAATAAATTCATACGTACATCCGCGCGGTTTACAAAATGATGAAAGTAACGCTTCACCAACTTCCTCACGAGCCGCTACATACGCAACGATATGACGATCATCCAAAATAGGGAGACCATTTTTACTATATTTAATAGAGGTTGTATCTCGAGAGCAACTAGACATCGCTCCTCCAATTACTAGCAAAAAGAAGAAAAAGGCTATCTTTCTCATGACGCATTCTCCTTTACGAATAACTCTGCTAGAGAGCTTTTCATATACATGACATTCCCGTTATTATCACCGAGATATTGCACAACAAAGTACGATGGATACACAGAAATCGTAAGAATATCTTCACGATTATTCTTTACACGCTTACCTGTTTTATAAGCTGTAATATAAGCAATCGGTTCATTCTGCGATTGTAATAACTTCTGAATTTCTCCGTAATCTGTAATTTGCTTTGCGTATCGAATAGAATCAAGTATGTGCGTAAGATTGATAGTACGTACCACATCACCTTGACGTACTACGACATCCTTTGCTGAAGCAAAGAAATCACTAATACGCTCTGGCGTGTAATACAGGCTTAATAAATACGTTTGAAGTGCTGAAATCATCGGATCCATGCCATTCTTTCCGTATACATTTTCCCCATACTGGAACAAGTCACCTACTGCAAAAGTACGCTTATGTCCATTCAAGTACGTTACTTCTCCAGTAAATACTTGTTCTTGGCTCTTAACGTCCCCTGGCTCTATTCGAATTCGGTCAAAGAATGAAACAATCGTATGCAAACGAACTTCATCCGTTACAACAATTTCTCCCCACTTTTCATGTCTTACTTTCAATTCAATTGGAAGAGATTCATTCACCCTTTGTAAAACGGCTTGTTTGTCATTTACAATAGTGATTCGATTATATATTTGCTTCTCCATAACATAAAACAAAACAAGAGAAACAATCATACAACTGATAAACATAAGAATTTGAAATGATAGCCTTTTCATTTCTGCCTACCTCCAAGATAAAAAAACGTTGTTTCGAAAATACCGCATAATTGTTTCATAAATGTATCATTTAACCGCTTTCAAGTTTTTTATATCTTCCATCCTTCTCGGAAGCAAAAATGTAATGAATATTGTCGTACCTATTTCTTCACTACTCTCAATCCGCATACTTCCGCCCTGCTTATTCATAATCTCCTGACAAATATACAAACCATAACCATTCCCGTAGCTAGAAGGAAGTGCCTTTCCTTTCGGAGACTCACTCCACTCTGCAAGTACCCCTTCATCTATACCGATACCATCATCATGAACAAAAACCTTCGCCTCATACTCATTCACAATTACATTCATACGAATGTGCGAAGCATCACTATACTTAATTGCATTATCAAGTACATTTAAGAAAATTTGCTTCGTCTTATCGAAATCCGCAACAACATGCACATCCGTTAACTCATTTATCACTTCAATTTCAAATTGATTTAGGCGAGGTTTCACAATTGAAACGGCTTCTTCTGCCAATTCCTTTATGTTCACAACTGTAGGAGACACTTCAAACGTACTCTTCCCATATTTCGAAGACTTAAGCAACTCTTCTACAAGTGATAATAAACGCTCACTTTCCACCGTCACATAACGAAGACTTTCCTGTACATCTTCTTTCGATTGTAACTTCGGAATTAAATCAACATACCCGATAATCGCCGTTAGCGGTGTTTTTAGCTCATGCGTAATGCGATCTAAGAAATCTTTCTGCTTCTCTTTCTCCTCCTGCAATTGCTTAATATGCAGTTCAATTCCATCAGCCATCGCGTTAAAAGATGCTGAAAGCTGAGCAATTTCCACGTACTCATTTAACTCAATCTTACTCTTATAATCACCATTCGCGAGCCGCTGTGCCATTTGTCTCAACTGATCAATTGGTTTATGAAGAGACTTCGCCAAACGAATCGCAAAGAAAATACCCGCAGCTACTAAACAAAGAGATGTCATTAAGAACGTCCAGCTCACATTTGTTAAAACTTCCTTCTCACCCGTTAACTCATTTATAAAACGAATACTTCCAATGACATCGTTTCCATAATAAACTGGGCTTGAAAACAAAAGAATAGGAGCGGGATCCCCCTCCTCGAAAACATAAGACTTCTTTCCCTTCAAGGAACTCTCAATGTCGATATTACGGTGAAGCAATGCCCCTTTTTGTGTATCTGCAACAACATCGCCATTCTTCCCAATCATCTGCACACGGACATCCATACGCTTCGCTAAATACGACGCAATTAAAAGTGAATTAGGATCAAGCGTATCCACTTCTGCTTCCTTCTCTAAATAATTCATCGTATAAATTTGTGCTTCTACACTTAACTTTTCTAAAGAATCTGCTGCGTTATGATACATATTCTTCTCTAACGTAATATAAACAACTGCATATAAAAGAACAAAAATCGGAATCAACAGCCCAACTATTCCAAACACCATATTTCGCTTTAAAGACATACCATCACCACTTAACAATCCAGTTTATAGCCAACGCCATAAATTGTCTTAATATATTCTCCGCTCGTACCAAGCTTCTTTCGAAGTCTCTGCACCATAATATCAACTGCTCTCGTATTTCCGATATACTCAAACCCCCATACTTTCTCAAGCAACTCATCCCTCATAAACACACGCTGTGGATTTGAAACAAACAACTGACATAAATTAAACTCTCGGTACGTTAACTGAATCTCTTGTCCACTCACATGTACCTTTCTTTCCTTAGGACAAATCACTATCTCTCCAGCCTCAATTACCTCATGACTTACAGCAGCCTCCGTCTTCTTTACACGCCGCGCCATATTCTTAACCCGAAGAATAAGCTCCGCATAATTAAACGGCTTCGTCACATAATCATCAGCACCAAGCTGCAAGCCAAGCAACTTATCATTCATCTGACTCTTTGCCGTTAACATAAGCACCGGAATATCCCTATCCCTCTCACGGAACAAACGAAGCAACTCATACCCATCTGTATCCGGAAGCATAACATCCAAAATCAATACATCCGGCCCTTCATTCCATCGCTCTAAAGCTTCTCTCCCATCAGCCGCTGCTAATACTTCATAACCTTCCATCTCCAACTGCATCCGAATCAAATTACGAATACTCGATTCATCATCAACCACAAGTATTTTCATCATTCTCCTCCTTCCATCCTGTATTATAGTACAGTTTAGTATAGCAAAAATCCTATAAAAAAAGAGAGGGTATTGTCGAACATATTTTGTCGACGATACCCTCTTCTCTTTTATTATTTAGCTACAAAATAATCCGTTACATATTGTGCCCAAACTTCATGACCTTTAGCAGTTGGGAAACCAAACTCTTCTTTTAAGTATGGTAGGATAGCCTTTGTTGTTGCATCCGGCCATGCTCCCCAATGATCAATATATGTATAATTATTTTGCGTCGCAAATTGTTTTAATGCTTCAATCGCTTTCGGATAATTTTTCGCACCATACACTGGATTTGATGGTTGAATCATAATCGTAGCGCCCTTTGCACTAGTAGAAAGTGCTTGAACGAACTTCTGTGTATTTACTACAGAGTTTCCATTACCAGTTTTACCGTTATCAGTAATAAATGGTGGTTCAAATAAAATCACATCTGGATTTTCTTTCGCAATCTCTTTATCACGTTTATTCGTAATTAACTCTTCTGTGCTTTCACCCTTATATTCCTTTACAGTCACATTCCATAAACCTTTACCGTAAGCAGTTTCTAAATTAGCCGTTAACTTAGCTGCCCAAGCACCGTTTTCAGATGAAGAAGCTTCATCACCAACAATAACAAGATTTACTGCCTTTTTATCCTCAGCAGCTTTCTTTAACTTCTCTTTCACTGCATCTGGCAAGTTCTTCGCGTATGCTTCATTAAAAGATGACTTCGCATCTTGTTTTTTCTCTTCCTTTTTCTCTTCTTTCTTTGCCCCGCTATCTTTCACTTCAGCCTTTGTTTTCGTTACTTCACTCGTTTGCCCTGTTGCATTCGCAATCTTCTTATTCCAGTACAATTTACCGCTCACAATCGAAGCGACAAACAATACAAAAATAACAAGAACAAGTACCGCTTTCTTATTCATCGATTCACCTCATCTATTAATCTCACAATATATAATACTAATATAAATTCATGCAAAAATAAACCCAACTCCTTCCAAGGGAGTTGGGTTAATACATATTATTTAGTCACTTCAAGATGCGCTCTTAACTTATTCGTTAAATCTTGTTTTGCTGCCTCTGGAACATAGTAGTACCAAATACCATCAGCTGCTATGTGACCGTCACCTGAGATTTGGATATCTTCACTATTCTGCAGACAATCTTTATAATTCTTTTGCATATCAAACATTTGATCCTGCGTTAAGTTTGTTTTCACGTTCTTTTGAATTGCTGTTAATACATCACCATAGCTTGATAAAGAAGAGAAGCTTGCACCCTTCTTAATAACAGCCTGCATTACTTGGCGTTGACGCATTTGACGACCGAAGTCACCTCGTGGATCTTCTTTACGCATACGTGTGAATGCTAGGGCTTGGTCACCTGTTAAATGAATATTCCCTTTAGTAAAATGATGCTTATCTTGCGTAAATTCTAAATCATTATTTACATCTACACCACCGACTGCATCTACGATATCTTTAAATCCTTCCATGTTCACTTCAATATAATAATTAATAGGAACATTTAAGAACTTTTCTACAGTTGCGACAGACATATCTACGCCACCGAATGCATACGCATGATTGATTTTATCACTTTTACCTTTTCCAACAATTTCTGTATATGTATCACGAGGGATACTTACTGTTTTCATTGAATTATTTTTAGGGTTTAATGTAATGACCATTAAAGAATCTGAACGTCCTTTATCTCCACCACGCTCATCTGCACCTAATAGTAAAATTGAAACCGGTTCAGATTTATTGATTTTTTCTTCTTGTTTATTACCTTGATCGCGTTTTAATGGTTTATGAACTTCATCTAATGTTTTTGAAACAGAAGAATATATATTATAAGCGTAAACTCCTCCACCTATAATTAGTACTCCTATGATTCCTAATATCCAAAATAGGATTTTCTTTTTCATGCTTTTAACCTTCTTTCTTCAGGTACCGCTATCAAATTATTATAACTACAAAATATAAAATATATTATACATGTAATTCTATTTTTAAGCCAAATTATATTGATAACTCAATGGAAGGTTTAGCAACCTATAACCAATTCTCTAGTTACTAACTTTTTGATAACCAGTCTTATTTTCAGACTGCCATCTCCAAGAATCTGTACACATCTCTTCTAACCCTCGTGTTGCCTCCCAGCCTAATTCACGCTTTGCTTTCGATGCATCAGCAAAACATACTGCCACATCACCTGGGCGACGCTCTGTGATCTTATAAGGGACTTTCTTGCCCGAAACTTT
>NZ_NVAP01000017.1 GCF_002567495.1 Bacillus cereus | reverse complement strand
ACATGAACGAAAAAGTAACGATAAGGACACGAAATCATTTTTACGGTTTACAGAGAGGGAAGCCTAGGGTGTGAGCTTCCTAACACGAGAAATGATTTTACCACCTTTGAACTTCAATAGTGAACGAGTAATCTAGTAATTATTGACGGTATCAGCCGTTATCTGAACTTGAGCAATCTAGAAGGAGATATGTCTAGGTTGGAACAAGGGTGGAACCACGAAAACACATTCGTCCCTTTCCTAGGGATGAGTGTGTTTTTTTATTACTTTGAAAGGAGGTGCTTGTAACATGAAACAATTTGTACGTACGGAAATAACCACCACCTGCATGGCCAAAGAGCAGAATAAGGTGATTTATAGGTGTAACAATTAAACTTTTAGGAGGAGATTAGAAGATGAATAACGTTATAAATGTTGGGGTATTAGGTTTAGGTACGGTCGGAAGTGGTGTTGTCCATATTTTAAAAGAACATTATAAAAAAATCGCCCTTGATACAGGATACGAAGTGAAAGTAAAAACAGTCGTTGTACGTGATTTGGAAAAAGAACGCGATGTTTGTATTGATGGAATTGCAGTAACAAGTAATGCAGATGAAGTTCTAAATGATTCAAATATTGATATTGTAGTAGAGGTAATGGGGGGAATTGAAGAAGCAAAACAGCATATTGTTAAGGCTTTACGAAATAAAAAACATGTCGTAACAGCAAATAAAGATTTAATGGCTGTATATGGTGCAGAGCTTCTCCAACTGGCGAACGATAATGATTGTGATTTATGTTATGAAGCGAGTGTAGCGGGTGGAATTCCAGTGTTAAGAGGATTAACTGACGGGCTAGCATCAGATCAAATTGAAAAAATAATGGGAATTGTAAATGGTACAACAAATTATATGTTAACAAAAATGAGTCAAAATGGATGGTCTTATGAAGAGGCTTTACAGGAAGCACAAAAATTAGGCTTTGCGGAATCGGATCCGACAGCAGATGTAGATGGACTAGATGCGGCGAGAAAGGTAGCAATTCTTGCAAACTTAGGTTTTTCGATGAATGTTTCATTAGATGATGTGCAAGTAAGAGGGATTCGAAAGGTCGAAAAAGAAGATTTACAAATGGCTGAAAAGTTAGGATTTACTATGAAGTTAATTGGCAAGGCTGAGAAACAGGGACCAGCCATTCATTTAAGTGTAGAACCGACGCTTTTACCGAAGCAGCATCCATTATCAAATGTGAATAATGAATTTAATGCGGTGTATGTCCATGGCCAAGCGGTAGGAGAAGTGATGTTTTATGGACCTGGGGCTGGGAAGTTACCGACTGGTTCTGCTGTAGTAAGTGATATTATTTCCATCGTTAAAAATATGAATCAAGTTCCGAAAAATAAAAGTGCGTTAAAAGAACCAGTTCCTTATGAATTACAAGGTGATGAAGAAGTAGTTTCGAAATATTTCTTACGTATTTCATTACGAGATGAGCCTGGCATGTTGCAAAAAATAACAGAATGTTTCGTTAATTATTCTGTAAGTTTAAAAGAAGTTATTCAATTACCTTTAAACCGTGAACTGGCAGAAGTCGTTGTTGTGACACATCGAACTTCCAAGTATCAATTCGAACGAGTTTTAGGAGCGATAGAAGCTGTCGCAAGTGAAATAAACAGTTACTACATTATTGAGGAGGAAAAACAATATGTATAAAGGACTATTAAAACAATATGCTTCTTATTTACCGGTGAATGAAAATACACCTGATGTCAGTTTAATGGAAGGAAACACACCTCTTATTCCGTTATTAAATATATCGAACCAATTAGGAATTCAGCTATATGGTAAGTACGAAGGAGCGAATCCGACAGGTTCCTTTAAAGATCGTGGTATGGTTATGGCGGTTGCTAAAGCGAAAGAAGAAGGCTCAGAGGCAATCATTTGTGCATCAACAGGTAATACATCAGCATCAGCTGCAGCATACGCGGCACGTCTTGGGATGAAATGCATTATCGTAATACCAGAAGGGAAGATTGCGCATGGGAAATTAGCGCAAGCGGTCGCTTATGGAGCTGAAATCATTTCAATAGAAGGGAATTTCGATGATGCACTTAAGGCTGTAAGAAATATTGCTGCAGAAGAGCCGATTACATTAGTAAATTCAGTGAATCCTTACCGAATTGAAGGACAAAAAACAGCAGCATTTGAAATTTGTGACCAATTGCAAAATGCACCAGATGTTCTAGCTATCCCTGTTGGGAACGCAGGGAATATTACAGCATATTGGAAAGGGTTCTGTGAATATGAGAAAGAAAAAGGTTATAAGAAGCCAAGAATTCATGGCTTTGAAGCAGAAGGAGCAGCTGCAATTGTAAAAGGGCATGTAATTGAAGAGCCTGAAACAATTGCAACAGCTATTCGCATTGGTAACCCAGCAAGTTGGTCGTATGCAGTAGAGGCTGCCGAGCAGTCACGTGGTGAAATAGATATGGTATCAGATGAAGAAATTTTACAGGCGTATAGGTTATTAGCAAAAACTGAAGGAGTTTTCGCTGAACCAGGGTCAAATGCTTCATTAGCCGGCGTAATTAAACATGTTCAATCTGGAAAAATCAAAAAGGGAGAAACAGTAGTTGCAGTATTAACTGGAAATGGTTTGAAAGATCCTGATATCGCTATTTCTTCTAATAGACTAGACATTGCAAGCGTATCAAATGATATAGAACAAATTAAAAATCATATTAAAGGGGTGATTATGTCGTGATACCATTAAGCGTTCGTGTCCCTGCTAGTACGGCGAATGTTGGTCCTGGATTTGATTCAGTTGGAATAGCTTTGTCATTGTATTTAGATGTGGTGGTAAAAGAAAAAGCTGATAAATGGCAAGTGATTCATTCCTTTGACGATTCTATTCCAACAGATGATAAAAATTTAATCGTTAGCACGGCATGTAAAGTATGTCCTTCTGTATCACCCCATATAATAGAAGTTACTAGTAATATTCCGTTAACAAGGGGACTAGGTAGTAGCGCATCAGCGATTGTAGCAGGAATAGAGCTTGCGAATCAGCTGGGTAATTTGAACTTAACAACTGATCAAAAGGTTCAAATTGCTACAAATTTTGAAGGACATCCAGATAATGTTGCTGCTTCTATATTAGGTGGAACTGTAATCGGAGCACTTGATGGAAAGGATGTTTCCGTTGTAAGAATTGAGAGCAAAGAGTTAGGCGTAATTTCTCTTATTCCGAATGAAGAATTAAATACAGATGAAAGTCGATCTGTATTACCGAAAATGTTTCCGTTTCATGAGGCAGTTAAAGCTAGTGCGATAAGTAACGTATTAGTAGCTGCATTATGTCAAAAGCGCTGGGAAGTTGTAGGTGAAATGATGGAAAGAGATCATTTTCACGAGCCATATCGTTTAGAACTCGTACCGCTATTACCATCTATTCGTAAATGCGCAAAAGAATTTGGTGCGTACGGCACAGCACTTAGCGGTGCGGGACCATCTATTTTTATATTAACACCCTATGAGAAACGTCAAGAAATTGCTGAGCAATTAGCGAGAGTATTTACAGATATGAGAGTATGTGAGCTTGAAATCGACCATAAAGGGATTATTGTAAACAAGGAAGAACATATTGGATTATAAAGAAAGCTAGCATCGCTAGCTTTCTTTATGTTGTAAATATCTGTTAAGTTTTCATATAAAAGAAAGATAATAATGTATCATTTAGTAAAGAGTGTATTAATTTTGGAGGTGCTTATATGAATAAAGAGTCACCAGAAGAAAAAAGAGAACGTATGAGACAAAGTGAATTAAAAAGTAGTCCCACTGGTTCTTTAAATGATGGACTCAATAGAGCGGAATCAGGTAGTCCTGTTGATATGGCAGGCGGTATGAATTGGAAAGGTACAGGGATAATCATCGTAGTACTACTTTTAGGATACATTGTATACACTTACTTTTTCAGTTAAAGAATGCTTGTTAAAATTTCGATTTGTTTAGTTTCATAATTAGTGAAAAAGAAAAAAGTAGTTATTGTATTACATATCTTCTAAGCGAGTTAAAGTTGTTCATATCATTTTTTTTAATACTCCAAATAGAGCTAGCGATATGCTAGCTCTATTATTTTTTGCCACATTCCTGTAACAAAGCACCTGTATATTCATTGTTGGAGGTGCAGAGGATGAAAAAAATGATAGCGATATGTCTTCTTACAACTATGTCTTTTTCGACTTTAGTCGGTTGTGATGTAAAAGGTAGTAATGCTGTACAAGAGTCTAAAATAAAGAAAGCGACGTATAAAGATTTTACTTATGATGTAAACCCAGAAACATTCACAGTAACTGTAGAACATGAGGGTGTAAAGGAACAGGCATCACAACCCCTACCGAAAATGAAGGTATCGAATGTAAAAAAAGAAAAGGATCGTACATCGTGGGAATATCCAGATCAAAAAGTAAAAATAAAGTTAGAAAAGAAAAAAGACCACTTAAACATTGAAGTGGAATCGACTGGTGCGGAAAGCTTTACGTGGCCGAAAGTAGAGGCTGAAAATTATACACTGCCGTTATGGGAAGGTAAGCAAATTCCGAGCAATGATGAGAATTGGAAGAAGTTTTTAAAGGATGATGCATATTCATTTGCTGAATCATTTTCTATGAAGTTTTTCGCATTAAATGGTTCGAAATATTCAATTGTATATATTGTGAACAATATGTTTAATAATGAATTGAAATTTCATTCGGATCCGAAAATAGGATTTGATTTTACACATGAATTCCCGAGCATAAATAAAAATAAAACATATGGATTTCAATTATATGTGACAAATAATGATGCGGTCAGTATTGCTAAATTGTATAAGGATTATATTATTGAAAAAGGTGAATTTAAAACATTACAAGAAAAGGCTAGAAAAAATAAAGAAATCGAAAAGTTATATGGAGCGGCGCATTTTTATTTTTGGAATCAAAATGGTTTATCAGAAAGTAATATAAATTGGCCAAAATTAAGGGAGCAAATAAATAGCCCGCTGTTTAGCCATATAAAAGAACTTATTCAAAAGAATAGTTCAGAGCCTGGGGAACTGAATGTATTAGATCAAGTAAGTAAACAAGATTTCATTGATAAGTATCAAAAAAATGTTATTTTACGTTATATAAACGAAGTATTATCCATGAAGGAATTTTATAAAGAGGATATTTTCCAAAAAGTTGATCAGGAAGCTAGTGCGCTATTAAAGAAAGGTGTAGCTCACTTAACGAAGGCGGAGTTGTATAGTTTAAATAAGCATGTATTAAAATCACTACTTGGTGATGCGATTGAAGAGGTAAGTAAATGGGGTAATGCAGATGGAACGGACATACTAAAGGAAATGAAAGAGTCAGGAATAGACAAAGCGTGGATTGGTCTGCCGAACTGGGAACAAGGATTTATGCAACCAAATTTCGTGACAAAAGCGAAGGAGATGGGGTATTTAGTTGGTCCGTATGATTCATATCATTCCATTCACGAAAAAAGTGATAAAAATTGGAACACAGCATCCTTTAATGACCCATCATTATACGAAGAGGCTACTGTAACGAAGAAAAACGGAGAAAAGGTGCAAGGCTTTTTAGGGAGAGGCCGCAAGCTAAACCCGACTTTATCGCTGCCTAGTGTAAAAGAACGCATGAATGATATATTACAAAATGGTCCTAAATATAATTCATGGTTTATCGATTGTGATGCAACAGGTGAGATTTACGATGACTATTCGGCGAAACATATAACGACACAAGAGCAAGATTTACAAGCACGTTTAAAACGAATGGACTACATCGCACAAGAAGAGGGTATGGTCATTGGTTCTGAAGGTGGAAATGATTTTGCTAGTAATACGATTGCATTTGCACACGGAATTGAAACACCCGTTATTAAATGGGACGATGAAGATATGAGGAAAAATAAAACAAGTCCGTATTATGTCGGCGGATATTGGTCACCAAATCAAAATGTTCCTGAAAAATATGCAAAACAAGTGCCATTGAAAGAAGAATATAAACAAGTATATTTAAATCCAGTATATTCGGTACCATTATATAAATTAGTATACAACGATTCCGTTATTACAACGCATCATTGGGAATGGGGAAGTTTAAAAGTAAAAGATGAAGTTGGAAATCGAATGCTGTCTGAAATATTGTATAATGTTCCTCCGTTGTACCATTTAGATGAAGCAGAGTGGAATAAGCATAAAAAGGAAATTACAGAGCATCTAAAAGTTTGGAATGAAGTTCATGAAAAAGCAGTAAAAGAAGAGATGACGAATTTTGCATATTTGTCAGAAGATAAGCTAGTACAATCTGTTTCTTATGGAAAAGATATTAAAATTATTGTGAACTTCTCAAATGAAGATAGAGAAGTAGAAAAAACGAAAATAAAAGCAAAGTCGGCTTTCATTTATAATCAGGGGAAGAAAAGCATGTATACGCCGTTTGAGAAATAATAATGTGAAATATACTGTATCCATAGAGATTTCATAACTAGCGGGACTCCTTATTTTATCGTTTGTTAGGGAAAAACATCCTAATTTAAAATGAACGAGTCAATAAATTTGTAAATTCACATGTTGCGAAGTGCTAAATTTTTGAAATTGGTAAATAGTGACTTGCCAAAAATAAGTACGAGAGTATAATGTGAAATGGAATACATATTGGGTTTAAGTAGTAACCTTACAAAATTGTAAGGTTACTGAAAGGAAATTCAATATGAAGATAAATAGACTTACATTATACTTGGTAAAGAGAAAGAGAGGCGAATGGGTATGAGCTCTGAATTAGAACAAAATACGAGAAGTAATAAAAAGCGTTCTAAAAGAAAGTCAATGAAATGGTTCATATTAATTCCATTTTTCCTACTTATTTTTGGAGGAGTAGGATATGGTTCGTTTATATATAACAAAGCAAAAGCTGTTGTAAGTGATGCGTATGCAAAAATTGATAAGTCATCAAAGCGTGATAAAGAAGTTGAACCTTTAAAGGATAATATTTCAATATTAATTATGGGTGTAGATGGAAGTGAAATGAGAAAAAGCCAATATGGCGAAGCGGTTCGAACAGATGCACTTTTATTAGCAACAATTAATAAAGATGATAAGTCTGTTAAGCTAGTAAGCATTCCACGTGATTCACGTGTTTATATTCCAACTAGAAAAAAATTAGATAAAATCACTCATGCTCACGTATTTGGTGGCGTGGAAAGTACACGAGATACGGTGGAAAGATTTTTAAATGTTCCTGTTGATTATTATGTGAAGTTTAACTTTGAATCATTCGTACAAATTGTCGATTCAATTGGTGGTATTGATATTGATGTACCAGTTACTTTCACTGAACAAGATAGTAAAGACCAAGCTGGTATGATCCATTTAGAAAAAGGTTACCAACATTTAAATGGAGAACAAGCACTTGCACTTGCAAGAACGCGTAAAATCGATAGTGATGCAATGCGTGGTCAAAGACAGCAACTTGTAATAGAAGCAATTGCTAAAAAAGCGATGTCTGTTCAATCAATCAGCAAAATGGGATCATTACTAGATGCGGTTGATAAAAACATGAAAACGAACTTAACATTCGACGATATGCTTGCCATTACAAAAAATATGGCAGGATCTAATTTGGAAATGGAAAAAATGCAAATAGAAGGTACAGATAAACGTATCGGTGGTATTTATTATTACATTCCAAATGAAAAAAATGTAAAGGATATTTCAAAAAAATTAAATGACCATTTAGGTGTAACGCCAAAACCTGTTCGAAACGAATAATAAAAAAGATTGGCTTTTGCCAATCTTTTTTTTGAAATGGATTAGCAACTTTTCAATAACGCTTTATTGTTTTAGAAAAATTATACTAAAATCATTTTAATTTATATAAACAAAAGGTGTAATTATAAGATATACTAGAGGAGACGATTTGGAAATTAACTCCTAAAGTTGAAGAGAAAGAAACTCAATGTATCACTACTATAGAACAAATTGAATTCGTGAGAAATTGGAATAGGCTAAAGAAAGACTGTTCAAAATGCAATTACATATTCATACACATTGAGGCGATCAAGGTGAAAGACGAAGGAATAGTAATTGCTAAAGAGCATTTATCATATATTGACCAGCTATTTTACCAGATTAGTAATCATGCAACAGGTGTAAGTATTGGTTTAGCTATCGTTAAAAAAAGGTGGAGCTTCAAGGAGATACGTTTAGTCTTATAAGAAAATGGAACAATACTTTTGATAAAACTCCCATTATAATACAAAAAATCTGTTTATATGGTGAAATAAAAATAAATAGATGTATAATTATATTGGGCGATTTATATATATAAGATTAACAGGGAGAGGAATTCGATAGAATGGAAAAAGCTTTAAAAATTAAACAAATAGCAGCCGTTTTAATAGCGATTGCCGCAGTAGCTATTGGGTATTTCATGTTCCAATCAATTACTTCACCAGCAAAAGCTGTTGCGAAACAAGAAAATGTAGTGCAGCTTGCAAGTGAACAGCCGAAAGTTGAAATGAATAAAACGGCACCAAGTCGTTTTAATGGAAAAGAAAGAAAAGTTGCTTATCTTACATTTGACGATGGGCCAGGGAAATATACGGCTGAATTATTAAATACGTTAAAACAACATGATGCGAAGGCGACGTTCTTTTTAATTGGAGCGAATGTAAAAGAATTTCCTGATTTAGTGAAACGTGAAAATGCTGAGGGGCATTATGTAGGCATGCATAGTATGACACATAATTTCGCAAAGTTATATAAAAATGGCGAGTATGTAAATGAGATGAAAGAAGATCAAGGCTTAATCGCTAATATTATTGGGAAATCACCTAAATTAACACGTCCTCCATATGGTTCGATGCCTGGATTGAATGAAGGTCTTCGAAATAAAGTGGTAGAAGGCGGATTTAAAGTATGGGATTGGACAATTGATTCATTAGATTGGAAATATAATAAAATGCCAGTTGATGCAGCTGCAGCACAAATTGCTCAAAATGTATTAACGAATGCAACAAAACCGCAGGAAGTAATTTTAATGCATGATATTCACCCGCAATCAGTTGCTGCTGTACCAGCAATTTTAAAGGGGCTAAAAGAAAAGGGTTATGAGTTTGAAGCTTATCATGAAGAGAGTCACTTCCCAGTGAACTTCTGGCATGATAATCGTATGTAATGGAGGAATTGACGTTGAAGTATGGAAAAGTAGCAGTAGTTGGAGCATTATCAGTAGGCTTGTTAACAGGTTGTTTCGGTGAAAAGCCAGAAGAAAATTTATATACAGCTTTTGAAACAGCAGCAACACAAGAAAAATCTTTAGTGGATGAAGCAAAAAAATTAGAGCAGTTAGAGAAACAAGGTCAAGAATTATATTCTCAAATTTTGCAAGAAGGCAAAGATCATAATGAAGCAGTTATGAAGAAACTAGAGCAAGCTACTGCAAATGTAGATGATCGTGAAAAAGTATTGAAAAGTGAAAAAGAAATGCTAGAAAAAGCACAGAAGGAAACGAAATCTGTTCAAAGTAATATAGAGAAGCTTGAAGATAAGAAGTTACAAAAACAAGCAAAAGTAGTAGAAGAGTCGTATAAGAATCGTTATGATGCATTCCAAAAGATGAATGAAAATTATACGAAAGTGTTAGCGACTGAAAAAGAACTGTATGAAAAATTAAAAGTAAAAGAAACGAAATTAAAAGAGATTGGCGAAAAAGTTAAAACTGTTAATGAATTAAATGTGGAAGCACAAAAGTCGAAAGAACAGTTTAACAAATTTACAAAAGAGTATAATGACAACAAATTAGCATTTTACAAAGACGCACAGATTAAGATTAAAGAACAAAAATAAATAAAAATCTTAATCGGAATAAAAAGCCGGAGAAACATCCTTGAGAATGTTTTTCCGGCTTTCGTCGTTACATGAATAGAAAAGACTGGAATTGATATCATAAAAGAGTTATAGTGAATTGTTCGACATTGTAAAGTAAGGAGAATGAAATATGTCATATGAATTTTTACTCAAATTAGGTTTAGCACTCTTTTTAGGATTATTCATCGGGATAGATAGGCAACTAAAGAATAAACCGCTCGGTGTGAAAACAAGTATGGTTATTTCTGTAGCAAGCTGTTTAATTACGATGGTTTCAATTGAATCTGTGAATGTATATTCTGTTCCAGGACATACAAATATGGATCCGATGCGACTTGCTGCTCAAATTGTTAGTGGAATTGGTTTTCTTGGCGCAGGTGTCATTTTACGAAGAAGTAATGACGTTATTTCTGGATTAACGACAGCTTCTATGGTGTGGGCTGCTTCAGCTTTAGGGATTGCAATTGGTGCGGGATTTTATTTACAAGCGACAGTTGCTATGGTTTTAATTATTTTAGCTATTAATGTACTTCCTCACCTTGTGAAAATTGCAGGACCTTACTCATTAAGACAAAAGGACTTATCTATAAAAATTACTGTAAAAGAGCATCATGAGCTAGATGGTATATTTAAGCAAATTAAAAATTTAGGTATGCATGTGAAACGCGTGAAGATTAAAGACATTGATAACGGGGCATTTCAGCAATTAGAGATGGTTATTTTAGCCCCAGAAGATTTATATACCACTGAGTTATATAGTTCACTAAAAGAGATTGAGCGTGTTGTTTCAGTTGAAGTTGAAAGTAGATAATTGTAGGGGGAAAAAGAGTGAAGTGAATTCACTCTTTTTTATTTGGATTTTTAAGGGGGGGAATTGATATAATGATGAGTAAACAAGGGGGAGAAAATGATGGAGATACATATTAGAAGAGCGATAAAAGATGATATACCGGGTATAGCAAAGGTACACGTTGATAGCTGGAAAACAACGTATAAAGGGATATTCGCTAACGAAATTTTAGAAAATATAACATATGAGCAACGAGAAAAACAATGGGAAAACATTTTTAAACAAGAAGATAAATACCAATATAGATTTGTAGCAGAGACGTTAGATGGAACAATAATCGGATTCATTGACGGGGGAGTTGAAAGAAGCGGTGCATATAATTGTGATGGGGAATTATATGCGATTTACCTTTTACAACAGTATCAAGGATTGAAAATAGGCCGAAAATTATTTCAAGCGTTAGTATCAGAATGTGTAAAGAATGATATGCAATCTCTTTTAGTCTGGGTCGTTACAAATAATCCTTCTAAAAAGTTTTATGAAAAATTTAACCCTGAAAAAATTGATACGAAATTTTTAGAGAGATTACAGGTAGAAGAAACAGCGTATTGTTGGAGAAATATAAATAATATTATTATGTAAACTTTATGTTTGAAAGAGGTATACCAATTAAGGTATACCTCTTTTGTTTAACCATTTTGGATAGATTACTAATGAAAAATAGTAAGTATGTAGTTTGAAACTGAGTATTTTTTTCGTGTATTTTTAACCAGATTAAAGAAAAGAGAGAAAACAATGAAAATTAAATCAGATAAAAAAATTCTGAAATATACTATTGAATTGAATATCATTATCAATTAGAATCATAATTGATAACGACATTCAATTATCGTTTATTATATAAAATTTCGATAGCTTTAATATAAAGAGGAGGACCAACATGCAGCATGCGAAACAAATCGCAGAACATGCAACATTACAAAGCTTTTTAAACTGTTATTTAAGAGAAACAGGGAGTGGAGAATGGATTACAGAGGATGAAAGAATGAAGATTATCTTCAGTAATACGTTGAATAGAGATACAGTCCCCACATATTTATGTTGTCGGCTATCGGCACAGAACGTTATTTTGTATGGAGAAGTTATATATAAATCATCAACAAATCGTCATTTGTTTGGAGAGCAATTTTATTACCAAATTGGAGATAGTAATTCTGTTATGAAAGCAGATTACGTTACAGTTATTACATTTTTAATAAAAGAGATGTCTATCAACTACGGAGAAGGGACGAATCCTGCGGAACTTATGCTTCGAGTCATTCGTAGTTGTCAAAATATTGAGGAATTTACAAAAGAGAGAATAGAAGATACATCCGCATTATACGGTTTCCATACAACTTTTATAGAAGCGGAGCAGTCTTTATTATTTGGGCATTTAACTCATCCTACACCAAAGAGTAGACAGGGGATAGTGGATTGGAAAAATGCAATGTATTCTCCAGAATTAAAAGGAGAATGCCAGCTTCATTATTTTCGGGCCCATAAAAGTATAGTAAATGAAAAATCATTATTATCAGATTCTACAACAACGATTATAAAAGAAGAATTAAGTAATGATGAGATGGTTAGTAAGGAATTTATAGCGAAGTACTGTAAGGAAGATCAATATGCATTAATTCCAATTCATCCGCTTCAGGCAGAATGGCTCTTGCATCAAGCTTACGTACAAGATTGGATAGTTCAAGAATTGCTTGAGTATATTGGCCCTGTAGGTAAGTATTATATGGCAACATCATCACTAAGGACGCTATATCATCCCGATTCAAAGTATATGCTTAAGTTTTCGTTTCCGGTGAAAGTAACGAATTCAATGCGTATTAATAAACTGAAAGAACTTGAGAGTGGTCTTGAAGGGAAAGAAATGTTAAATACGGCTATTGGTGAAGTACGAGAAAGATTTCCAGGCTTTGATTTTATTTGTGATCCAGCTTTTATTACATTAAATTATGGAACACGAGAATCTGGATTTGAAGTGATTATTCGTGAGAATCCTTTTTATAGTGAACATGCAAATGATGCTACATTAATTGCTGGGCTAGTTCAAGACGCTATACCTGGGGAACGTACTCGGTTATCGAATATTATTCATCGCCTAGCAGATTTGGAAAGTAGAAGCTGTGAAGAAGTAAGTTTAGATTGGTTTAGACGATATATGAATATTTCTTTAAAGCCAATGGTATGGATGTATTTACAGTATGGTGTTGCATTAGAAGCTCATCAGCAAAATAGCGTTGTTCAGCTAAAGGATGGTTATCCGGTAAAATATTATTTCCGTGATAATCAAGGGTTTTATTTCTGTAATTCAATGAAAGAGAAGCTTAATAATGAATTAGCTGGTATTGGAGAACGTACCGGAAATCTATATGACGACTATATTGTGGATGAGAGATTTCGTTACTACTTAATTTTCAATCATATGTTTGGCCTCATTAATGGTTTTGGTACAGCAGAATTAATTAAGGAGGAAATTCTTCTCTCGGAATTAAGGTCTGTACTTGAATCATTCCTTCCATATAACCGGGAACCTTCAACATTTTTAAGAGAATTGTTGGACGAAGATAAATTGGCATGTAAAGCGAATTTATTAACGAGATTTTTCGATGTCGATGAGTTAAGTAATCCATTAGAGCAAGCAATTTATGTGCAAGTACATAATCCACTCGTTAGAGAAGTGGCTGTTCGTTCGTAAATAGCGTTAAAATTTCACGTAATACAAATAATGGTATTTCGTCATAAAGTGGAGGGTTTTATGAGAGTGGACATGTATCATACGAAAATATTGAAGGCGCTCGAATCAGAAGATTACATTTCAGTGCGAAGAAGAGTGCTACGTCAATTGGTAGAATCGTTAATGTATGAGGGGATTATTACACCGGTTCGCATAGAAAAGGAAGAACAAATTCTTTTTATAATACAAGGACTTGATGAAGAAAACAAAAGTGTCACGTACAAATGCTATGGCAGGGAACGGATGACATTTGGACGTATTTCTTTAGATTCATTAATCGTAAGAGTCCAAGATGAACAGCAAGAAATACAATCGGTCTCGCAATTTCTAGAAGAAGTTTTTCGGGTTGTTAGCGTAGAACAAACTAAATTAGATTCTTTTATTTATGAATTAGAACAAACAATATTTAAAGACACGATTGCACAATATGAAAGAAATAATAAGGAAGAATACATTCAAAAATCTTACGATGAGTTTGAAAGCCATTTAATAGACGGCCACCCATATCATCCTAGTTATAAAGCACGTGTTGGATTTCAATATCGTGACAATTTTCAATATGGATATGAATTTATACAGCCAATAAAACTCATCTGGATTGCAGCGCATAAGAATTATGCGACTGTAGGTTATGAGAATGAAGTGATGTATAGCAACCTTTTAAAAGAGGAGATTGGCGAGCGTAAATTAGAAAAGTATACGGAACGAATTCTCAATGAGGGGTGTAATCCAAAACAGTACGTGTTTATACCTGTTCATCCTTGGCAGTGGGAGAATTTCATCATTTCGAATTATGCGGATCATATACAGAGTAAATTTATTATTTATTTAGGAACATCAAAGGATGATTATTGCGCGCAACAGTCAATGAGAACGTTAAGAAATAGTACGAGTCCAAAGAAGCCGTACGTTAAATTATCGATGAATTTACTCAACACCTCAACACTTCGTACGCTGAAACCATATTCTGTTGTGAGTGCACCAGCAATATCAAATTGGTTAAATGATGTTGTAAGTAATGACGTCTATTTAAGGGATGAAGCACGTTTAATATTGTTAAATGAGTTTTCAAGTGTAACGTATGACACGAAAAAGAAAGCTATATATGGTTCATTAGGATGTATTTGGCGCGAAAGCCTTCACAAGTATTTAGATGCACAAGAGGATGCAATTCCTTTTAATGGTTTATACGCTAAAACGAAAGATGGTACACCAATTATTGACGCATGGTTGAACAAACATGGAATGAAGGATTGGCTACAATTACTTATTCAAAAAGCGATAATACCAGTTATACATCTTGTTGTAGAGCATGGCATCGCATTAGAATCACATGGGCAAAATATGATTCTAGTCCATAAAGAAGGGGTACCTGTCCGTATTGCATTAAAGGACTTTCATGAAGGGATTGAGTTTTATCGTCCATACTTGAAAGAAGTTGAAAAATGCCCTGACTTTACTAAAATGTATAAAACATATGCGGATGGAAAAATGAATGATTTCTTTGAAATGGATCGCATCGAATGTTTGCAAGAGATGGTGTTAGATGCACTTTTCCTGTTTAATTTAGGAGAATTAGCGTTCGTACTTGCGGATGAATATGGATTGCAAGAAGAACGCTTTTGGATGATGGTTGTTGAAGAAATTGAAAATCATTTAAGAATATATCCACATTTGAAAGATAGATTTGAAAATATTCAATTATATGCACCTGCATTCTATGCTGAGCAATTAACGAAACGTCGATTATATATGGATGTGGAATCGCTTGTTCATGAAGTTCCAAATCCATTGTATAGAGCAAGACAACTTATGAAACAAAAATCAGTTGTTACAGGGGGAAATTATGCTAATCGTTGATAAACAAGAGTATAGCAAAAGTGATTTTGATTTGAGATTACAAGTTTACGAGGAAATGGAACAATTTCAAGAAGCAGAAGGAAATAGGTTTGCGCTTTGTTTGAAAGATCCATTCGATATTATTACGCTTGTGTTTTTCTTAAAAGAAAAGAGATCATCAGTATTACTTATACATGAAGATACGCCAAAAGAAACGGCTATTGAAATGGCAAAGCGTGCAAATTGTGTAGGGATTTTATATGGAGAATATGCTGGTTTTACAAAATTAGAAGTAGTGAACTTTTTACTAGAAGAGCCTTCTTTATTGCAATATAGTTCGGGAACTACGGGAGAACCGAAACTGATTCGTAGAGCATGGACGGAAGTTGATACAGAAATTACTGCCTATAATGAAGCTTTAAACTGTGAAGTAGATGAAGTGCCAATCGTTATGGCACCTGTTTCACATTCATACGGACTAATATGTGGTACGTTATCTGCAATTAAGAGGGGGAGCCAGCCTATAATCATTACGAATAAAAACCCTAAATTTGCATTAAATATAGTTCGCAATACAGAAAAACATATCATATATGCGGTACCACTTATGTTACACATTATGGGGAGTTTTCCATTAGGGACGTTTCAGTTTCATAAAATTATGACATCAGGATCGCCTTTGCCAGAAGCATTATTTTATAAACTAAAAGAAATGACAACATATATGATGCAGCAATACGGTTGTTCTGAAGCAGGCTGTATTAGTATATGTCATGATATGAAAAGCCATTTAGATTTAGGAAACCCTCTACCTCATACGAGTATAAGCATAGGTTCAGATGAAAATGCACCGGAAGAAATTGTAGTGAAAATTAACGATAAGGAAATTTTCACGAAAGATTTAGGATATAAATCTGAGCATGGCATTCATTTTATGGGGCGTATGGACGATGTAATTAACGTTTCAGGATTAAAAGTCTTTCCTATAGAGGTAGAAGAAACGATGCTTCGATTGGAAGGTGTTCAAGAGGCAATTGTATATCGAGGGAAACATCCTGTGATGGGCGAAATAGTTAAAGCGAAAGTGATTTCTCATATTGATCCGGTGCAAATAAGAGAATGGTGTATTCAGCACTTACCTTCTTATAAAGTTCCTCATGAAATTGAAAGTGTAACTGAAATTCCGAAAAATAAAACTGGAAAAGTAAGTAGAAAGTTACTAGAGATGGGAGAGGTTACAACATGAGACGAGAAGCGTTAAAGAATGAAGTGTTAAAAATTATGGTAGAAAAAATGGAACTGAAAAATGTAACGTATTTAGAAGAAACGATGCGCTTAAATCAAGATTTATATATAGATTCGGTAATGATGTTGCAGCTCATTGTATACATAGAAATGGATTTAAAGCTATGCGTTCCAGAGGATGAGGTAGATCCAAAGGCATTTCTTACTGTAGGATCTTTGCTTGATTTTATGGAGGAATTACGGCCGTTACAGGAAGCAAATGTGAATAACTAGCCTTTAGGAAAGTGGATGAGAGTATGACTTCAATTAAAGTGCATTGTTTAGTGAGTTGTTTTTGTGAAATTATAAAAAGGCGTAGCGATATTGATTTTCGTCCATTTTATTTTGGACTATGGGATGGAGATTTTGATATAACAGAAGGCGGAATTATTTCGTATCACTCTGAAAACATTAACCATGATCATTATTTACTTTGGTTTGAAAAATTGTACGGTATTAAAGTGAACGAATGGTATGATCATGCAAGAGATAAAGATAGCAATGTAGAAACGTTTTTAGAATTAGTAGAAAATAAGCCGGAAAATCGTTATGTCATTGTAATGGTTGATATGTCTCTATTACCAGAGAGGGAAAATAAATTTCATCAAAAACCGTTTCCACACTATTTAATGATATCAAAGACAGAGAAAGAAGAAGAGTGGTTTATGTTAGATCCTGATTTTCGCTGGGAAGGAAATATGGAAAGAGAAAAAGTGCTTCACTCTGTTAAAAATAACCCATTTGGTGGAGGGTATTTCATTGATGTAGAAGGAATTGGGGAGCCAACACAAGAAATAGTAGCTAGTTATTTCACAGAGACATTCAAAAAGAACGACAATGAACTGACTATGGAGCTGAAAAATTTAATTGTAAAGATGGCAAATGAGGAAGATGGGTACTCGCTTTCTAAGCTTGTAGCGGCAGTAAAACAAATACCAGTACTTGCAATTCGTAAATATAGTTATGAGCATGCCTTTGCATACTTCCGTGAAGCGTTGCAATATTCGGAGGAAGAATTTGATTATTGGTGTGATCGGATAGAGGATATTGTGCAAGGATTTACAAATGTACAGTATCGTGCAATTAAAATGGCGATGACGAACAATAAAGATATGCTAGTATCGATTATTGAAAAACTGGATGAAATGAATGCAATTGAGCTGCAGATTAAGAAGGAATTAGAGAGACAGTTTCTATCATGGAAAGGTATGAAAACAAATCAGTCTGTCGTAACTTTTTAAGAAGCTAACTGAATTTAAGATAGGGGAGTTTAAAGCTATGAAATATTCGCTATGTACCATTTCATTTCGTCATCAATTAATTTCATTTACTGATATTGTTCAATTTGCATATGAAAACGGTTTTGAAGGAATTGAATTGTGGGGGACTCATGCACAAAATTTGTATATGCAAGAACGTGAAACGACAGAAAGAGAATTGAATTTTCTAAAGGATAAAAACTTAGAAATTACGATGATAAGTGATTACTTAGATATATCATTATCAGCAGATTTTGAAAAAACGATAGAGAAAAGTGAACAACTTGTAATACTAGCTAATTGGTTTAATACGAATAAAATTCGTACGTTTGCTGGGCAAAAAGGGAGCGAGGAATTCTCGGAACAAGAGAGGAAAGAGTATGTGAAGCGAATACGTAAGATTTGTGATGTGTTTGCTCAGCACAATATGTATGTACTGTTAGAAACACATCCCAATACACTAACGGACACATTGCCTTCTACTATAGAATTATTAAAAGAAGTAAATCATTCGAATTTAAAAATAAATCTTGATTTTCTTCATATATGGGAGTCAGGCGCAGATCCAATAGACAGTTTCCATCGATTGAAGCCGTGGACATTACATTACCATTTTAAGAATATATCTTCAGCGGATTATTTGCATGTGTTCGAACCGAATAATGTATATGCTGCAGCGGGAAGTCGTATTGGTATGGTTCCGTTATTTGAAGGTATTGTAAATTATGATGAGATTATTCAGGAAGTGAGAGATACGAATCTCTTTGCTTCGTTAGAGTGGTTTGGACATAACTCAAAAGAGGTATTAAAAGAAGAAATGAAAGTATTAATAAATAGAAATTTAGAAGTAGTAACTTCGTAATGTGAAATGATGTGAGAGTCTCGTATAGAGGCTCTTTTTTTACTGTAAAAAATAACCAAAAATTACCATGTATTTAAATTCGGATTTGACACAATTTATATATAAATAAGGAGGTGATTGGTAATGGCTAGAAATCGTAATTCTAATCAATTAGCATCACATGGAGCACAAGCAGCTTTAGATCAAATGAAGTATGAAATTGCACAAGAGTTCGGTGTACAACTTGGAGCTGATACTTCTTCACGTGCAAACGGTTCTGTAGGCGGTGAAATCACAAAACGCCTAGTAGCGATGGCAGAACAACAGCTTGGTGGCGGATATACTCGCTAAATGTAGAAGGTTATAGGAGAAAGGGAGGATTCTTCCTTTCTTTTTTTTTCAATTAATTGGTATGGATATATAGTGAACAGAATTCAAAGAATAGAAGTAATACTATATTTTACCCAATTTCTTTTGTTGTGAATGGGAAGTAGTAAAGATGTAATAGCCCTGGTGGAATGAAAATTATGTTCCAGCAGGGCTATTATATGGTAAGAAATATATGATGAAAGGTTCCGAAATCAACATGTTAAAAAAAGAAAACTGTTGTTTAATTGCGCTTGCATCAGTTCCACTTGTCATGACATTAGGGAATTCAATGCTCATTCCAATCTTGCCGACAATTGAAAAGAAATTACATATTTCATCGTTTCAAGTATCCATGATTATTACAATTTACTCGATCATTGCGATTTTACTTATACCGATTGCTGGTTATTTATCAGATAGATGGGGAAGAAAGATGGTAATGGTTCCAAGTTTACTGATAGCAGCTATCGGGGGTGCGATAACAGGTTGGGTGTCGTGGAAAGTTGATAATCCATACAACTGGATACTTATCGGTAGAGCGATTCAAGGCATTGGTGCTGCTGGTGCGATGCCGGTTGTTATACCATGTGTTGGTGATTTATACAAAGATGAAAAACAAGTTAGTACGGGCTTAGGGATTATTGAGACATCCAATACATTTGGGAAAGTGCTCAGCCCTATTTTAGGATCTGCTTTAGCCGCTATTGTATGGTTCTTACCATTTTGGGCGATTCCAGTTTTATGTATCTTATCGATTGTTTTATTGCTGGTATTAGTAAAAGCAAAAAAACAAGAAGGAGAAGTACCACCACTAAAAGAGTTTATTCAATCTATTATCTCTACGTTTCGAGAAAAGGGAAGGTGGTTAATTGCCATTTTTGTACTAGGTGCAATTATTATGCTTATTTTATTCGGAATTCTCTTTTATTTGTCTACAATATTGGAGTCAAAGTATGACATTCATGGTATATGGAAAGGTTGTGTACTTGCCATTCCCTTACTTGTACTATCCCTAAGTTCCTATCTGGCCGGTAAAAAAATTGGAGATAATCAAAATGTTATGAAAAAGTGTATTTATATTGGTTTTTTACTGGCCGCTGCATCAGTCATAATCCCTTTATTTATAAAAGGAATCTATTTACTACTTCTTTGTCTCGTTATAATGGGAATAGGAATTGGTATGGCTCTTCCGTGCTTAGACGCTCTAATTACACAAGGGATTGAAAAGGAGCAGAGAGGAACGGTTACTTCATTTTATAGTTCAATGCGATTTATTGGTGTAGCAGCTGGACCACCCCTATATTCTTTTTTTATGAAAGGGGCGGACCATGAAGTGTTTTATGTGACAAGTATTTTCGCTGCCATTGGCGCTGTTATAGCAATCATTTGGATTAAACCAGCAAAAGATACAAAGATGGTACAACAGAAATCGGAACCGACTTCATAATTTGAAAGAGAACCATAGGATGTGTAATTAACATGTGGTTCTCTTTATTTAGTTAGAAAGAATAACTTGTTTTAACATATAAAGAGCAACTCCCCATATGATGAGTCCTGAAAATTTATTTAATAATACGATTGTTTTTCCAGTCGAGTCTACCTTTTTTAAAAATTTTCCAGATAAAGCTAAGCTTATAAACCAAATCCAAGAAACGATAATAGTTGCAAAGGTGAAAGCCCATTTTTCACTTCCTATGTACTGGATAGAATTTGTTCCAATTACACCGATTGTATCTAAAATTGCATGTGGATTTAATAACGAAACTGATGCAGCGAAAAGTATTTGTTTTTTTAAAGGCATACTGTTTTCTTGTTTTACATCATTGGTAGGGTTACTTCTCCAAATAATAAAGCCCATATATAGGAGAAAGAAAAATCCAATTATATATAACGTGTTAGTTAGCCAAGAAAAAGTAAGGAGTACAAGGGAGACACCTTGAACTGCAATTAATATAAGCAACGTATCACATATTGAGGCAGTTAATACGACAGGGGCTGCCCTCCAAATGTTTGGTTGGCTCGCACCTTGGTTAAAGACAAAAACATTTTGAACACCTAATGGAATGATAAGGCCAAATGCAAGAATGATACCATGAATAATCGCTTCACTCATCATATTCCCTCCTACTTTAATGTATTATGATAGTGTATATTGTATAGAAGAAATGAAAATTTGTATCCATCCATATGGTTGGGGAGGTTACCAACCAAAAAGAATGTAAGGTGATATATGATGGAAAGATTAGTTTGGAAGCCTAATATGTCTCTAGCGACTCCTTTGTATAAACAAATAGAAACGTATATAAAAGAAAGAATTGTTAATGGAGAATGGACAGTTGGAACGAAATTACCTTCGCAAAGAGATTTGGCGCATACATTTGGTGTGAATCGAAGTACAATTGTAATGGCTTTTGATGAATTAGTGGCAAAAGGATATATTGAAGGCAACGGTCGGAAGGGGACAATTGTTGTAAATCATAACGAAAATACTTCAACATACGCTCCGCCTCCTAATTGGAGAATTTATGTAGAAACGGGAGTGCATTATCCGAATCTTCCTGCCATTCAAGAGATTAATCAAGCTGAATTTTATCCACATGTAATTCGGCTAGGAACAGGTGAGCTTGCGCCAAGTCTATTACCTGAGAAAAAGATGAAAGAAATTATGAATAAGCTTTTAAAGTCAAATGTGACACTTGGGTATGAAGAGCCGAAAGGAAATCTTTATTTAAGGGAAAAGATTGCTGACTATTTAAAAGGGCATGGTGTATATGTATCTCCCGACTCTATATTAATTGTTTCAGGAGCAATTCAAGCACTGCAACTTATTTCTATGGGGCTTCTTCCGAAAGGGGCATCAATTTTATTAGAAAAACCATCATATTTATACTCTCTCAATGTTTTCCAATCAGCAGGAATACGTTTAATTGGAATGCCGATGGATGAGAGTGGGTTACATACATCATATATTGCGAAATATAAGAAGCAATTCAATGCCTCTATATTATATACAATCCCGTCTTTTCATAATCCGACGAATTTTAGTATGAATGATAAGAAGCGAACAGAAGTGATGGAAATATGTAATGAAATTGGATTGCCTATTATAGAGGACGCAGTGTATCAAGACTTATGGTTTGAGGCACCTTGTTTGAAACCTTTAAAATCCTATGATAAAAATGGAATCGTACTACATATTGGAAGCATGTCTAAAGTAATTAGTCCAGGTTTAAGAATTGGATGGATTGTTGGACCTGAGCCAGTAATTCAAAGATTGTCAGACATAAAAATGCAAACAGATTATGGTTCAAGCTCTATATCCCAGCAAATTGCAGCAGAGTGGTTTACAAATGGTCTATATGATGAGCATTTACAATTTGTAAGAAGTGAATTGAAAAAGCGAAGAGATTTTATGTTACTAATGTTAGATAAATATTTTCGTGAAATAGCAACATGGCATGAACCAACAGGTGGGTTTTATATATGGGTACATATAAAAGTACCCATTTCCCATCGTAGTTTATTTGATAAAGCGCTGCAAGAAAAGGTTTTATTAAACCCAGGTACTTTGTATGATAGAAGTGCAAATCAATTTTTACGCCTATCATATTCATATGCAACGTTAGAAGAGATTGAAATAGGCATAAAAAAGGTAGCGCAATTAATTAAATTGTAAAAGGAGAAAGTAATGAAACAATATGTAATTTGTCAAATTATCGATGGACATAAATACTTAGCTGCTTATGCAGAAACAAAGCAAGAAGCAATTGAAAAAGCAGAACTGTTAGGATTAAGAACGGGAAATCGTTATACAGTTATTACTGAGGAAGAAGCTGAAGGATTAACTTACCCTTAAACAATAAGTGAGTTTATATAGGAAGTAAATAAGCCTAGTAATATAAGAAATTACTAGGCTTATTTACTATGAATTTGTTAAACGTTTTTGTATGCAAAATAATAATATTATGAGTCAAGTTGGCGGAAAAAACGATTTGTCTTTCGGTCTTGATTTCCTTTTCTATATTCATCAATATATTGCCTGAAATTCCAAGATTGTAAAAATTTATTAGCGGAGTTATAACCAGAATTGTAAAGCCATTCTTTTTCTTCCTTTGTCAGCTCAAAGTTCGTACTTGTAATCGTTCCTGTTGGAATTGTAATGGTTCTTGCTTTTGATTCCTTATCTAAATGACGTAAATCATGTGCTTGCATCATTGTTTTAAATAGTCCTTTGAACATGGATATAGGCTCGCTATAGTGGGCAGGATCAGCTTGAATCTCATCTTTTACAAAATGAAATCCGAAAGTCGGCCAACGTGGAGCGGTTGGTGAGTCGAAAATCCAAATTGGATAATTACTTAAAATTCCCCCATCAACCATATAACAAGGCTGCTTCCATTTTGGAGTTCTCCATTTGACAGGTTCAAAGAAGAAAGGGATTGTACTACTCATTCTTACTGCCTTAGCGATAGAGAAGCGATAATTTAAAAATCCGTAGTTTGGTAAGTCATCAGGAAAGACAACCATCTTACCATTACTGATATCAGAGGCGATGATTTTGAGTTTGTTTAGATCTGGCAAATCAGTAAATAAATGAACCCCTTTTTTTCGAAGTAATTCTTCAATCCATTCTTCTATAAATACATTAGAGTAAATACCTAGAGTAGTCCATGCACTTAATCCTTTTCCAATAATGGGGATCCTGTCAATAAAGGTTTTCTTCATAAATTTGTTATAGTCGATATCAGTTATTATGGTTTTTAGCTCGGAACAAGAATATCCTGCAGCTAAAAGTGCTGCGATAATTGCACCAGCTGATGTTCCAGCTACACGTTCCCAGTCATAACCTTTTTCGGCTAACGCGCAAATTGCTCCAACATGCGCAATACCGCGTACACCGCCTCCTTCAAAAACACCATCGATCTTCATTAAACATACTTCCTTTCGAATAAAAGATTTGGAAATGGAAAAAAAGCACGTATTGTACGTGCTTTTTTACAATAGTTTTTAAGTTTACTAGCAGCCTACAAAGCCGCCCCAACAGCTAGCTCCGATGATGATTAGAAGGATGAATAAAACGATTAATAAAGCGAAACCTCCGTAACCACAACCACCACAGCTACCGCCGTAACCGTAACCGCCGCAACTATATCCGTAACCCATGTGGAATTCCTCCTTATATTAAAAATGAAAATGAACGAGGGGAAAATGTACTGGAAGAACTAAAGAACTATCGTGTTTGTAGGAACAATGTATAGTATGCTGTTTTAAACTAGTTCGCGTACGAAGGATAAGCCCGTTTTTTGGGAGGCTTGTTGATTTTATAAAGAATGAAGTATAATCTTTGTACTATGATATAAATAAGTATGTAAATGTAAGGAGAATTTATGAATAAAAAAATTGAAGTATTAATTGATAAATATGAACTAACACATTTGAAAGAGGAACTTATTAATACTGTATTTCCTTGTATAAAAATTGTGCCAAAGCAGCAGGAAACTATTGCGATAGGTAGTTCGAAAATGGGGGGAGTTCCTGATTTACCAGCTTCGTTTGAATATCCAAAGTATAAAGGAAATCCGTTACAATTCATCGCGCAATTTAACTTAAGTGATTTACAAAACGTTGGTATGGATCACAATCTTCCTAAGACGGGGATGTTATATTTCTTTAGCATTGAAAATTATTTTGAAGAAGATGTGAATCTGGTCGAAGCTGGTCGTGTACTTTATTATGATGTTCCCGTAGAACAATTACGAAAAGCAAATGAAATACAAGCGAAATATAACCAGTGTGCAATTACTTTTGAACTGACATACAAATTACCAGAGCTTTTCATTGAAAATGAGGTTGATTCAGATCGTTTCTTACAATTACTTGAAGAGCTAATTCCGGATAACTACGATAACCATCAAATGTTTGGTGAGCCATTCTCTGTACAAGAAGAAGTGTTATATGAGACAGGAGAATATATGGGAGTAGATCCGCAGCAAATGACCCTTTTATTCCAAATTGATTCAGATCATAAAAATTGTAATATGGTTTGGGGAGAACTAGGGATGCTATATTTCTCTATTAGTAATGAAGATTTGAAAAATCGACGTTTTGAAAATACATGCTGCGTATTGCAAACTTGCTAATGAAAAGAGGTTGTTCTTTTAAAAAGAACAACCTCTTTATGTGAATTAATTAATATGCATAATCTCATATGACCTATACGAAAAAGTATTGTATACTCTGAAACTATACGATACTTTTTCGTATAGTTATAGAATATAAGGAGTGACGAGATGGGAAAGACAAGTAAGTATGTGACAGCTGCCGCACTTTGTTCAACTATTGTAATGGGGGGCTTAAATGCGTCATCTGTATCTTATGCAGCTACGAATCCAACTGTAGCGACAACACAATCAGATGAAAAGTTGTTAAATGATTTCAGGAAAGAATTAAAAAAACAGATTGATAATCGAGAAGAAAATATTACAATCACATATAAAACAAAAGATAGAAATGCTAGAAATATTATGGATCAATTGTATGGCGAGTTTAATAAAATTGTAGATGCAGATGAGTATGTAAAATATAATGTAGCGTCTACTAGATATTCTATTAAAGGGCTACCAGGGAACTATACGTTTACACTACAAGTGAAATATCGTGAATCAAAAGAACAAACACAATATGTAAAAGCTCAGGCGAAAACAATTATTGGAACAATTATACAACCAGGGATGGATGAGCATGAGAAAGTAAAAGCCATTCATGATTACGTTGTAAAACACGTATCTTATGATACGTCTTATCAAGCATATACAGCATATGAAGCGTTAGCAAATCGTTCTGCCGTTTGCCAAGGATATACACTATTAACATATGAATTGTTAAAAGAAGCAGGTATTCAAAATCATATTGTAACAGGTACAGGAAATGGACAAGCTCACGCATGGAATTTAGTGAACATTGAAAACAAATGGTACCATCTGGATACGACGTTTGATGATCCAGTACCAGATAAAGCTGGTCGTGTAACATATTCATATTTTAATATGTCTGACGAGCAATTAAGTAAAGACCACGACTGGGATCGTAGTAAATATCCAGCAGCAACTACAAGCTACTTTAACGAATTAACAAACAAAATAAAAGCTGGTAGTTCAAAAACTGTTGCATATGAACAAATGTTAAAAGAAACAAATTTACAATACTTATCTGCACAATACGGAACAGAAAATTATAATGAATTTAAGAAAAAGTTACAGCAACAATTCGCAGCTAAACCAGAAAAAGTAGAAGTACGATATAAGCAGTCCATGGATGGAACAATGCAAGATATAAAGAAAGTATTAAATGAAATAAATTGGCCAAAAGGTGCAAAGCGTGTCTCTTATCAAGTAGCACCATATAGTGCGATGGCCGGTTATTCATTAGCGACAATCACATTTACGTACTAATTAATGAAGAAGAGCATCTGTAATAGGTGCTCTTTTTATATTCATTAATCATTTTGGAAGATTTTGAATTATATGTTAGAATTAAAAAGAGAGGATGTGAATGCTAAATGAACTTGTTCGAAAGTAATATATTTACATTGATATATACTTGTTTAGTAATCGGACTTATCGTTTTGTTTTTCATATCATTTACTTTGTTTATTAGAAGAGTATTACAAAGCAGCGCTGCAAAGAAACACCATGTAATTAATATGAACCAGAAGCTAGATCGAATTATTGAATTGCTTGAAAAAGATAAGAAATAGCGATAGAAGAAGTATGAAAAGGGGAAAGAGAATGGCCAATTATATAAAAGAATTACGTGAAAAAGTGGGGCACGACTGTGTTTTTTTAAATTTTGCGGGTGGTTGTGTGTTGAATGAACATGGAGAAGTATTACTGCAAAAAAGAGGTGATTTTAACGCTTGGGGATTTCCTGGCGGTGCAATGGAAATCGGAGAATCTGCCGCAGAAACTGCGATTCGAGAAATAAAGGAAGAAACAGGATATGATGTAGAAATAAATGAACTTATTGGGGTGTATACAAAATATTTTCAAACATATCCAAATGGAGACAGAGCCCAGTCAATTGTGATAGTCTTTTCATGCTCAATTACCGGAGGGGAGAACAAAGTAGACGGTGATGAAACGTTAGATTTGCAATTTTTCCCGTTAGACGACATGCCGCCGTTATTTTGTAAACAACATGAAGATTGCCTGCAAGATTTATTGGAGAAAAGAGTAGGGGTATATCGTTAAAACATAAAAAAGAAGCTNNAGCTTCTTTTTTATGTTTTATTTATTTCCACCAATCATCAAACATGGATGCTGGTACTTGTCTTTTATGCTCACTCACTGTGTAACGTTTTTCAATTTTTTTTGCAACGTCAGCTGGCACTGCTTTACCTTCTAAATAATCATCTAATTGATCATAAGTAATACCTAACTCTGTTTCATCAGCTTGACCTGGTTTTTCATCTAATAAATCAGCTGTCGGCATTTTTAAGTAAAGTCGCTCGTCTGCACCTAACTCTTGTAATAGAGCGCGTCCTTGGCGCTTCGTTAATCCCGTTAATGGTAATAAGTCTGCACCACCATCTCCGAATTTTGTAAAGAACCCTGTTACAGCTTCTGCAGCGTGATCAGTTCCGATAACTAGTAGTCCTTTTTGTCCACCGATTGCATATTGAGTAACCATGCGGATACGTGCTTTCACGTTACCTTTATTGAAATCTGTTAATGATTCACCCAATAAGTTTTCATATTGATTTGAAAAAGCATCAACGGTTGAAGCAATATCAAATGCAGCAGATTGATCAGCTTGAATAAATTGTAATGCTAATTGTGCGTCATCTTCATCTTTTTGTATTTTATAAGGAAGACGTACAGCGAAAAACGTTGCGTTACCACCTTCGTTACGAAGTTCTTCAACTGCAAGCTGTGCTAAGCGTCCTGCTAATGTAGAGTCTTGGCCCCCGCTAATTCCAAGTACCAATCCTTTCGCACCTGTTTTTTTCACATAATCTTTTAAGAAATCAACTCGTTTACGAATTTCAACTTTTGGATCAATTACAGGCTGAACATGTAATGCTTGCATAATCTGTTCTTGTAATGTCATTATGTTTTCCTCCTATTCATATTAAAGCGGTAAAAAATCTTATGTATTATATTGGTACATACTTCTATCCTTTATTATTTCGCAAAACTAACGAATATACAATAGGATGTGTGTATGAATATGAATGTAGTCATTATAAATAAAGTACTACGTATAAGCAATTTTTTTAAACCTTTCAAAAATGTAAGGTTTTTGTCATTTGAATCGATGGAAGGTATTTCCGCACTTTACTAATATAAAAACATAGATAGTAGAAGGGCGGAGAAGTAATATGAACATTAGAGAACTAGCATATCGGAATGTAACGCGAAATAGACGGACATACTCAGCATATTTTTTGAGTAGTGCATTTGCTATTATGGCCTTTTTTGTGTATTCATTTTTTGCGTTTCATCCGGCATTAAGTGCTGGAGCATTAGGGCAGTACGTATTCGTAAGTATGTCTTTTGCACAGTCTATTATTTACGTATTTACATTCTTCTTTATTTTATATTCGATGGGAATGTTTTTAAAAACGCGAAAGCGTGAACTAGGAATTTTAATGATGTTAGGTATGACGAAATATCAATTAAAGCGTCTTATCTTTTTTGAAAATATTATGATTGGAATAGGGGCAATTATTTTTGGTATTCTTTCAGGTATGTTATTTTCAGGGATATTAATATTTGCCGCTCCGATGATATTGAAACTAGATATCTCTTTATCCTATTACATACCGATGAAAGCAATTGTTGTAACGAGTATTATGTTTTTTATATTATTTATGATCATATCATTGTTTAGTGCAGGAATGATCCGTAAAAATAAGATTATGAAGTTGTTTAGAGGATCAGCAGAGGCGAAACCGGAACCGAAAGCATCAATAATTTCTTCAATATTAGCAGTAGTATTGCTTAGTGCTGGTTATGTAGGGGCTCTTCTATCACATGGCGCAATGGTATTTATTATGATGATTCCTGTTACAACGGTAGTCATTATTGGTACGTATTTATTGTACAAGCAGCTGAGCGTCTTTATTATTCGATTATGCAAAAAAAGTAAACGTTTCTATTGGACACAGACTAATATTATTACGTTATCAGATTTAGCGTACCGCATGAGAGATAACGCAAGAATGTTCTTTATTGTAACCATTATTTCTACTGTAGCATTTTCAGCAATAGGTACATTAGTTGGCTTCGCATCCATGACGAAAGGGATAATGGAGAGACCAATTGCATTTCATTATCACTCTAAGCAAGGAAATAGTAACGAATTACAGCATATACAAATGATTGACAAAGGACTAAAGAAACATAAAATAGTAGCTTCAAAAATAAATGTTTCTACGAAAAACACGGAGGAACAGTCTTTAAGAAGTGCCATTTTTATAAAAGAATCAGATTATAAGGAATATGCGAATGTAACAGGAGAACCATTTAATAGTGTATCAAATAAAGAGGTTCTATTTTTGTCAGCAGAAATACCAGGACCAACCATGAAAGAAAGAAAAGAAATTACTTTGCCTAATATGAATGAACATTTAAAAGTGAAAAAAGTTACTTCGTCTTCATTGGGGAAAATATTAAGAGGAAATGTTTATGTAATCTCTAATAATCAATATGATTCATTACGAGATGGATTTATAGAAACAAAAGATTATATGTATAAAACTGAAAGAACGAAAGATGAGATTGAAATCGGTAAAGAGCTTACGCATCAAATTAAACCGTATCAAGAACATTCAACGTTTAGTGCGGAAGAGTACGAACAAAACCAAAGTTTACAAATTGCAGGACCAATTTTATTTGTAGGTTTCTTTATTGGTATAGTATTTTTCGTTTGCGCAGGAAGTTTCCTTTACTTCCGTTTATTCTCCGATTTGGAGGATGATGTCCAACTTTTCGAAATAATTCGAAAAGTTGGATTGACGAGTGGGGAATTATCGAAGGTAGTTACAATTCGATTAGCGCTTTTATTCTTCGTTCCAATTGGTGTTGCAACATTACATGGGGCAGTAGCCTTAACTGCGTTAGGGCAGATGTTCGAGTACTCGTTGTTTAAAGAAAATACAGTTGTATTAAGTATTTTCATAGGTATTCAAGTTGTATACTTCTTACTTATAAGATCCCGTTATATAAAACAATTGAAAGAGAGATTACGTATGCATTAAATGTGTTTTTTTAACTTGAGTACAAAATTTTCTAAAAAGAGGCAAGTATTGCCAAAAAGTGATAAAATGGAAAAAGCGAGGTGAAAAAATTAATAGAGAGTAAGGGGGGAGAAATATGAAAGCAACAGGAGTTATTCGAAAAGTAGACGAATTAGGACGAATTGTTATTCCTAAAGAATTACGCGATGTATTGGGAATACAAATCAAATCACCGCTTGAAATTTTTGTAGAAGCAGATAAAATCATTTTACAAAAATATCAACCTTACAATGCTTGCCAAATCACAGGTGATGTTTCAGGGCAGAATATTACATTAGCAAATGGAAATATTACTGTTGGGATAGAGGGAGCGGAATATTTAGTAAAAGAAATAGAAAAGTTTTTAAACAAGAGTGAGGTTTAGTCTTAATTTATATTATTTTTCAAATTACATATCATTCTTTTGAAAGACTGTAAGAGGACCATTAATTGGTCCTCTTATTTTGGTTATTAGTTGAGACCCGTGCTTGTACTTCCTACAATTCATAGGGAAAATAAAAAAGTAGTATAGAGCTAGTAAATGATGTTGAGAAATATTTGAAAAGAAGGAAAACAAAAAGAATAAAACGAATGTTACATTTACACGTATTCAAAAGTGGTCTGAAATGAAAATAATACATTTTCAGGAGGGATTACGATGAGTAGTACAGTGAATAAACAAAAAGGTATACAATTGATTCCGTTTACCGTAAATAAGGTGGTAGAACAAGTAAATGAAATTCCACCAGGTGTACAACTTATTCACGCTCCGCAAGTATGGGAAAAGAGTGTGAAGGGGCAAGATGTAGTCGTTGCCGTATTAGATACAGGGTGTGACACTAATCATATAGATTTAAAAGATCGTATTATTGGCGGAAGAAATTTCACAAAAGATTATGAAGCTGATCCAAATGTGTATCTTGATAATAACGGACATGGTACTCATGTTGCGGGAACGATTGCCGCGACTGAAAATGGTGTCGGTGTACTAGGAGTTGCACCACTTGCTAAAATGTTAGTATTAAAAGTTTTAGCGGGAGATGGTTCTGGAAGTTATGAGCAAATTATTGAGGCAATTCATTATGCTGTAAATTGGAGAGGGCCGAATCAAGAGGAAGTGAGAATTATTTCAATGTCACTTGGTGGTCCGCAAGATGTTCCAGAATTACATGAAGCAATTCAAAATGCGGTAAAGCAGGATGTTCTCGTTGTATGTGCTGCTGGAAATAATGGAGATTGCGATGATGAAACAGAAGAACTAGATTTCCCAGGTGCTTACTCTGAGGTAATTGAAGTTGGTGCTGTTAATTTAGATCGGAAGATTGCATGTTTTAGTAATTCAAATCAAGAAATTGATTTAGTAGCACCAGGTGATGAAATATTATCTACGTATCCAGATGGGAAATATGCTGTGTTAAGTGGAACCTCTATGGCGACGCCGTATGTTGCTGGAGCGCTCGCTTTGCTTATTAAACAGTGTGAGAGAGAATACGGTCGAAAGCTATCAGAGCCGGAAATATATGCGCAGCTCATTAAAAGAACTGTACCTTTAGGATATGAACGTACATCTGAAGGGAATGGATTAATAGATTTATTAAAAGAATAGCCATATTAAAAAACATCTNNAGATGTTTTTTAATATGGCTCTGTCGCATGTAATACAACTTGTAACAAACCTGGGAATCTAGCATTTAAATCTTCTTCACGAATTGAAATGAAACGTTGTGTTCCTTCAAGGCGCGTGTACATAACACCTGACTCACGTAATACTTTGAAATGGTGAGATAAAGTTGATTTCGCAATGGGAATGTTTAAAGCACCACAAGATTGTTCATTTTTCTCTAGTAACATATTTACAATTTGTAAACGAATTTGATCGCTAAGTGCATATAAGACAGAAGAAAATTGAATTTCTTCTCGATTTGGATGATAGAGTGTACGCATATTTCACCTACTTGTATAAGTTAAGATATTTGCACTATAACATATAAAGTGGTATATTTCTATTGTTCGAATATATTAGAACAATAGAAATATAGGGGGAGAAAAAATGAAGTATACAAAATTGCAAAAGGCAGGACTAAATATTTCAAGGCTGGGTTTAGGTACAAATGCAGTAGGGGGACATAATTTATATGCTGATGTGAATGAAAAAGAAGGAAAGCAATTAGTAGAAGAAGCTATTCAGCAAGGGATTACATTTTTTGATACAGCAGATTCATATGGTGTCGGTAGATCTGAGGAATTGGTAGGAGAGGTATTAAAGGGAAAACGCCATGAGATTATACTTGCTACAAAAGGTGGAATTCAACCGTTGTTAAATGGAGAAATTTATATTAACAATGAACCAAGTTATTTAAGAAATGCTGTGGAAAATAGCTTAAGAAGATTACAGACTGATTATATTGATTTATATTATTTACATTTTACAAATCCTGAAACAAGTTACATAGATTCAATCGGAGAGCTTACTCGTTTAAAAGAAGAAGGGAAAATTCGTTCAATTGGAATATCGAACGTAAACATAGAACAATTAAAAAAAGCGAACCAACATGGTCATATAGATGTTGTACAATCACCGTACAATATGTTAGAACGTACGGCTGAGGAAGAACTTTTGCCGTATTGTATAGAAGCGGGTATTTCATTTATTCCGTATGGGCCTCTTGCTTTTGGAATATTAGGTGGTAAATATACAGAAGATTTCAAATTAAACGAAGTCGATTGGCGCCAAAGTGTAAATCTATTTGAAGAAAATACATATAAGAGTAACTTTAAGAAAGTAGAAAAGTTAAAAGGGCTAGCGAAAGAAAATGGTATTGAAGTGTCTCATTTAGCATTAGCATGGTTATTAAATAAAAAAGGAATTGAAACTGTTATACCTGGTGGAAAGCGGGCAGAGCAAATAAGAGAAAGTGTGAAAGCGGTGGACGTTTCATTGAATGAAAAAGTTATGAAAGAAATCCAATCTATTTTAGAAGATTAGTGAAAAAGAGGGATAGATAGTACCCCCTTTTTATATAAGGAGAAGGTCTAAATGAATAGAGTACTAGCTGTGTTTTTTACGATAATGTTTATGATCGGTACAGATACTTTTTTGATTTCACCACTTTTGCCGACATTACAACAGGTGTATCATGTTTCAACTGAGATGTCAGGATGGATGGTGAGTTCGTATGCTTTAGGGTATGCTGGATTTGCGCTTATCGCTGGTCCTATATCAGATGGATTAAACAGAAAAAAAGTGATGGTACTAGGTATGAGTTTTTTTGCGTTAAGTACGTTTTTGTGTGGAATTGCACCGAGTTTTTTATGGATGCTAACATTTAGATTTTTAGCAGGTGTAAGTGCAGCTTTTGTATCTCCACAAGTGTGGGCATCTATTCCGCTTCTTATAGAGAAAAAGAAAATTGTGAAAGCAATTGGGGTTGCAACAGCAGGGTTATCAATCTCTCAAATTTTAGGGCTGCCAATGGGAGCTTATTTAGCAACGATACATTATACAATGCCATTCTACTTTATTGGTATATTATCAGCACTACTTGTCATTCTTATTTATGTTGTATTACCAGAAATACAGTCGGTTCATATAGGTGGAAATAAAAAAGTTATTTTAAAGCGTTATAAACAATTACTTACAGATTCAAAGGTTTCACTTTCTTATTTTGCATACTTTGTTTTTCAAACCGGAAATTTTGCTGCATTTTCATTTTTTGGTGTATGGCTTTCTATTCAATTTGGCTTACAGGTTCATGAAGTAGGTACAGCTATGCTCGTAGTAGGATTAGGAAATTTAGCTGGTAATATTTTTGGCCCTAGACTCGTAAATAAAATTGGATACAATCTTTCTTTCTATGGTGGAATTGTATTTACGGCAGTGTTATATGTAATACTTCCCTATTTAAAGAATCTTATTTTTGTTGAATTCTTTTTCTTTGTTTTATTTTTTGTGACCGGAATTTTGTTTGTATTAATGATGGGACACTTACAAAACATGTCTGCTATAGCAAGAGGAACAGGTGCTGCCCTTGCTAACGCCTCGATGTACATTGGTCAAATGATTGGTGCGGTAATAGCAGGAATGTTATTTGCAACATCTCACAATTTTATACTAGTAGGTAGCTTTACTGCGTTATTATATGTTGTAGCTTTATTTCTGTTTAGAAAAAGTGAAAACATTAGTAAAGATAATGAAAAAGGAATTGCATCATAAAGTTTTAGCAAATCAAAAAACAATTTTTTAGGGTAAGTCTAAAAAGTACTTTTCTTTTTGATTGCATAGTTGCTGTATTTTCAGCATGTATACCTGCATTTTTAATAACGCGTTGTTGAGCTGTATTATTGAAAAGGATTTGTAATAAAGTGAAACTTTAATCAGTGGGGCCCCCCACCTAACTTCTTGCTTCCGTTGAATTTTGATGTGGGGGGTTTTACTGCCTGTTAATGCGGGATAAAATTTTGGGGAAATAAAAAATCCCTATATAGATAGGGATTTATATATCGGCATATAGCTCCTTGGAAAAGGATGTATTTAGTATAACATATAGGATTACTTATAATTGTGAAATAGATGTGAAAGTAATGTGAAAAATGCTTATGGTGTAAATCTTTGTAAATAAAAAGCACTGTTTTAGCTATTTTAACTAAAACAGTGCTTTTCTTTTTGATTGAACAGTTGCGGCATTTTCATCATGTATGCCTGCATCTTTAATAATTCGTTGTTTAGCTTTATTTAATAGATGGTTTACTGCTTCACCAAAATAGTTAGCTTCGCTTTTTGTGCGGGCTTCTCGTAAACATTTATAGTTTTCTAGCAGTTCCTCTTTTTCGGAGTTTGTTAAGAAATCTTCTATTTTCTTTTTTGTCATACGAAACACCCTTTCTCCTGACAAACGACGCAATAGAAAATATTTATTTCTCATTATAACAATAATTTTAAAAGAAAGTATACACTAACGTCGCAATAATTTGTCAATTTCTTGAATCTTCTCATCAGCTTTCCCAATTTGTGTATTTTTAGCCTGTTCGCCACCAAGAGCTTGATGTAGTAAGAAAGTTTGACCGGAAATAGCAGTTACAATGGATACTTTTATAATTTCTTTTATTGCGGTGACATCGAATAAAACGAGTCCAAGAAGTGCAGCTAGGCTACCGGTAAAAACATCAGTTAAAAATCCAAAGTGAAAAAAAGTTTTCAAACGGCGTGGAAGCAATAACTTACCTTGGTTATTGATTAGATGGGAAACGAAGCCAGTAATGCCACCAACGAGAACAGCGGTTAGCCATTGATACATTTCCATCGAATCCACTCCTTTTAGTGAATAAGATTCGATTATTTTATATTGATTCCTTTTAATATTTCATATAAGCATATTGAGAAAGTTTGTTTGGGTATATTTTGTATTCAATTTAATTATAACAGAAAATTTCGATAGATTTCAGTCTATTATATGAATCATTTTTACAATAATATGAATGCAGAAAGGGGTGCGTCATATGAATATAGATTATCGAATAAGAAGTGTAGATGGTTATACAAAAAAAATAGGGGAATTAGTAAGTATGCTTGAGCATACGAGAGCTGTAACATTAGGCGAAGTAAAAAATTTATCAGTTGAGCAATTAGATTTAATTATGCAGAGCAGCGGAAATTCAATTGGCGCCTTATTAAAGCATATAGCAGCTATTGAAAAAGTTCATCAGCTTATTTCATTTCAAGATCGTGACTTTACAAAAGAAGAATTAGAAATATGGGAAGATGCATTGTATTTAGGGGAAGCAGGTAGAGCGATCTGTGGTCATGAAATACAGTATTATGTACAACTTCTACAAAGTGTTCGAGAAGAATCTCTGAAGTATTTAAGTGAACAAGGTAATGAGTGGCTCATGTCAGAAAGAAAGTGGCCTAACGGTGTAGTATATAACCAGCACTATCTTTGGTTTCATGTGCTAGAAGATGAAATTAGTCACCGAGGACAAATTAGAATGCTCAAAAACAAGTTATTTGAAAATTACGTTAAATGATGTAGCTTTTTATAGGAGAATTCCATATAATGAGAGTAATTAAAATAAGAACGGGGTGATGTATTATGGCGAAAATAACTTATATGAATAATAAACCAAATACAAAGGTGGATGGAAAGGGCGAAACGATATAAGTGAGCGCACTATCCTTCCACTTAGCTTAAACTAGGGAGGATATCAATTTGAATCAAAATATTTTAGAATCGTATGGCTGGGATTCTTTTTTTGAGGAACAAGCTGTAGAGAACTTTGAAGTAGGGCGTATTTTACTTGAGCATAAGCATATATATCGAATTATTTGTAATGATGGTGAATATATGGCAGAACTGTCTGGAAAGTTTCGGCATGAAGCAGTAACGAAGGGAGATTATCCAGCTGTTGGTGATTGGGTGTATATAAAGAAAATAGAGAATGAAAAGAAAGCTATCATTCATCGTATTTTTCCGAGAAGAAGCTCTTTTTCTAGACAAGAAGCTGGTACTCGAACGGAAGAACAAGTAATAGCAGCAAATGTAGATTATTTATTTTTAGTGAATGCACTTAATCATGATTTTAATGTAAGAAGGATGGAACGTTATTTATTATTAGCTTATGAAAGTGGTGCAATACCAGTTATTGTTTTAACAAAGAGTAGTATATGTAATGATGTGGAACAGAAAATTGTAGAAACGGAAGCTATAGCAATTGGTGTTCCTATTTTCGTTGTTGATAGTTTAGAGCATACAGGTATTGATTCATTGAAACAATTTGTTTCTTCAGGGAAAACAATTGCTTTAGTTGGATCATCAGGGGTAGGAAAGTCTACTTTGTTAAATGCGTTAATAGGAATTGATGTAGCAAAAACGGGAGATATACGTGAGGAAGATAGTAGGGGGAGGCATACGACAACGCATCGAGAGTTATTCCAATTGCCAAGTGGCGCTCTCGTAATTGATACTCCCGGCATGAGGGAATTGCAACTTTGGGAAGGAAGCGAAGCGATTCAAACAACATTCTCTGATATTGAAGAACTTGCGACAACATGCCGTTTCCGTGATTGTAAACATGAGAATGAACCAGGATGCGCGGTGTATAGTGCTGTTGATAACGGACTTATTACGATAGATCGTTTGAGAAGCTATAAAAAATTACAAAGAGAATTGGCGTATTTTATGAGAAAACAAGATGCTATTCTTGCAAGGGCAGAGCGTGATAAGTGGAAAAAGCTTTCTAAACAGCATAAAAAAATATAAAAAACCAAAGGGCTACTCCTTTGGTTTTTTATATTTGTAAATTTTATAATAATATTATTCGTATATATAGACAAACAGAAGTTATTTGTTTAAACTTTACAAAGTATTCATCATAATAGGTTATGAAAATAATAATTAGGAAATGGAAAATATTTATAAAAAATTTATTTTTTGAATTTGAAAGGCAGGAGGAGCGGAATGGGTAAATTATTAAATTGGTTTCGTGATATGAAAGTAGCCAAAAAGCTATTAATTTCATTTTTTGTAATTTTAATTGCGGCTGTGTCTATTATCGGAGGCATGTCTTATCAAACAGCTAAAAAGAATTTTGAATCACAAATTAAGAGTAGTGCTAACGACAATATAAAAATACTGGATAATTTAATCAATCAAATGATTGATGCGAAATTTAATGACGTGAATAATTTTGCACGAGTGATTCAGGGGAACATGTATCAAGGAGATAATCAGGATGAATTAAGAAAAATGTTATCTCAATATATAAATTTAAATAAAGATGTTGAACAAGTATACGTTGCCGGAAATGATAAAAAATTTGTGCAAGAACCAAATATACAAATGGCAGCAGACTATGATCCAACAGAGCGTTCTTGGTATAAAGATGCAGTTGCAAAACAAGGTGGTATTGTAATTACTGAGCCGTATAAGGCAAAAGGAAATGGACATATTGTCGTAACGATTGCAAAACAAACAGAAGATAAAAATGGGGTTGTTGCGCTAGATTTAAGTTTAGATAATTTATTAAAAACATCAAAGTTAATTAATATTGGTAAAAAAGGATATGCGTTCATTTTAGATGGAAAGCAAAAAATAATTGCTCATCCACAAGAAAAATCAGGGGAAAAAGCAGCTGATTCTTGGGCAAAGAAAATTTATGAAGATAATCACGGTGCTTTTTCATATTCTTATGACGGTAGTGAAAAGAATATGGTATTTGCTACAAATGTAAAAACAGGTTGGAAAATTGGTGGGACGATGTACTCAAGTGAAGTAATTGAAGCTGCTCAACCTGTATTTTATAATATGTTAATTGTTATGCTTATCTCATTAGTAGTAGGTGGGGCACTTATTTATTTTGTAACACTTTCCATTACGAAGCCTTTAAAGAGATTAGTTGTTACCTCTAAAGAAATAAGTGAAGGGGATTTAACGCAAACAATCGAAATTCATTCTAATGATGAAATTGGCCAACTTGCTAAAGGCTTTAATGAGATGACGAATTCGTTACGGACGTTAATTGGAAGAATTAATGATTCAGCTGGGCATGTTGCAGCGGCATCAGAAGAGCTAACTGCAAGTGTAAGGCAAGCAAGTGAAGCGACTGAGCAAATTACAATCGCAATGGATGAAATATCAAGTGGGGCAACGACGCAAACAACAAGCGTAGAAAATGGTGCTATGTTACTATTTGATGTAACGGAAGGAATTCAGCATGTAGCAAATAGTTCATCATCTATTAATATGGCTTCTGCACATACTCGTGAGAAAGCAGAAGATGGTGGGAAACTAGTTGGAAGAACAGTAAACCAGATGCAGTCTATTGCAGAGTCCGTTTCACAATCAGATGCAGTTATACAGTTGCTAAATAATAAATCAAAACAAATTGGTGATATATTAGAAGTAATTCAAAATATTGCAGATCAAACAAACCTTCTAGCTCTAAATGCGGCAATTGAAGCTGCAAGAGCCGGTGAGCACGGAAGAGGATTTGCAATCGTTGCAGATGAAGTACGTAAATTGGCAGAGCAGTCTAGCGTATCTTCTAGTGAAATTAGTAAATTAATATGTGAAATACAAGATGATATGGGTAAGACAGTCAAATCTATGAATCATGTAAATGAGGAAGTTCAATCTGGACTCGTTATTGCAAATGAAACGAAGCAAAACTTTGCTGAAATTTTACAATCTACAAATGAAATAGCTAATCAAATTAAGACGATGGTTGAAACAGCTAATGGAATGTCAAAAGGGGCAAATGAAGTATCTATCTCGGTAGGACAAATTGCAATGACAGCACAGAATAATGCGACAAGCACACAAAATGTTGCGGCTTCAGCTGAAGAACAGCTAGCTTCTATGGAGGAAATTGGATCCGCTGCGGGCACATTATCTCAAATGGCTGAAGAGTTACAAGTGCTAATTGACAGATTTAAAGTTTAACAGAGAACAGGCTGTCCCTAAAATAGCAGTATGCTATTGGGATAGTCTGTTTTATTATGTAAAATTAAATGAGGATGTAGAGTCCCCTTATGACTTTTAAGATGGTGCTTTGCATAATATTTGTCGAAAAATAGAGGTATTTGTTAGCTTTGTGTATAATTATTAACCTATAGAATACAAATAAAAGGAGAGTATTATGGGAGTGTATTGGGGGACAAAAAGACATTCTTGGCTTAGTTACGTCTCATTTTGGCTAAGTATTTCATTTTTTATTGTTTTTCTAATTGAAGTGTTTATATTAAAAACACTTTCGAATAGCTCGGTGCAAATTGTTAAATATTTTTATTTTATACTTGTACCAGTAAATATTTTTCTTAGTTTAAAGTTATTATTTAAGAAGAATGAAAAGAAAGCATTACCCATTTTTAGTTTACTGGTCTCATTATTGTTTACCATTTTAATTGTAGTATTAGCAGTAGCAGCTACAGGGAAATTCTTTTAAGGGGAGTGATATAAATCACTCTTTTTTTGTTGTGACCAAATAATGAGTGGATGAAGGAGCGGATTTTTATTGATTAACTTTTGATGTTATTAAAAAATTTACGGAGAGTATGAAGTGTTGAAGTAAGCTACATAATAATGAAGATGGAATAAAGTGTTTTGTATATACTCATGAAGCAAATGAATAAGGTAAGAACGGTGATATATGGTACAATAGCTATGGATAGTGATAGAGATAAAGGGTATATAAAATACTCATCGTTTTTTAGTAAGAGAGGGGTTATCTTATGCTATACGAGGATTTGGTGACATTATTTCAAACAGCTCCGAAAGAAGATAGAGGCGGATGGAAATATATAATCCAAGAACAAAATGATACATATAAAATTGTTGATGAAATACTGAAAAATCAAATGAGTGTCGAATTGTATTTTAATGAATATGATGAGGTGAAAATCACTTTATATAAAGATGGAATTCCCATTACGACTATGCAAAGAATTGCGATTTCAAAAGTTGAATTAGACGAAGATGAAGAAGGTATTCAATTTGTTTTAGAGCGTATGCCTAGTCGAATGATTCGGTTGCAATTAAAGCCATATTTAGCATTGGAAATGGGGCCGTACTGGGAAGTATGTGATGATTGTGAATGAACATAAAAAAGCATCCAATAATATGGATGCTTTTTATGTTTTTTGAAGTTGTTTAAACGCAATGATTGGAAGTATAACGATACTTACCCATCCGATGATAGGATACAGAATGTGAAGTAAGTCACTGTAACCGATGTAACTAAAGCAATAACTAATTAGTAAAATGAAGAAAATAATATTGTTATTTTTCCACCCAGTAATAGATTGCATCTGTTTTGTCATTCCGAACACATTACCAACTAAAGTTGTGAATACTTCACCGAAAATAATAAGAACGAAGAAGAAGTGAAAAGTCGCATTAAATCTTCTTATGACTTCAGCCATTGGGATGTTATATTGATAAAATTGATCGACTGATAAGATTGCTAAATGGCTGCATAATAAAATTAAAGAAAGTCCAGCACCACCTAAAATTCCACCCCAAAAAATGGCTTTTCGATCCTTTACTTCACTGGCTAATGGGACGAGAACGCTTTGGGCGAGAGAAAGGTTTAAGGCGACATATGTAATCGGGCTAGTAATCCATTTCATATTCCAGCTCTCTGCGGGAATAGTAGTATTAATAGAAGTTGTACCGTGAAAAAAGGTTGTAATAGCAAGTCCGATAATAAAAATCATCATAATAGGTACGACAAGTGTATTTACTTCAAAAACACCTTGTAATCCGCGGCCACCTATAATGAGACAAGCAATAACTGTAATAAGAATACCGAGTTGCCTTGGTAAGCGAAGTTGCTCTTCAAATACTGCACCAGCCCCTGATAACATAACGCTCGTTACGCCGAATAAAACGAGTAATAATAATGTGTTTACAACGTTCCCAAATACATCTCCAAATAAATATTTATTAAATTCTTGAGCTGAAAATGCCCCGATTTGTGATGAAAGTAACATCATCTTTGTGCCAAGCCAAATAAAAAAAAATCCACTTACACATATGCCAATTGTCCCGTAGAATCCATTCACTGTGAAAAATTCAACAATTTCTCGTCCAGTAGCAAATCCAGCTCCAACGACAGTTCCGATATAAGTAGCAGCTACTTTCTTTGCTACTTGCCATTGTTGATTGTCCATGTTATCCCTCTTTCTACTATGATGAGCTTGATGTACTATTATGCATATGTATGAGCTTGGACAATTAGACGTATGAAGTGTTTGAGAAAATACATGAATTAAATGATATTAGGGAAATATTAAAGGTGTTAAAACTTTGTTACATATAAGCCAATCATTCGAAAGGAAAGGGAATGTATGGTAAAATGTAATTAGGTTATTAAAAGATAAACATTACAAAATGATAAGAGGAGTGGATTGTATGAGTACGAAAACAAATGTTGTGGAAGTATTAAACAAGCAGGTAGCAAACTGGAATGTGTTATATGTGAAACTACATAATTATCACTGGTATGTGACAGGACCACACTTCTTTACATTACATGAGAAATTTGAAGAGTTTTATAATGAGGCTGGAACGTATATTGATGAGTTAGCAGAACGTATTTTAGCTTTAGAAGGTAAACCATTAGCGACAATGAAAGAATATCTTGCAACATCTAGTGTGAGCGAAGGGACAAGCAAAGAATCTGCAGAAGAAATGGTGCAAACATTAGTGAATGATTATTCTGCACTTATTCAAGAATTAAAAGAAGGTATGGAAGTTGCGGGTGAAGCTGGCGATGAAACATCAGCTGACATGCTGTTAGCAATTCATACAACATTAGAACAACATGTATGGATGCTAAGTGCGTTCTTAAAATAAGAATAAATATATATAGAAACCCATTGAAAAATTATTTCAATGGGTTTTTTTATGATTTTTCAGTTTTCTTTTATGCTATAATATAGTAAAAAGGAGGCGATGCGATGTTTCGCTTTTTCAGAACTGGAAAAGAAGAGCGGGAAATTACGAAAGATGAATTAGAACAAGCGATGGCTCAGTTTTTAGAAACGAATGCTAATATCGTTTATACAGTATTAGTAAATGACGATTATACAGTAAATTATGATTTGTTAAAACCGTATTTACCTGCATTTCCAACAAATGATTTTCTCATAACGAAGGAAACGCTTGAGGTATTTGAACATACAGAAGAAAATTTAAACCTAGTGAAAGAAATTGATGTCGTACAAAAAGCAGTAGATCAATACGTAACAGAAAAAGAAATGTTCCCAATTGTTGAAGGTAGCGAAGATCGCCTCATATGCGGAATGAAACTAGGACCTTACTTAAATCGTATCTTAAAAAGAGACTTATATATTTCAGAAAAACATTATTTAGTTTCAAGTAAACCAGATAGAAAAAAACAAAAGAGCGGGTAGATGTCATGAAAACAACAATACATATATTGTTGTCTTTTTTTTATTTGTTAAAATATTGATTTTTCAGTTTATTATCATTTATACTAAATATATTGGATAGGGAAGAGTAACTATTAAGCATCATTCTGAGAATAAGGTATTGTTAGCGTGGGCTATACAAAATGGTATAAAGATTCGGAAAATAAATATTATAATAGGTTTCGGGGGAATTGGTATATGAAAAATAGTATGACTTACATTCAATTATTAAATGAAACGTTACGCTGTTATGCAAATAAAGGAAGTTTTGAAGCGTACAATTATATAATGGAAAATGCTACAGGTGTAATAGGGAATGAGGCGCAAATATATAATTTTAAGTATGCGCTCGCAAGTGCATCGGGACTTGAAAAAGAAGCATTACATTTAATGAGAGAGGCCATTATAGAAAAGGGACTCTGGTATGGAAATGAGTATTTAATTTCGGACGATGATTTAAAATCAATGCATAAATTTGAAGAATTTCATACAATGGTTCAATTATGTAAAGAAAGAGAAGAAGTAGCACATCAAACGCAAAGACCAGACGTGAAATATAAATACAGCAAGAAAGAGGGAAATCTACTACTTACATTACACGGTGACCAGGAAAATATACAAATAGTAGAGCCATATTGGAAATCAGTTTTGATACAAGATTATACGTTAGCTTTACCACAGTCTTCACAAATTCAGTTTTCAGATGGATTTGTTTGGGATGATATACATAGAGGGAAAGAAGAATTAGAAGAACATTACAATACATTTATAAAAAATCATACAGTAGAAAATGTAATAATTGGTGGTTTTTCTGCAGGAGCAAGAGTAGCTCTATATACAATTTTACAAAAAGGTATAGATGTGGATGGTTTTATTTTTATGGCACCATGGCTTCCCGAGATTGAAGAATGGGATGAGTTATTGGGTGTGCTGCAAGATAAACATATAAAAGGATATATAGTGTGCGGGGATCAAGATGAAGATAGTTATGAATGCACACAGCAATTTGTACAATTATTAAGAGAGAAAAACATAGAACATAAGTATAAAGTTGTACCTAACTTAGCTCATGATTATCCTAATAATTTTGATGAGTTATTAAAAGAAGCTATTGAATATATAAGAAATGAAAACAATAAGTAATAAGAGAGGGAGATGCATCATAGTTGATGTATCTCCCTTTTACATTTATAAATTAAAAGCATTTGCTAGTAAGCGATAAGAATTTAATTTATGTTCAAATTGATGAGTAATCGTGACAATCATAAATTCGTCAGTATTGTATGCTTTGCTTAAGTTTATTATTTTTCCTTTTACAGAAGACGGATCACCAACAATCATACGTTGACGATTTTCTTTTATACGGAATAAATCATAAGCACTGTATGAATAATTTTGAGCAGTTTCGATAGAAGGTGTACCAGTAGTTCGTTTTCCTTGCTCTAGTAATAAGATTGATAAATCTAAACTAGAAGCAATTTTTTCTGCTTCTTCATTTGTTTCTCCGCAAATAACAAAAATAGCAACGATTGACTTTGGTTTATCTCCTAAAAATGAAGGCTGATATTGTTCTTGGTAAGCCCTCATAACTTCAGGGCCTCCGAAGCCATTAATAAATTGCGCAAATGCGAAAGAAGCTCCGTTGTTTGCAGCAATTTTAGCGCTCTCTCCACTAGAACCGAGCATCCACATTTCAGGAGATGTTGGGATAACTGGAGTGGCTTTTAAGTTTGCATAGTGATGGTTTTCTGGTACTTGATCATGTATGTACATTGCAACGTCTGCAATTTGTTCTGGATATTGATCAAGTGAGACCATTTTCCCTTCTTGAAGTGCGCGAGTTGCTATTGGCATACCACCAGGGGCTCTACCAACACCGAGATCGATACGATTTGGATACAGTGCTTCTAAAACGCGGAAATTCTCAGCAACTTTATATGGGCTATAATGTGGTAACATAACACCACCTGAACCGACTCTAATACGGTCCGTTTTCGCGGCAATATGAGAAATAAGTATTTCTGGACTTGAACCAGCTAAGCTTACGGAATTATGATGTTCGGATACCCAAAAACGTGTAAATCCGAGTTTTTCAACTTCTTGTGCAAGCGTAACTGTATGTGAAAAAGCTTGGATTGCTGTGCTACCATCTGAAATAGGCGATTGGTCTAATACACTTAACTTGATCATAGAATATACCTCTCAATCTTAATGTACATCCTATTATATATTTACTTATGAAAAATGCGTAGTGAAATGCTCAAAATGAAAAGTGGATAATCCCATTTCCGCTTTTAACGAGAAAATCCTCGTTCATAATGATTCATTTCGACTAGATTTAAAATATATTCATAGTTGTCAATTTCACGTTTTATTTGTTCGCGTTCTGTTTCAGATAGTTTCGTATTGCTAAGTTTATTACATAAGTTTTGTTTCTTTAATTCTAAATGCTTTTTTGTAGCGTGGTAGTCGTAAGTATGTTTCATTTTTTAGTCACTCCTTCTTTGCAGTTGCTATATTATACGAAGCGTAAAGAAATGTGAAATCTGTCTCTTATGTACTTTTAGTGAATATTCAAATTGCAATGGTGTTATGTTTATGGGGATTTATGAATAAAATGCACTAAACCACTAACGTCCATTTGATGAAGTAAGGGGTGGAATTGTGCAGAAAGATATAATGTATAACACAGAAATGGGTGAAGCGTTAAAAGTTATAAATAAAGGATTGAAGAAGACGATAAGTCCAAAACAAATTATTGTAGTGGGGGCTGGTATGGCTGGGTTAGTTTCAGCATCTTTATTAAAGGCTGCAGGACATGATGTGAAAATTTTTGAAGCCAACAATCGGGTAGGTGGTCGTATAGAGACAGTCAGAGTGGAAGATACCGGATTATATTTAGATGTTGGAGCAATGAGAATTCCGTATTCGCATAAATTAACGATGGCATATATAAGAAAATTTGGGCTACAGGTGAGTCCTTTTATTAATAGGAATGAGGCGGATATTATCTATGTAAATGGACGGAAAACGACGTTGAAACAATATGAAAAGGATCCAAGCATTTTAAGGTATCCTGTGGAAATGAACGAAGTGGGGAAAACGTCTGAAGAACTATTGTTATTAGCAGTACAGCCGATAATAAATTTTATTAAAAGAAATCCAGAGAAAAATTGGGATATTGTAGTGAAGGATTTTGGGAGATATTCCACAGGACAATTTTTAAAGTATCATCCTTATCAGTATAATACTTACTTTTCGCCAGTGACAATTGAGATGATCGGTGTTCTATTAGATTTAGAAGGTTTTTTGGAACGGTCGTTTGTAGAGACTTTACGCTTTCTATACATTATGCAAGAGGAGAGCGGATTTTGTGAAATTATGGGCGGGAATGATAGATTACCAAAGTCATTTTTACCGCAATTAGAAGAAAATATTATATATAATCAAAAATTAATGAAGCTACATCAACACGATAATGGTGTGACAGCTTTCTATCGGAACGAGGAAACTTTTGAATATAGTAGTATTACAGGAGATTTAGTTATTGTTACCATCCCGTTTTCGACAATGCGTTTTGTAGAAGTAGATCCGTTTGATTCTATATCACATGAAAAGTGGAAAGCAATTCGTGAATTGCATTACATGCCTGCGACGAAAATAGGAATTCAATTTAAAAGCCGATTTTGGGAAGAACAAGGGCAATTAGGTGGCAGGATTATAACAGATTTGCCAATTCGTTATGCCTATTATCCAAGTCATGGGATTGGAGAAAAAGGACCTGCTATGATGTTAGGTAGTTATACATGGTCTTATGATGCTTTGTTATGGGATGGTTTATCAAAAGGTGATCGTATTTATTATGCATTACACAACTTAGCAACAATATTAGGTGGTCAAGTGTATGATGAGTTCATATCTGGAATATCAAAAAGTTGGACATTGGATCCATATGCGCTTGGAGGATTTGCGCTTTTTCAAGCAGGTCAAGAATCTGAGCTACAGCCAGCGATTGTCAAACCAGAGGGGAGAATATTCTTCGCTGGAGATCATACAACGCTATATCACGGATGGATTCAAGGTGCGATTGAATCTGGAATTCGTGTAGCGATGGAAGTGAATGAGTAAAATGCTTTCAATTCAGAAAATTCTTTACTATATAACTTGAGATGGATATTATTATATATAAAAGAATTATAGGGAGTGTTTACAGTGAATCCGTTATTATTCGATTTTCCTTCTGAATTTTATACTGACAGGCTTTTTATTCGAATGCCGAAACCAGGAGATGGAAAATTTGTATATGATGCAATTCAAGCTTCAATACAAGAACTAAAACCTTGGATGGTTTTTGCACAAAAAGAGCAAACAGAGGGAGAAATAGAAGAGAGTATTAGAAAATCGCATATTCAATTTTTGCAACGTGAGGATTTAAGATTACTAGTATTTTCGAAAGAAACAGGTGAATTTATTGCATCCGCTGGATTGCATCGTATTAATTGGGATATACCTCAATTTGAAATTGGGTATTGGATTGATTCAAGGTTTAGTGGAAAAGGCTATATGGTAGAGGCTGCAAAGGGTATAACGGATTATGCTTTTTCTGAACTAAAAGCAAATCGCGTAGAAATTCGATGTGATTCTTTAAATAAGAAGAGTAGGGCAATACCTGAGAAATTAGGCTTTAAGTTAGAAGGTACATTTGAAAGTGCGAGTGTAGCGGTAGATGGAAATGGATTAAGGGATATGTGTGTATTTGCCATGACTAGAAATACATATGAAAAAGAAGAGCTGTAAAGAAACAGCTCTTCTTTTTGTGTATTATGGTACAGGATGTCCATTAGAGCTTTCGAAAATTGTAAACCATTGTTGACGATCTAAGTTAACGTTTGTAGCAAGAGCGGCCGTTTTTACACGATCTAATTTACCAGATCCAACGATTGGCATCATGTTAGCTGGATGCGCAAGTAACCAAGCATACATAACCGTATCGATACTAGTAACACCTAGCTCAGTAGCAACTTTTTGCACAGTTTCACGTACACGTACGGCGCGTTCTGATTGACCAGTAAAGATTTCCCCACCAGCAAGAGGTGACCAAATCATTGGATTGATTCGTTTTTCTTGGCATAAATCAATTGTCCCTTTTTCAAAATGCTCAAGCTGCAATGCAGAAACTTCAATTTGGTTCGTAATAAGCGGGAAATCTAAGTACGAACTTAACATATTAAATTGTGAAGGTAAGAAGTTAGATACACCGAAGTGACGAACTTTTCCTTCTTGTTTTAATTGTGAAAATGCCTTTGCCACTTCATTTGGATCCATAAAAGGATCGGGACGATGAATAAGTAATACGTCAATATAATCTGTATGTAAATTTTTTAGTGATGCTTCTGCACTTTGAATAATGTGCTCTGCACTCGTATTGTAGTGAGCAACATATCGCTCTGGAAATTTCGGTGATGGGGGAGCGATTCCACACTTTGTAATAATTTGCATGTTTTCACGTAAGGAAGGCTTTAATTGTAAAGCTTCTCCAAACAACCCTTCACACGTATATCCGCCATAAATATCAGCGTGATCAAAAGTAGTAATTCCCATATCCATACAATCTTCAATGAAAGAAAGTAATTCTTGTTTCGTCATATTCCATTCTGCTAAACGCCAAAATCCTTGAATAATACGAGAGAATTCTAGCGTTTCAGCCATTTGAACTCGTTCCATTATAAGTACCCCCTTGATGAATGATTATTATTTTGAAAAGGCTTTCTTACTACGTATTATTATATAGTTTGAGGGACGTACATACAATAAATATGTTTTGCTACAAAAACGATTTTCTCTATATGCTATAATGTAGAAACATATAGCCATAAGGAGATGTACGAAATGATTCCAGTAACAATATTAACGGGTTTTCTTGGGTCAGGGAAAACGACTTTATTAAATCGTATTTTATCAGAAAATCACGGTAAGAAATTAGCGGTGATTGTAAATGAAATAGGACAAATTGGCATTGATAATCAGTTAATTATGAATGTGGAAGAAGAAATTATGGAAATGACAAACGGTTGTCTATGTTGTACTGTACGTGAAGATTTACTTGTTGCTTTAAAACAATTACTGGACGTAAAAGCAGAAGGGAAAATGGATTTTGATGGTTTAGTAATTGAAACGACTGGCCTTGCAAATCCAGGGCCGATTATTCAAACATTCTTTTTAGATCCAGTCATTCAATCTGCATACCAAATTAACGGTGTTGTAACGGTGGTAGATAGTTATCATATACATAAACATTTTGAAAAAGGGCTGGAAGCAAAAGAGCAAATTGCGTTTGCTGATGTCGTTTTAGTAAATAAATTAGACTTAATTGAAGAGAGCAAGAAAGAAAATCTCTTGCATGAAATTCAAGGGATTAACCCGACTGCAAAGTTAATCGAGGCAACTAACTGTGACGTAGATATACCATCTTTATTACAAATTCAAACGTTTAAAACGAGAGATACGTTGCAAATTTACCCTCATAAAGAACATAACCACCTAGAAGGTGTAAAATCGTTTGTGTTACGTGAAGAACGTCCGCTAGATTTACAAAAGCTTAATGAGTGGATGTCAGCTGTCGTCCAAGAGCTAGGGGAACATTTATATCGTTACAAAGGAATTTTATCGATAGACGGAGTAGATAAACGTATCGTTTTCCAAGGCGTACATACGTTATTTGCAGCTTCGTACGATAGAGAGTGGCAAGAGGGAGAAGAGCGAGTAAGTGAAGTTGTTTTCATCGGAAGAGATATTAATAAAGAGTGGTTCCAAGAACATTTTGAAGAGTGTGTGAAATAAGTCTGCGTAAATTGCAGGCCTATTTTTTTATGAGCACTGTATGGCGATAATACTGGATTGTAAAGACGAAGCACATAAGGAAAAGAAATAAAAAATAGAATAACATTGATAAATATATAATAAAAAGCCTGTTTTCACAGGCTTTTGTTTTCATTCCACGTTAATGGGTAGTAAAATTGATTAAAGTTTCATTTTATCTATAAGTAATTCCATTACAACACCTACAACTGGGCCTTCATCGTCAATATCGCCATTTAAGCGGAAGCCGAATGATTCATATAGTCCCATTGCATGTTTGTTGTCTGGATGTAAACTTAAGTAAATTATTTTACATGTAAATTGTTGTTGTAAAAACTGAATGAGTAAGCGTAGGAAACGTTTTGCGTATCCTTTTCCTTGATATTGTTGGTCAATCATAAAGCGATCGAGCCATACGCTTTTATGTTTTTCTGAATACCACCCATACATTGCGTATCCAACAAGTGTTTCTCCATCATATAAACCTACTGACGTTCCGTTTCCTTCATATAATGATTCTGCTAAAGAAAACGCGTTACTTTCAATAAATTGTTGCTGATCTTTTGCGACGTTTAAAGCAACTACTGAACGCCAATTTTTTGCTGTTACTTCACAAATGTGAAGATTCATAATTCCAACTCACCTTCTAAAATAGTATAGCTTAAAGCTAATATGGATAATTTTACTTGTTATTTTGGTCAAGTCAAGGAGAAATACATAAAAAGGCAGCTGAATAACAGGTTCAGCTGCCTAGAAAATATAATGGATTAGTTTGTTGCTTCTTTCAATGTGTTTACGTTTTCTTCCATTAAAGTGAAGTAATCTTTATTATTTTTCGCATCATCTTCAGAAATAGTAGCAAGATGATTTAAGCGTAAAACGTTTGTACCCGTTTCTTTTTGAATTACGGATGCTACTTTTGGAGTAGAGAATGTTTCAAATAAAATATATTTTAGATTATGTTCTTTTACTGTTTTCGTAATGTCAGCAAGCTGTTTTTGAGATGGTTCATCAGAAGCTGAAATACCGGCGATAGCAATTTGTTTCAGGCCATAGCGTTGTTCCCAGTATCCATAAGCCGCATGAGAAACTAAAATTTCTTTTGTTTTTGCATTCGCAACAGCTGCTTTAAATTGATCATCTAAATCAGTAAATTTTGTTTGAAGTGCTGCGAAGTTTTTTTCGAACTCTTGTTTATGATCAGGTTGTAATTCTACAAGTGCATTTTTAATTTTTTCCGCCTGTTTCATTGCTAGAGTAGGGTCTAACCAAACGTGTGGGTCTTTATCATGGTGATGTTCATCTTCTTTATGGCCATCTCCGTGATCATGATGCTCTTCTTCAGTAGAAGCGCGAAGCTCAATACCTTTAGATGCATTTACAATTTTAACATTTTCTTTTTGTAATGTTTTCTCCATTTTTTCAGCAAATGGTTCTAATTCAGCGCCGTTATAAACGAATAAATCGGCTTTTGCAACTTGTACTGTTTGTTTTTGGCTCGGTTCAAATGTATGTGAATCTGCACCAGGTGGGTAAATTGCTTCAACATTTACATAGTCGCCACCGATTTTTTTTGCGAAATCAGCAAGTGGGAAAATCGTTGTATAAACTGTTAGCTTTCCATCTTTCTTGGCATTACTTTCTTTTTTATTTGAGCAGCCAGCGAAAATTAAGGTAAAAATAAGTAAGAATGAAAATATAGTCAATCTTTTAGGCATGAAGTTCTCCTCTTTTCTTTTTTACGGATATATCTTCCCCAATTATGGAAGAAAAATATCATTTTAATACAAAACGGAATAATTACGTTTTAGTTTGCGAACCTAGTATAATACATCTTTAATAAAGTTGCAATAAATAATAATCATTCCGATTTGTTTTTGTTATAAAGTTGTCAAATATAGGTGTATTATTTTTTCAAATGCATGCATATGTGACAACGCTGTTTTCATATATTTGAAAGGAGGGTAAAGAGGGAGATGAGCGCTTGGATTACTTAATGGAAGCTATTTTATTAATATTAGCGGTAGTATTGCCATTATCTTTTGTGTTAATTTTTTTAAGAAGATTAATAAGTAATTTAGGGGACGCTACAACAATAACGAAATTACGAGAGAGAGATGAGAAAAAAGAGTGAGTAAAGCACTATGCGTACGCATAGTGCTTTACTTGTGGTAAAATAAGAACAGGAAACTCCTAGAAGTTTTATTTTGCTTAAGGAGAGAAAAGTAAAATAAGAGGTATATGCATATATGAATAAGCGAACAGCGTTAATACTTGGTGCAAGTGGTTTAGTTGGACAAGAGATAACGCGTCTATTACTTGAATCAGATTACTACGATTCGGTTACTATTTTTGTAAGAGAACCAATGCAATGGCAGCATGAGAAGTTACAGCAGAAACAAGTTGATTTTTCGGTATTAGAGGAATATAAAGAGTACTTTGCTGTGGATGATGTTTTCAGTTGCCTAGGAACAACAATAAAAAAAGCAAAAACAAAGGCGAATTTTAAAAAAGTAGATTATGAATATACGTTACGAGCTGCTTGTTTAGCTGAAAAACAAGGGGTGCAAAATTTCCTTGTTGTGTCTTCTATGGGGGCGAATCCTAAATCATTTTTCTTTTATTCACAAGTGAAAGGGAAAATGGAAGAGGAATTGCAAAAGTTAGTGATTGGTGGTATTCACATTTTTAGACCATCATTATTAGTAGGAAATCGACAAGAGTTTCGTTTCGGCGAACGAATGGCTGAAAAGTTATCTCGTATTATTCCGTTTATCTTTAAAGGGGCTTTCAAAAAGTATAAACCAATTTCAGCTAAAGATGTGGCAAAAGGGATGTATATAACTGCATTGCGAGAAGAATCGGGTATCCATACTTATAATTCAAATGAAATTACAACGATAGAATAAATATAACCGAGAAGGATAATTTTTACTGAAAAACGAAAGAAATAAAGTCGTGAATGAACAGTAAATATATGTTTTTTCATAATTATTGGAAAGTGATAAAAGGAGTGGGGATCCCACTCCTTTTATCATGATAATTTATCACGTCTATTTTTATCCCTCATACGTCTCAAATACTCTTCATTTCTAAGTTGTTATTGATCTCATTTGCTACAACGTTATACGATCGCATGTTTTCGTTTCATAAGAATTTTTTAGCTCATTTAAAAATACACTACTATCATATTTCTGCATTTTTTAGGAGAGCGTAAAAAGGAGGCTATACTTATGAGTAAAAAAGAAATGTTGCAAAATGGAGTTAAGCAAGTTTTTTATGAAGAAGAGTGGTATCCACCAATATCAGAAGCGTTAAAGGATCTTACTGCTGCACAAGCATGTTGGCAACCAGAAGGAAAGACCAGTAATACGATTTGGGAAAATGTAAACCATTTACTAATCTTTAAAGAGCGGTTACTCTCTCGCTTACGTCAAGATGACACTTTTGTTGCTCCACAAAATAATGATGACACTTTTGTCCAGGGCGGATTTAATGATGATGATGATGCTTGGCAACAAACGGTGATGCGAACACTTCAAGTACATGATGCCTTACAATCTGAATTAAAATTCCTTCAAGAAGCAGAACTAGATCAACCAAAGCCTTCTCTACCAGTTTGGCAACAATATATGAATATCTTTTTGCACGATGCATATCATACAGGACAAATTATACAACTTCGCAAACTGCAAGGTTCATGGCCAACGCATCGTTCGTATTTATAAAAGATGTTTAGAGTCGCTTGAATTTCAGAGGTAATAAACTAATAAAAAAACAATTTCTCAGTTGAATTGAGAAATTGTTTTTTTTTCGTCACTCTGCTTAATATCCTAATTATGGAGTGTGATTTCAATCCTGTCGCACATTTAAAAAAAGGATAATAGTTGTTTTAACTATCAAAATAAAATTATATTATTTCTTTCAATATTATAGAAACAATATATTTGGCGTTTTACTGAATGTAGTGATAAAAAATATAAGAAAATAGGCGTATCAGACAATATAAGTTGTCTTGTAGTATATCTTTAATGATTGTAGATTCAGTATTACATATTATTCCTGGTGTTATTTATTCGTATGGATTTTTCCGGGCGCTCGCTTGTATTGATATGGTTCTTGTAATTCAAAGCCAAGTTCATTAGCCGCTATTCTTGGGAAGTACGGATTGCGAAGTAACTCACGTCCGATGAAAATTAAATCCGCTTCGTTATTATTTAAAATTTGCTCTGCTTGTGACCCAGTCGTAATCAATCCAACTGCACCAGTTGCAATTTTAGTATGTTCTTTAATATGTTTGGCATATTGTACTTGGTAACCAGGATACACATCAATATGTGCTGGTACAACTGCACCAGAACTACAATCGATTAAATCAATTCCTTGTTCTTTCATCCATTTTGTATACTGAACGTAATCTTGAACCGTTAGCCCGTTAGGGTGATAATCGTTTGCTGAAATACGAACGAATATTGGTCCGTCCCAAACTTCATTTACAGAGTCGATGATTTCGCGTAAGAAACGATAGCGGTTTTCAGGTGAGCCACCGTATTCATCCGATCGTTTATTAGTAAGTGGTGATAGGAATTCATTGATAAGGTAACCGTGAGCGCCATGTAGTTCGATAACATCAAATCCGGCTTGTTTTGAACGTAACGCGGCCTTCTGAAAAGCTAATATGGTCTCTTTGATTTGCTGTATATTCATTTCTACTGGTATTTTCATCCTATCATTAAAAGGGATTGCAGAAGGTGCGAAAGCTTTCGTATCTAATTCAGCCTTTCTTCCGGCGTGAGCGAGTTGAATGGCAGCTTTTGCACCGTTACCATGTATAAATGTAGTCGTTTTATGTAAGCCTTCAATTAGGTTGTCATCCCAGATGCCTAAGTCTTTGTTAGAAATTCGTCCTTCAGCTAACACCGCAGTTGCTTCAATCATAACTAAACCTACTTGGCCAGCAGCGCGAGTTCCGTAATGAATGAGATGAAAATCCGTAATGCGCCCATCCGCATTCTCCGATGAATACATGCACATAGGCGACATAACGATACGATTTTTTAGTGTAACGTCCTTAATTGTATAAGATGAAAAAAGTTTGGAATTCATCAAATAGCCCCCTTGATTGAATTTTCTTATATTTTATCATTCTCTTTTTTGTCTCTCTAATAAAACGCTTATACGAAAAATTTTGTCTATTCATGTTACAATGACTAATATGAACTGAATTGGAGGATGACATATGTACCAGGCTTATTATGAAAGCGAATTAGGTTTGCTAGAAATTAAAGCGAATCAAGAAGGAATTACGTCTGTTATATTTGTTGATGAGCGACAAGAAGAAAATAAAAATGAAATAATAGAACAATGTATAAATGAGTTAGATGAATATTTTAAAGGAAAAAGAAAAGAGTTTACAGTCCCACTGTCAGCTGAGGGAACAGCATTTCAAAAAAATGTATGGGATGCACTCTATACTATTCCGTACGGCGTAAGTGCTTCATATTTAGATATTGCAGAGAAGGTTGGAAATACAAAAGCTGTACGAGCGATAGGAGGGGCAAATAGTCGGAATCCAATTTCAATAATCGTTCCATGTCACCGTGTAATAGGGAAGAGTGGAAAGCTTGTTGGATATGCTGGTGGTTTATGGAGGAAAGAGTGGTTATTAAAACACGAAGGTATTTTGAAATGACGTATGGATGGGAAGAGGGATTGTTTTGAAATGTATAAATTGTGGAAAACCTTGCGAGGAGGAACAGTTAAATTGTGCAAGCTGTCAGCGGAATTTGGATAATGAACATGATGAAGCTAGCTCGTTAATAGATAAAGAATTAGAAGTATATGTAGGGAGACAATATCCGTATTACAAAAGGAAATGGGAGCTTGAGAATAAGCGGATTGCTAGGTGGAGCTGGAATGGTTGGGCTGCTATTTTCAATATAGGTTGGCTAGGATATCGTAAGTATTATGTACCAGCTACTTTATTTATGTTGTTATTAGTAGCGTGTGATGCATTTTCGTATTATATGGGATTTAATGTAGCGTTGCCAATCATTAATATGGTACCTCTTACGTTTTTATTACTTATTTTTATTCTGTTTGGAATGGGGATTTTTGCAAATGGATTATACTATCAATTTGCGGAAAGACGTATATATCGAATAAAAGCAAGAGAAATAAAAGATGAATCAGTTGCAAACTATCTCATCCATGATAGTGGCGGAACGAGCAAAATGGGAGCGACAATTGTTACTATTTTAGCAGTTGCTAGCATATTTTTTAGCCATTTCTTTTTTCCGACTGATCGAGATGTTATTCAAAAAGTTCGTACAAGCTCGCTTTATGAATATCCTTTCTTTTCAATAGGTGAATCTTTCGAAAATTATTTTCAAAATTCAGGTTGGATATATTATCGTGGAACGGAAGGATTAGAATTAGTAGAATTTCAAGGATATAACGCTGGGACGCCAAGGCAAAAGGTGAATATTCAATTTGTTGTCGATTATAAATTGGGTGAAGTGGAACCATACTCACTTACGGTTAACGGTGAATCTAAAAATGAAGAAGAGTTTTTGAAGATGATGGAAGAAATATTTAAGGTCCAAAATCCATTTGATATAGAGGATGGATTACAAGTAAATGCTATTCAACAAAGCGGCTGGAAAGAAATTTCTGACCGCTTTTTCCTATGTTTGTTAAAATAAATATTTAAAATAATCAGAATCTTTTGTATAATAAAATATATTATATAGGATTTAACTTATACATATAGATTGGGGGAAGTAAGAATGAAGAGAAAGACAACAACAATTGCTGCACTTGCATTAACGACGAGTGTATTGGTTGCAGGATGTGGGAATGGTGAGAAGGCTTCGACAACGCAGAAAGAATCGAATAAGGGAATGGCAGATAAACAAGTTTTAAATTTGCTAGAAACAGCTGAAATTCCTTCAATGGATACGTCTAAATCAACGGATTCTGTATCTTTCCGTGTATTTGTAAATGCAATGGAAGGTTTATATCGTCTAGATAAAGATAATAAACCAACACCAGGTATGGCAAAAGATGTGAAGATTAGTGAAGATAAAAAGACATATACATTTGAATTACGTGATGCGAAATGGTCAAATGGTGATCCAGTTCGAGCGCAAGATTTTGTATATGCATGGCAACGTACATTAGATAAAGCAACAGCGGCAGAATATGCATTCATTTTATTTGATGTGAAAAATGCACAGAAAGTAAATAAAGGAGAATTACCATTAGATCAATTGGGTGTTAAAGCGAAGGATGATAAAACGTTAGTAGTAGAATTAGAGCAACCAGCACCTTATTTTCTTGAACTTACGTCCTTCCCTACATTTTTCCCATTAAATGAAAAATATGTGAAAGGACAAGGAGATAAATACGGATTAGAAGCAGATAAATTATTATATAATGGACCATTTACAATGAGTCAATGGAAACATGAACAAAATTATCAGTTAAAGAAAAACCCTAATTATTGGGATAAAGATACTGTGAAGTTAGAAGAAATTAATGTAAGCATTGTGAAGGAAACAAGCACGGGAGTAAATTTATATGATAGTGATCAAGCAGATCGAGTTATTTTAACTTCTGAATTTGTTGATAAATATAAAAAGAATAAACCAGATGAATTTAAAACAAAGTTAGACCCGCGTATGTATTTCTTGCGCTTTAATCAAAAAAATGCAACATTTAAAAATCAAAAGGTTCGTGAAGCGATTGATTTAGCATACGATAAAAAAGGAATTGCTGATGTCATTTTAAATGACGGTTCATTGCCAGCATATTTCTTAGTACCTGAAAAATTCACGACAGGTCCGGATGGTAAAGACTTCCGCTCTGTAAATAAAAACTTCCGTGATAGTAAAGATAATGCAGAGAAAGCAAAAAAATTATGGGAAGAAGCGAAGAAAGAGCTTGGTCAAGATACAATTACGGTTGAATTACTAAACGATGATAACGGTAGCCGTAAAAAAGTGGGCGACTTTATTAAAGAAGAACTAGAGAAAAACTTACCAGGTATTAAAGTGAATTTGAAACAACAACCATACAAGCAGAAGTTAGATTTAGAAAAGAAATTCCAATATGAATTCTCATTATCTGCATGGAGCCCTGATTATCCAGATCCAATGACTTATATTGATATGTTCGTAACAGGAAGCTCATTTAATGAAATGGATTATTCTAATCAAAAGTATGACGATTTAGTAGCGAAATCAAAAGGAGAACTATTAAAAGATGACGCAGCACGCTGGAAGGCACTTGCAGAAGCTGAAAAAATCTTAATTGGTCAAGATGCAGCAATTTCTCCAACGTACCAACAAAGTACAGCTTATTTAGAGAAGCCGTTTGTAAAAGGCATTGCTAACCATACGTTTGGTGGGGACTTCAGTTATAAATGGGCATATATTACAAAAAAATAGTATAATAAAAGATGAGTGAATTTTCGCTCATCTTTTATTTGTGTAAGGAGGAATTATATTTGTTGAGGGGAATCAATCATCTTTGTTTTTCAGTATCTAATTTAGAAAACTCTATTATGTTTTATGAAAAAGTATTAGAAGGGGAATTATTAGTTAAAGGAAGAAAACTAGCGTATTTTAACATATGTGGAGTGTGGATAGCACTTAATGAAGAGACACATATTCCGAGAAATGAGATTCATCAATCTTATACGCACATGGCATTCTCTGTTGAACAAGAAGATTTTGAATGTCTAATGCGGCGATTAGAAGAAAATGATGTTCCTATTTTAAAAGGAAGAGAACGCGATGTAAGAGATTGCGAATCTATATACTTTGTTGATCCTGACGGTCATAAATTTGAGTTTCATTCAGGGACACTGCAAGACCGTTTAAATTATTATAGAGATGAGAAACCTCATATGACATTTTATCCCGCTGTAACAGGCAGTAAGAATCCCAACTTGTAATTTGGTGGTAGGTGGGAGAGAAAAGCTTGCCTGTAAAAGCACGATTGGTGCGAGTTGATTAAAGTTTCACTTTAATAGGGAGGGAGGGATAGCATGTGCATGCACTTGTAATTGGTGGAACAGGAATGTTAAAAAAGGTTTCTATTTGGCTTTGTGAGCAAGGGTATCATGTTTCTATTATTGGAAGAGATGAAGTGAAATTAGGAAATGTTAAACGTGCGAGTGCTACACCAGAAAATATCACATCTCTTTCGTTAGATTATCATAATGATGACGATGTAAAGCTAGCAATTAAAAGTACAGTTGAGGAAAATGGTCCGATAACATTAGTTGTCGCATGGATACACTCAAGCGCAAAGCATGCGTTACCAATTATTTGTAAAGAACTAGTATTGTCGTCTGAAACATATCGTCTATTTCATATTTTAGGAAGTAAAGCATCGCGTATGACTGCACAAAAAATAGGTGATACACGATGTAGTTATTATAGAATTATATTAGGTTTTATTTTAGAAGATACATATGGAAGATGGCTTACCAATGAAGAGATAGCGGATGGAATTATAAAAGGAATTGAAAGTAAACGAGCGGAATGGATTGTGGGGCAAATAGAACCATGGGAATTAAGACCAAACTAATAAGGGGGAATAAGAAATGAAAACTACTGTATATGTAACAAGGCACGGTGAAACAGAATGGAATGTGGCGAAGCGAATGCAAGGACGAAAAAATTCAGCTTTAACTGAAAATGGTATGTTACAAGCAAAACAATTAGGAGAGCGAATGAAAGACGTACCTATCCATGTAATCTATAGTAGTCCGAGTGAAAGGACACTTCATACTGCAAAGTTAATAAAGGGAGAACGTGATATACCGATAATAGCGGATGAGCATTTTTATGAAATTAACATGGGTATATGGGAAGGACAAACAATCGATGAAATAGAAAGGCAATACCCAGAAGAAATACAATTGTTTTGGTATGAGCCACATTTGTTTCAATCAACATCAGGAGAAAATTTTGAGGCCGTTCATAAAAGAGTAATTGAGGGGATGCAGCTTCTTTTAGAAAAGCATAAAGGAGATAAGATATTAATTGTTTCCCATGCGGCGGCAGCGAAATTACTTGTAGGGCATTTTGCGGGTATTGAAATAGAAAATGTGTGGGGTGATCCATTTATGCATAGCGCTAGTCTTAGTGTGATTGAGTTTGATGACGATTGTGGTGAAGTAAAACAATTTGCAGATATCAGTCATTTTCAATAAATGTAAAAAAGACCGCAAAGCGGCCTTTTTTTGTAGGTATAAAAACTAGCAATTACGTTTTTTATACCAGAAGTGATCGAATTTCTTATTTTTGCAAGATGGGAATTTATGTCCGCCATCGTGACAACCCTTACCATGATCACATGAGTCATCACAAGAGTGACCGTGTCTGTTAGGGAAGAATTCGCATTTTTTACAGAAACTTCGTTTTGTCCAGAAAAATTTCTTTTCAAAGCGTATGCATTTTGTAATGAATGTACAATGTTTTCTGCGAGTACGTTTTGTAACTAAAACGCATTCTTTTCTACGTGTTACTTTCGTAACGAACGTCCATTTTTGAACACGTACACGAGTACATTTTGTAACAAATGTCCATTTTTTTACATGCGTACATTTTGTAACGAAAGTACAATGTTTCACGCGAGTACATCTTGTTCTTGGACATTTACCCCCAGTTGTACATTTACATCCAGTTGTACAATTATGATGAGTGAATTTATCATCATCGCATTCAAAAGTACTTGGATCTTGGTGTAAGAAATCCTCCATCCCAGCACTTTTGATTTCTTCGACAGCTTTTCTAATATCACGTTTCATAGAAATCCTCCTTATCATGTATTAAAGTGAAAAGGTATTCTTTTTCCTTAACATGATATGAGAGATGAAGACTTTCTGAACAGGACAAGAGTGTAATTTTATATAAATAGATGATAGCGGATGTATGGACAAGACAAGGCGCATACATTGAAGGAAGAGAACTGAGAAGGGATGAGAAAACATGCTGCCTTCATATGATTTTTTTGTTCATCCAATGTACTTAGTGGAATTGAAAAAGGACATTTGGTCAGATAGTCCAGTGCCAGCAAAATTAACTTATGGAAAAAAGAAGTATGACATTGATATCGTATACCGAGGGGCTCATATTCGCGAATTTGAGAAAAAGTCTTATCATGTTATGTTTTATAAACCGAGAAAATTTCAAGGCGCGAAAGAGTTTCATTTGAATTCGGAGTTTATGGATCCGTCTCTCATACGAAATAAATTATCTTTAGATTTTTTTCATGATATTGGTGTACTTTCACCAAAATCACAACATGTATTTATAAAAATTAATGGTCAAATTCAAGGTGTGTATTTACAGTTAGAATCGGTTGATGAAAACTTTTTGAAAAATAGAGGATTACCGAGTGGTTCTATTTATTATGCGATAGATGATGATGCGAATTTTTCATTAATGAGTGAGCGAGATAAAGATGTTAAGACAGAGCTCTTTGCGGGTTATGAATTTAAATATTCGAATAAAAATAGTGAAGAACAACTGAGTGAATTTGTATTTCAAGCGAATACTTTGTCGAGGGAAGATTATGAAAAAGAAATTGGGAAGTTTCTACATGTAGATAAATATTTACGATGGTTAGCCGGAGTTATTTTTACGCAAAACTTTGATGGTTTCGTTCATAACTATGCACTATATCATAACGATGAGACAAATTTATTTGAAGTTATACCGTGGGATTATGATGCGACTTGGGGGCGAGATGTACAAGGGAGACCGCTTAATCATGAATATATTCGCATTCAAGGGTATAACACGTTAAGTGCAAGGTTGTTAGACATACCTGTATTTAGAAAGCAGTATCGAAGTATTTTAGAAGAAATATTAGAAGACCAATTTACAGTTTCGTTTATGAGACCGAAAGTAGAAGGGTTGTGTGAGTTGATTCGTCCATATTTACTACAAGATCCATATATGAAAGAAAAATTAGAAACATTTGATCAAGAGGCTGATATGATTTGTGAATATATAAATAAAAGAAGAAAGTATATACAAGACCACTTACATGAATTGGATTAAATTTGAAAGAGATTGGAACATTATCAATCTCTTTTTTTGTATAATAAAGGTGTACCAAAAAAGTGAAATAATATTTATTTGATAGAGAATGGGGTTGTGTAGAGATGACGATTAAATGGATTGATTGGGTAAAACAAATACAATCTATAGCCCAAGCAGGTTTAATGTATTCTAAGGATGTGTACGATATAGAACGTTTCCAACAATTACGGGATATTTCAATTTCAATGATGTCACATTACACGAAAACAGATTGGGAAGTTGTAGAGAACTTATTTGCAAGTGAGACAGGCTATCAAACACCTAAAGTTGATATAAGAGCGGTTGTTTTTCAAAATGAAAAGCTATTATTTGTGAAAGAAAAAAGTGATGGGAAATGGGCATTGCCAGGTGGATGGGCTGATGTCGGTTATACGCCAACAGAAGTTGCAGCGAAAGAAGTTTTAGAAGAGACAGGCTATGAAGTAGATCATTTTAAGTTATTATCTATATTTGATAAAGAAAAAAATCAACCATCTCCATCGGCGACGCATGTATATAAGATTTTCATTGGATGCGAGATTATTGGTGGAGAAAAGAAAACTAGCATTGAAACAGAAGATGTGGAGTTTTTTGGTGAAAATGAATTACCTAATTTATCAATTGCTAGAAATACAGAAAATCAAATTAAAGAAATGTTTGCCTACATGAAAGACCCACAGAAAGAAAAAATAATAGATTAATCCTGCTTCAATTGTACATATTGTTGAAATGAAGATATTGGCAGATTGCAGCCTTTATGTAATAATGGGATGGTATGTGAAGAAAAAAGGAGATAGAAAAGAACATGTTAGCAAATATAATAGATCAGTTATTGCAATTTTTTGCAAGCTTAGGTTACTTCGGAGTGGCTTTAGCTTTAATGATTGAAGTTATCCCGAGTGAAATTGTACTTTCGTATGCTGGCTTTTTAGTAGCAGATGGTAAAATTAGTTTTGTGGGTGCGGTTATCGCCGGAACTATTGGTGGTACTTTAGCGCAAATCTTTTTATACTGGCTTGGATACTACGGAGGGCGTCCGGTTGTAGAGAAATATGGGAAATATCTACTTATTAATAAACACCATTTAGACATAGCGGAAGGTTGGTTTAAGCGTTACGGAGCGGGAGTAATCTTTTCGGCACGTTTTATCCCAGTAGTACGTCATGCGATCTCTATTCCAGCAGGACTAGCTAAGATGCCATTAAAACTATTTACACTTTATACGGTTGTAGCGATCATTCCATGGTCAATTCTATTTATATACTTAGGTGAAAAACTTGGTGGGAATTGGCGACAAATTAAAGAGTACGCATCTGATTATACACATTACATAATTATAGGAGCAGTTCTTTTTATTGCTCTATACTTCGGTTTAAAGTATTTGAAAAAGAAAAAAACAACACGCTAAAGTCAATGTGAAGTGAACCCGAATAGT
>NZ_NVAP01000016.1 GCF_002567495.1 Bacillus cereus | reverse complement strand
CCTTCATTAGTTTGTTTTCCATTTCTAAGAATGCTTGTAAAATGACTCTTCATTTTGTTGTAATATTGATTTATGCTTTTGACATGTTTGCCCTTAACAAGGACAGGTTTCATACCTGTGTTTGTTACGATGGTTGCAAGGTTATCAATCCCTAAATCAATACTCATATAACGAGCATTCTCTTCAATAATTTGTTGTTCAGAAGGAACATCAATTACCAATTCCACTACATATTCATTGTATTTTGGAATCACACGAACTTGTTTCAGTTTACCTTCAGTGAAACCTAGTTTCCCAATATTTAATTGCAATTTCGTCTTTGGAAACTTTAAAAATCTACTGTTTTTAATGATGCAATCTTGGTTTGTATACAGAATCTCTTTTTCAGAAGAACGAATATACTTTGGAATCCTAGGCATTCCAGCATATTTGTTTGGATTCTTTTTATAGTCTTTTAAACTAGCAAAAAAAGATTTCCAATTTTGGAACAAACCTTTCATGATTGACTGGCTACATTGCGTAGGCAAAGCTCGATAATCATTTTGAATCATAGCCTTAAATAGTGCATCTAGAAAGTTGTAATCTACATAAGGTTTTTCAAAATTAGGTTCTGAAAACAAATTACATGTAATCTCTTTCTGTTCTTCTTTAGGTTTTAATTTCTCTTTTTCCAATTTCTTCTGATAGGCAAGAAGTTGTGTGTCATTCATCTTACCAATATTTTTATGAATATTAGCCAGAACTTCTTTTTGCAAAGGCTGCAACTCTTTTTCTTGTGTTAATCCAGTGTACACCTGGCGTATATAAAAGTTTGTGGTGTTGTACATATTCTTAGCGTTATGACAACATTCTTGAAAATAAGAATACATACGATGCCCTTTTTTAATCCAGATTTGAAGAGTTTTATAGTTTGATGGATTTTCCTTTGTCATTTTATTCACCTCCTTGTTAAAGATATTATAGCAAAAGAGAACGTACGTTTCTGTTTTTCTTGAAAATAAAATATTTCTTTCGAGAGGCCCCCCATCTTCACTTACGTTTAGAGGTGGAAGTCCTCTCGAAAGACATGATAGAAAAAGCTTGGAAGGCAGAAGGTTTTTTTAAACAATTGATTTATTAGAAACGTTCGTCCCTACTTTACGTTGTGAATATACATAATAAAGAGCAATTCCTAATGATAGAATCAATATACAGCTAAGTACGTAAAACGGGAGCATTACCCCAGTTTTAGAAACACCAGCTGTAAACAGCATTAATAATACAATTCGTATTCCTGTACCGATTAATCTAAATAAACTGTCTACACGTCCCATTACTTCGTTTGGAATTTCCTCCATCATCAATACATTTCTCGCCACTCTTGTACCCGCATTTCCAATTGCATGAAAAATTGCAAGTCCATATAACAACATTACGGAAGGTTCAATAATCATTGCGGTAATTGAAATTACATAAATGAGCATCGTCATGACGATTGAAACTTCTATCTTTATATATTTCATCATAATTGGAATACCTATTCCCGCAAGAACCGCTCCGACACCGTACATCATACCTTCTATTGCGTATACTGAGGCACTGGCTTTTAATATATCTGAAATGTATACCGGGATTAAATAATTTGCCATCATCACACCGATAAAAGGCATATAAGTTGCAAGTAAAAACCAAAAGAACTTCGGACGCTTTTGCATGAAGTGAATCCCTTCGAACAATTGCTTCTTAAATGTTACTTTCTTTTTTACTTCCTTTTTCTTTACGTACGGTATACATAAGAAAAGGATGAAAGCTCCTGCAAAAGTTAACATATCTACTAACAAAATCCATTTTAAAGAAATGATTTCAATAAGGAAGCTAGCAGCCGCTCCTGAAATAACTTGCGTTAACTGTCCTTGTATTTCCATTGTTCCACTTAAATTTTTATAATGTTCTGCTTGAAAAATTTCTTGGTTAAATGCAAAAATTGTAGGATAAAATAATAGATAGTAAAAAGAGCCTGCTATATAAATAAGAATATAGTGAATGGAATGATAAGGTTGCCCAGTAAATCCCCATATAGCCATCATTCCTATAACGACTATCCCGATACCTTCATTACATAATAATAAAGATTTTCTTGAAAAGCGATCAATACTTTGCCCAATAAACGGTGTTAATAAAAACATAATAAGAGTTGCGATGATGGAAACATAGCCAAACGTAGTATCTCCACCACTCTCTTTAATTAACAACCACGGAATCGTTATCATAACAATTCCGGAACCAATAGCTGATAAACTATTGGCCCCTAGAATGAAATACAAGCGTGAATCTTTATACAGAGATGGCATATCACTCAACTCCTAGTTGTTTTTTCACCTCTTTATATACACCCATATATGCTTTTAATTCTTTAACTAAATCATGAATTAATGGTTTTGCATCTTCCCCAAGTTCACCATCTTGCACATGTAATCCATCAAGCACAACTTGTTTTGGAATTGCATTTGCATAAACACCTCTAGCGACTGTTCGCATGCTGTTTAATGCATTTATTCCACCTTTACCGCCACCAGCAACCGCTAACAACGCAACTGGTTTATGAATAAATTCACTACTACTTAAGTAATCTAAAGAGTTTTTCAGCGCACCGCTCATCGCATTATGGTATTCTGGTGTACATAATACAACCCCATCCGCAGCTTTCACTAACGCTTTTAATTTTTTTACTGCCTCTAAATCACGTTGTGACTCTTCTCCATTGTATAAAGGTAATTCCTCAATTGCTAAGTCATATAATTCCCCTTCAAATTGATCCGCAATATATTTTGCCACCACGCGAGTTCTACCGAATTTTCTTGGTGTACCGTTAATAACGACTAGTTTCATGATTATTTCTCCCCTTTGTTTTCAAGTTCTACTTATATATTATCAGAAATTTCTATACAAAACACAATATAAAGAGTTAAGTTGTTTCATAAAATAGTATGATAAACAAAAAAGAACTCATACTTTCGTATGAGTTTCGCACAATTACTTTGTTTCATCTTTCAAACTCAATGTACTTAAACTTCCATTGGCTTCAAAATGATTATATGCTGTTTCCGCTAATTTTTTCCGTTCTTCTGGTAATTCTATATATTTCATTACGTTTTCAATTATTTTTTCATACGGAGTAAATACAATTCCCGGCCACTCTACCTCATCTTCTGGATTACTATTTTCGGAAATAATAAATTTCTTATTTGCGACTGCATAAGACACACGAGGTGTTTCAAGAATTCCTGATAAATAAAAATGAATATTTAATATAATTTTAGACCTAGCAATCAATTCATTTCTAACAATTCCCCACGCATTATTTTTAAAAACTATATTTAAATTGGGGGCAATCGCTTTTAGGTGATCCAAAATAGCTTGCCGCCTCGGATTAAGAGCACCTATAAAAAGGATATCAATATCTTCAGTAATCTCATTTTCAAATGCATCTTTTTTTATCTCCAAAGTTGGAGCATAGTTCATTTCTACATGTTTTATTTCTTTTCCTACCCCTTTTTGTTTTAGCCATTCTATATTTTGTTTACTATAATCCCAAATCACTCTATCTTTTAATAATATTAAATAAAGGGGGTGCGCATATGGACTTCCTTCGTATAGCTGTTCTAAATTATAAATAATTGCATCTTTCGGAAGAAGATTCGGGTTATATGCGTATGTATGTGCTCCAAAAACAACTGTATTCTTTACATTTTCCAGTATTGTTTCTGATATAATTACTGTATTTCCCTCCTGCTCCAACCGCCATTTCAAAGCTCGCGCAACATCTATGAAACTACCGTATGTCTTTGGGCATATAAAAAGACAATAATCATATTCTTTATTCAAATAAACTTCCATTAATCTCAAATTATTTTTATATAAATCTACATCTGGATGTTTAAGTAACAAATCATTTGCATGTTTTCTTGCTACTTTATATAATCCAGCATAATAAGCAGCAATGCATCTTCTTAATTCGATTCTTTCCCGATGTTCATCTGATACATCCATGTTTAAAAGTAGATTTGCGATACAATACGCTTTTAAATGATTACGATCATAATAATAATCTAGTAGTGGCATCAATTCTTCATACGTATTTCCATGTACCGATTCCCCTAGTTCAATCGCCCATCGCATTAATTCCATGATTACTCCACTACTCCTTTAACCGAAAGTATATTTAATAAAATTTCGCATTATTCTCGACCATATTTGCTATATGGAATGGAATCTCTTTTTTTATCGATTCCAAATACTTTTGCGACACCGCCCCCAGATGTTTTTTATGAGGTATATAGAAAGCACTAATAGAAATTTCATAGTCAAATAAGTAATCATACACATGATAATCTACAAATAGAAGATCATCCTTTGGAAAAGGAATTTCCTTCCCTTGCAGAGCATACATCAAAGCAATATTATTTTGAGATCGTAATCGATACAACCTTGCAAGTTGGTATAATGGTTCAGCCCGAGTTGGTCTATATTCCCATGCTTTTTGAAAATAAAAAACAGCTAATGCTAAATATTGCTCTTCTTGCCCTTTAACATTTTCTTTTTCATCAGTATCTGTCACTTCATTTTGTTTATTTGCTGAACGATTTGCTAACTGCTCATAACAAAACCCTATTCGCAATAACGAATAGAATACCTCTTCAACCCATCCCCCTGCTTCCACTCGTTTTTTATACCATTTAATCGAATCTTCAAATTGACTTAAATGAAAATAAGTCTGGGCTAAATAAAATAAATATCTTATATGCAAATCTGGCGTTGTTTCTGGGTCATTTATTCCTTGTAACAACAACCTCTCATCTCTTTCAAATTTATCAGCTTTACTCCCCCCATCTCCGGGATCATTCACGACAAGAGTCTCTAACCGATCTACCCTCGTATTGTAATTCGCTCCAACTTTTGAACGATCTATATCCCAATACTCATGAGTAACACCGACAGATTTCCATGGTAAAGAAGCTTTTAATAGACGTGTAAGCCAATATTTAATATGAACATCATATTGCAATGTAAGATAATGATCTTCCGTTAAGCTCGTTTTATCGAAATTCGGATCAACCTCTAAAATCATATCCGCATCTAATATTAATAAATAATCCGCTTCTGGATATGTTTTTTGCGCTAATGAAACTGCTAAGCTTCTGTTATAACCAAAGTTTTTAAACGGCTCATGATGAACTGTCCCAGGTATCTCATTTTCCTTACACCAATTTCCAATAATTTCAGGCGTATTATCCGTCGATCCAGTATCACAAATAGAAACATAATCTACAATTGATTTTGTTGCATTTAAACATCTTTCCATAATTCTAGACTCATTTTTGACGATCATACAAAGACATAACTTTTTTCCTTCCTTTACAGACTTCACTTGCTCATTTCCCATTTAACCACCTCATATTTTATTAACACGCTCTTCTCATATGTAACAACATTTTTTAGCTATACTGATGACATAAGCACCCTTTTACTATTTATGAAAACTTCATTTTATTTATTCTTACTTTTATGTTGGGACATATTTCATGCTTCGCTTTATATTTGATACAATCAATACAAAAAAACATAATACGGGAATCCGTACATTTCAAAGTCTAAGAGGAGGTTATATTTTGTTGGATTACATTTGGCTAGATGACAAATCACCAATTTTGGAACAACTACCAAGAAACTTTAAATCTGCAGCTATATTGCTACATCCTTTTGTCCAAATGCCTTTAGGATGGGAAAAGTCTGTGAGAAAAAGACCATATGAGCACATCTATCCTAGCGCTGAAGAAATCATTCATAATGGGAAATCCGTTTCTTGGAAGGAAATGATGTCTTGTAGTGGATTACATTCATACGCAGACCTAGCAATGGCCATGTTGACTTCCATTAGTGCCTTTTCAGAAGAATATAAAAGAGAGGATTTAGCTGAAAAGCTACATTCAAACTTAAAAAAAGATTTTTATTATCCAACAGAAGATTATACGTCTATATTTTTATTACACAAATTACTTAAACTCCTCGGTTCTAGAGGTGCAAGAAATCTATATTTCTCTGAACCAATTCTTGATACAAACGGATTATTACAGGTAAATAATACTACTCCATTAGATATTTGGGACATTAGCAATAATGAGTTAATTATTACTGGCGAAGACAATGAGTATGCATTTATGAGTATATACGATTCCTTTACAACCTTATTATTAGCTAAAGAAGAAAATATAGAATATATTGTTCAATCAATGAATGTTGAAGCTGTCATTTGTGACAAAAAAACGATGATTGATTGGTATTTGTAAATTAGTAATTTCTTAAACTATAAAAAAGAAACTTGCGCTTATGCACAAGTTTCTTTTCAAAAACATCCTTATTTTTTTACAACTTCATGTCCACCGAACTGATTACGTAGTGCTGAAACTACTTTTCCATGGAATGTATCATCTTCCTGAGAACGATAGCGCATAAATAATGACATCGCGATTATTGGTGCCGCTGCTTGTAACTCAAGCGCAGTTTCAACAGTCCATTTCCCTTCTCCTGAAGAGTTCATTACACCTTTAATGCCATCAAGTTTAGGATCATCCGCAAATGCTTTTTCAGTTAAGTCCATTAACCAACCGCGGATTACTGATCCGTTCGCCCATACTTTTGCAACATCTTCATAATTGAAATCAAAGTCACTCTTATCTAGTACTTCAAATCCTTCAGCGATTGCTTGCATCATGCCGTACTCAATACCGTTATGAACCATTTTTAAGAAATGACCACTACCAACGCGGCCAGCATAAGAATAGCCATTTTCTACTGCTAAATCTTTAAATAAAGGTTCTAATTGGTCATAAATTTCTTTTTCTCCACCAACCATTAAACAAGCACCGTATCTAGCTCCTTCTACACCGCCAGATGTACCGATATCTACATAATGTAATCCGAAGCTTTTTGCTTCTTCAGCACGGCGTAACGTATCTTTATAGAATGAATTTCCACCTTCAATAACGATATCACCTTCATCTAATAACGGATACACATCTTTTAATACTGACTCTACAACTTCTCCTGCAGGCACCATTACCCAAATTGTACGAGGAGCTTCTAATTCGGCGATCATTTCTTTTAATGTATGGCGTGCAGTAATTCCTAGTTTTCCTGCCTTTTCTACAAGCTCTTTATTTACATCGTATACAACTACTTCGTGCTTGTCTTCATGTAAGTGTTCAGCTAATGGGAATCCCATTTTTCCTAATCCAATTAAACCTAGTTTCATATTAATCAATCTCCTATTCTATACAAATATATTTAATATCGAAATTAGTCCAAGTGCTACTACAGATAATATGGTCTCCATTGCAGTCCATGTTAATAATGTTTCTTTCACAGTCATTCCGAAATACTCTTTAATCATCCAAAATCCTGAATCATTCACGTGCGATAAAATTAATGACCCTGCACCTGTTGCAAGTGCTAATAATTCAACATTTACACCTGGTGTACTTGCTGCAATCGGTGCAACAATACCAGCTGCTGTCATCATAGAAACAGTTGCAGATCCAGTCGCGATTCGAATTAGTGCCGCAATTCCCCAACCTAATAATATCGGTGAAATATGTGATTCTTTCGCCATATCCGCAATTGTCGTTCCAATTCCAGAATCTAATAGTACTTTATTAAATGCGCCGCCTGCACCAATCACTAACAATATGTTTGCAATCGGTCCTAAACAATCATTTGTAAATTGTAATACTTTATCTTTTGAGAAGCCTTTTGCATATCCAAGACTAAAGAAAGAGTAAATGGTTGCAATTAATAAAGCGACAATCGGATCTCCAATAAAGTGTAATACTTGTGCTAGTTGACTCGTTTTACTTAACGCCACTTCCGCTATTGACGCACCAAGCATAAGAAATACTGGAAGTAAAATCGTAAACAATGTATTCCCAAAGCTAGGAAGTGCTTTTTTATTATCTTTTTCAATAAATTGCTCCGCTATATCTAACGGTACCTCTTTATGTATACGAGCTCCAATCCATTTCCCGTAAAGTGGACCTGATATAATTGCAGTTGGAAGTCCGACAATTAATGCATATAAAATTGTTTTCCCTACATCTGCTTTAAAAATACCAACTGCCGCCATTGCCGCTGGATGGGGTGGAACAAGTCCATGTACGACTGACAGTCCTGCTACTAGCGGAATACCAATTGTAATAAGTGATACCCCAGTTTCTAACGCAATTGTAAATACTAACGGAATTAATAGAACAAATCCAACTTGGAAAAATACTGGAATCCCTACTAAAAATGCAACGAACATCATCGCCCAGTGAACTCGTTTCTTCCCAAAACGATTAATTAATGTGTTAGCGATACGTTCAGCACCACCTGATTCGGCCATCATTTTTCCAAGCATCGTTCCTAGCGCTAAAACTATTGCTAAAAAGCCTAACGTATTACCAAGCCCTAGTTTAATAGAATCAATAATCCCTGGATCTTTTGGTGAAGTTCCAATTAAAGGCATTCCCATTGCTAACCCTACACCAATTGCTGTTAAAATTAATGCGACAAATGGATGCCATTTTACTACCGTAATAAGTAAAAGTAGTATGACAACTGCCGCTAGTACGATCCCAACTACCATTTCTCCCAATCCCCCTATTGTTTACGTTGGAAAGCAGCTATACAATCAAATTCTTCTTTCAAGCGATTGTATAGTCGTTCATACATATAAAACATTTCTAAATATATAGCCGTATTTTCTTTATTCGGTACATGATGATGGACAATATCAATCCAATCCTTTACCTCTTCAAGAGAATCAATTTTTCCTACAGCATATAAAGCAACTGCCGCTGCCCCAAGCGCAGATGCTTCATGACTTTCAGGTACAAGCAATTCTTTTCCCATCATATCGGACAACATTTGTCTCCAAAATGCTGATTTCGCAAACCCTCCTGAAACTCGTATTTCAGTAAGTGGCCCTGTACAATCCCTGATTGCGAGTGCTACTGAATATACACTCATACAAACGCCTTCCATCACTGCACGTATAAAATGTTCTCGTTTATGCTGAAGATTGATTCCAAAGAATGTACCACGAGCATTTGCATTCCAGTAAGGTGCGCGTTCTCCAGATAAGAAAGGTAAGAACAATAGCCCATCCGCTCCAGCTGGTACGCTTTCTGCATATTTAATTAATAAATCATACGGATCAATTCCAAGCTTTCTTGCTACTTCTTGCTCCGGACTACCAAATTCATCACGTAACCATCTTAATAATATTCCGCCGTTATTCGTTGGACCACCGATTACCCAGTGCTCATCTGTTAATGCGTAACAAAACGTTCTCCCTTTCTCATCTGTATTTATATTTGGTGAGATTGTTCGAACCGCACCACTTGTGCCAATTGTAATTGCAGCCGCACCCGGTGATATCGCACCAACTCCTACATTTGCAAGAACTCCATCACTTGCACCAACAACGATTGGTGTTTCTTCATGAATCCCCATCTTCTTTGCTAATTCCGGCTTCATACCCGATAAAATATAAGTAGTTGGTACAGGCGTTGATAATTGTTCTGGTGACATATGTAACATAGTTAAAACATCTTCATCCCAGTTTAATGTTTCTAAATTAAATAACCCCGTAGCAGAAGCAATCGAATAATCAACTACATAACGTGAAAACAATTGGTAAATCACATACTCTTTAATGGAAATGAATTTATAAGCACTTGTATATAACTCTGGTTCCTCTTCTTTCATCCATAACAATTTAGAAAGTGGTGACATCGGATGAATCGGTGTACCTGTACGTCTATAAATCTCATGCCCATTCATTTGTTGTAATAATTTTTCTGATTGCTTCGTACTTCGATTATCTGCCCAAATGATAGAACGCGTTAATGGCGCACCATTTTCATCTACTGCAATTAATGCGTGCATAGCTGTACTAATACCGATTGAAGAAATATCTTCTGGTAATACATTCCCCTTTTCAATGGCAACGCTTACACTTTTGTATACAGCGGCACATATTACATCAGGATCTTGCTCAGCCCATCCGACGTTCGGTTGAATAATTGGGTAATCGATTGCATGTGATGCAATGACTTTTCCTTTTTCTGTGAACACAACCGTTTTCGTACTTGTGGTACCGATATCAATCCCGATTACTCTCCCCCTTGTTTCCATGCGAATCTTCCCTTCATTTCTAGCAAAATACGATTTAGTAAACCGTTTACATGAATTAGTATATAAAATATTTTTTCATTTATCAAGTTGTAAAAAGAAAATTTTTTTCATATCAAAAAAAATATATCCCCTCATTCCATTTCACTTATATACTAAATTTAGCTTTTCCGTGCAGTAAAATTACGTTATATTCATTACGCAATACACTCTTCCCTCTCATTAACAACACATACGTAGTCCTCCATACGTTCTACTTCTTTGCATGAAGAAAGAGTTGAAAAGCAATATTCACTTTTAGCGGTCACGTAACATCACCATCAGGCCAAGAAAAATAATTACCCGTAGAATGAGAATTCTGTGCATTTTGCTCTTGTTTATTGTTTTAGGTTCACTAGTCCTTTTGTCTGGATAAACATAGAGCGCAGCCCCCTACTATCACTTTTTTATCTTGTAAATATATCTTGCATACTATAACATCTGACAGTATTTTTATTTTTCAGAAAAATAAAACAATAACGAAGAATTTATTGTATAATGTTGTAAAAAGATGTCGGAGGGATTTAATGTTAAATAAAATATCTCAATTCACAATTAAGCTTTCATCAATTCTTTTATCACTCTTACTATTATTAAATTTACCTTATTTATTTATCACTCAACAAGGATTTACCTTTCAACCTATTTATTTTTTTAATCAGATCGTTACTATGTTAAAACAGGTTTTTTCCCCTGAATCATTAGTAATTATAGGATCAGACCCGAAGTTTGGCCATTTCAAAAAAACACCATTATTTCCAACTGTTTTAGAACCTTACCTATATTCATTTACTATATTATTTTTAGCCTTTTTTCTTGCGCTCTTTCTATCATCTAGCATGGCATTTTTTTATTTTTTAGCAAAAGATTATATAAAAAAATGGATAAATCGAATTGTATTCATATTAGAAGCTGTCCCTGATATGATGATGATGATTTGTTTGCAAATATTTTTCATATGGGTACTTCAGAAATTCGGGGAATCTCCTGTCACTATTATTTCTTTTAATGAAAATCGAGCTTATTTACTCCCTATTTTATCGTTAGCTGTCTTACCTACATTACAAATGTTTCGGATGATGGTGTTATACATAAAAGAAGAAGAAGAAAAACATTACGTAGAGGTTGCATATGGAAAAGGCCTTTCATCAAGTTATATACTATGCATTCATTTATTCAAAAATACATCTATCCACTTCTTCCATCATTTAAAAACGATTTTTGTTTTCTTACTTTCTAACTTATTCATTTTAGAATTTGTTTTTAATATGCAAGGCATTATTCAATTTTTATTTAAAAAGGCCTTTGTTTCACCTCCAGCTGCATTTATTATACTTGTCATGATTATTTTACCGTTTTATACCATTTTCCAAATAATCTCTCTTATGATGAATAGATGGCAAAAGCAATTGAAAGGAGCAGCATTATGAAATCTATTTGGAAATCAAAGCGCTTTTTAATCGGCTTCACTTACCTTTTCATACTTGTTTCAGCTAGTTTTATTTATAGTTGGTTCTTTAAAGATAACATCCCAAAACCTCCCCAGTTACTTTACAATGACAATAACGAATTACTTGGAAAGGCCCCCTTTCCACCATCGTTAATGCCACCTTTTGGATCTGATCGTTTTGGAGAGTCTGTTTTCTTACAAATTTTAGAAGGAGCAAAATTCACCATTTTATTAGCCGTGGCAATTAGCTTCTTTCGAATTTTATTCGGAACATGTATAGGAATCCTCTTAAGTTTATATGCTCCAAAATTCAAGAGATTTTTCCAGGCATGCTCAGAAGTTTTTTATTATATTCCAACTTTATTTATCGCATTTATACTCATCACGCCCGTTAATATTGTAATCATATCAAATGCTGATAGATTAGAACCAAATATCCCATTTTCATTTTATCAAGTACTCGTACTTATTTTCGTGGCCCTGCCTACACTTTCTATATATATATCCTCAGAGGTCGATGAATTTATGAAACAAGATTACATTTTAAGTTCACAATTACTGGGTGCTAGCCGTTTTCATATTATCAAAAAACACTTACGAGTCTTATTACTTGATCGCTTATTTGTGGTATTTATGGAACATATCGTCCAAACACTCATACTCGTTATCCATTTGGCGTTGCTTGACATTGTGATTGGCGGGATACAAATGCGTGAACTCTATGACGGAGTGCTCAAACCTGTTTCTCTATCTAATGATTGGGCAGGCCTTATTGGATTAAATCGTTATGAAATGAATCTTTCATGGTGGATTATTTTTTACACTCTCGTTTCATTCTTTATTACGATTCTATTTATTAAGCTTATGACAATCGGGATTCAAGATGCACTGAAAGCAAGAGATTCGCAAGTTGTAGCAGTTCAAACCGTTCCAGATCATAAAAAATTTGTTAAACATAAAGATTCTTTTTCGTTTGCAAATAAAGTGAACCTTTAATCATTCCTCATTAATCGATATTGATATTAGTAAAATATAAAGAAGATGATCCCTATTGAATACAGGGATCATCTTTTTATGCCGTCTAACTTTTTAAATATCCTTTGTTAGACTCATGCTTTTTATATTTAAAGTAGATTATTTGCAATCACAATCATGCTGTTTAAAATTAATGACCATACGCCCTTGAATTCTACCTTGTTCCATTTCTTCAAATACACTTTGCACTTTATCTAGAGAACAAGTTTGAACAACCGGCACTACTTTTCCTTCTGCTCCGAACATAAACGCCTCTTCTAAGTCCTTACGAGTACCGACTAGAGAACCAACTACTTCAATTCCATCTAGTACAAGTCGTGGAATGTTTAAATCCATAGTTTCGACTGGTAGCCCTACTGCAACTACTTTACCGCAAGCACGTACTGCATCAACTGCTGAGTTAAAGGCTACTTTAGAGACTGCTGTTACTACAGCAGCATAAGCGCCACCAAGCTCCTCTTGAACAATTTTATCAGCAGGACCTTGAGAAATTGGATTGATAGTCATATCAGCACCAACCTCTTTTGCTAAGGCTAATTTATCATCATTAATGTCTACTGCAATTACCTTTGCACCAAATACATTTTTAGCATATTGGATAGCTAAGTTACCTAATCCACCGCAGCCATAGATTACAATAGGTTGACCAGGCTTAATACCTGATACTTTAATAGCTTTATATGTAGTTACTCCTGCACATGTAATTGATGATGCTTGGGCAGGTTCTAACCCTTCTGGTACTTTTACCGCATAATCAGCTGTAACGATACATTGTTCAGCCATACCACCATCTACTGAATAACCAGCGTTTTTAACTTCCCGACAAAATGTTTCTCTACCAGTTACGCAATATTCACAACGTCCACAAGATTGGAACATCCATGCAATACTTACACGGTCACCTATCTTTAGTGAAGTAACATTATCAGCTATTTCCGTAACAATACCTACACCCTCATGACCAAGAATGCGGCCGTCCGTGTTACCAAAATCATGATTCGCAACGTGTAAATCAGTGTGGCAAACTCCACAATACTCTACATCTACTAACGCTTCACCTGAGCGTAACGGACGTAATTCTTTTTCAATCACTTCGATGTTTGCTTTGCTGTTTTTATTAACCACTACTGCTTTCATATGTGATCTCCCCTTTAGTGTTTTAGCGTTTTAATGAGTTTATCTCACAACTACTTTCCTCACTACTTTGGCTAGTTATTATGCCAAATTTAAGTGTTCAATCATCATTACATGTTCATCATAACATGTAATTTTATAAGACTACTGTTAAATATTGAACAATGTTTGAATTATTAATCATTTTTTTGATGTATTCGAAGAAAAAACTTGAAACCCCATCATTTTCACATTGAAGTTTATCAAGCTGTTTTTTTAATCTTATATACAGCGGGACGATTGCATGATATTTAAAATATGTTCAATATGGGGTTGCTTATTACGAAGGGAATTTTAAATAGTAGGTTTTTTGAACCTCATTTATCGAGGTTCTTTTATTTTTAGTTTTTAAACTAATTTTACATAAAGAATAGACAGTCTAAAGTGCCTTCCTCTGACTTCACCAAATAGAAAAATGTATTTCCTCGAATAAAATCAGTTGGATACCACTCAAATGTAACTCATTTTGAACGTTCTCCTATAATCCCTAGTATAGAAACGGAATAATTCGCCAAGTCTTGGACTGATATTGTTTATATTGTTCACCAAACAGTGTAACAAGAATTCTCTCTTCAATTTTTATACGATACGAATACACAAGGAAAAATAAAATAACATTTATCATAATGGCAATGAACGAAGATGAAGATATAGCAAATCCTAAAAAAGTCAAAAAAGTTCCTAAATAACCAGGGTGGCGGACATATTTATATAAACCTTCTTGAATTAACTTATGTCGCCCCTGCATTCCGACATTCCTACTGTAAAATCTCCCTAAAATTTTCATTGAAGAAAACCTTATCCATACACCAATTAGTCCGATAATAACACCAAAAAACAGCAATGAATGAATCTTATTTACTGTAAAGAAATATATAACCTCTGGAATAGTTAACATCAATGCAAAAACCACTCCAATAAAAAAACTCGAACCACGATTTTGTTTTTCTTCTTTAACAGGTGATTTTCTATAAAATTCTAATAATAAATACAGAACAATAGGTAAATACGCTATGAGAAACATAATTCTTTTTCCTCTCATTAAAAGTATCTTATCATTAATTCATTTATTTTTATCAATTAAGTCACGAAACTTGGAGATCCCTTCAGAAATAACTAATTGCTCTTCCTCGTTCGATTCCTTTATTTTTGCAAGTAATGACAAAAAGTAATCAGAGATTACCTTTTCAATATAGTCTTTAACTTGTTCTGAAATGTAAAAACATGTATATCTTTGAACTAATTTACTAGTTTTTCCCACTAAAATTTGTTTTTCTAATCCGTCTATTACTAATCTACTTATGTAACAGGTCCTCCCCCCTCAGTCAAACCAACGATTCAGATTTCATATCTACATTATACTAATTAAATTGAATGTTCATTCTTTTTATCCATTATGTAAATAAAAAAAGGATAATCAGCCCGATAATGGACTAACTATCCTATAAATTATTATCTAAATTTAGCATTTGAAGAGCTTTTTTATATTCGCTTCATCGAAATCGTTTCACGTATACTTTGTAAATTTTTTAATGTTTCCTCTTGTCGTTGTAAGGACAACCCTACATACAAAGTATCTAATAAGCTTAACTGTGCTAATCGTGATGAACTTGCTTCTGTGCGGAATTCAGTCTCACGTGTTGATGTATATAACGTTATATCAGCAAGTTGACTTAATGCTGATTTCTGATAGCTCGTAATCGCAATAATTTTGGCCCCTCTTGCTTTCGCTATTTCTAATGCTTCAAGTAGTCCTTTATTGCTACCAGAATGAGAAATACCAATAACTACTGAATTTTTCGAGAGTAAACCTGCTCCCATAATTTGAAAATGCGAATCAGTATGAGCGATACAAGAAATACCCGTTCTCATAAACTTATGATACGCATCCATCGCAATAATTCCAGAGCCACCATTTCCATAAAACTCAATTCGACTTGCTTCTTGCAAGGCTCGTACAGCATGCTCAAGTGCGGTTTCATTTAGCAAATGTAATGTATCTTGCAGTCCTGTAATATGCGAATGAAAAACTTTTTTAGCAACAGTTACCATACTATCTTCTGCAGATACCTCTTCATGAATATTTTGCATCGGTGTATGTACAATTTCACGAGCTAATGTAATCTTTAAATCTTGAAACCCTTGCAAACCAAGGTGTTTACATAAGCGGAATATCGTAGCTTCAGAACTATTCGTAACTTCAGCTAATTCTGTAATAGATTTATGTACAACATCTTGTGGATGTTTCAAAATATGTTCGGCAATACTTCGCAGTTTCGGTGATAAACCATTTAACGAAGCCTGAATCTTTCCAATCCCACTTCTTGTACCAGACATAGCATATCTTCCCTTCCATCGTAGCTTTATCCCGTAAGAACCCGATTCGTTTAACTTATAATCAGTGGGGATGATCCCCTCACTGATTAAAGTTTCACTTTATTGTACCTAATTATTGAAAGAAGAAAAACCTATATTAAGCATTACTATAAATTTTAATTGCTCCTATGTATTCTGTCAGACGATATAACAGAATTATTCATACTTATGAATAATTCTCCCCATGTTTCACTGCGTATAATGCGGCTTGCGTACGATCATCCACTTCTAATTTAGCTAAAACGTTTGAAACGTGTGTTTTCACAGTTTGTTCTGTAATATGAAGTTCTGCCGCAATTTCCTTATTGCTTCTTCCTTTCGCAATTTCACGAAGTACCTCTTGCTCTCTTTTCGTTAACATTGAAAAAGGATTTTCTATTTCCTTCTTTACTGCGGGACGCCCCATTAATGCAGGTGTTACTTTCGGGTGAAAATTCGCATTTCCTTGGTGTACTGCAATAATAGAAGCCACAAGTTGCTCAGGTTGTACTTCTTTTAATTGATAACCATCTGCTCCAGCTTCGAGTGCTGGTATAACATAATCTTGCTCTGAAAAACTACTTAATATAAGTACCTTTATCGTCTCATCGTATTGCTTTAGACGTTTTGTTGCCTCAATTCCATCCATTTTCGGCATCGATACATCCATTAGTACGACATCTGGTTTTTCTTTTTGCACGAAACGTAATGCCTCTTCACCATTTTCCGCTTCCCCAATAATTTCAAATTCTTCTCTCGTTTTCAAAAAGAATACAAGCCCTCTTCGAACGATATGATGATCCTCAACTAGTAGCAATTTAATCTTCAACCTTATTCCCCCATTCAAATCGGCAATTGAATTTCTATTTTTGTCCCCTTTTTCAGCTCTGTTGTGATTTGAAACGATCCCTTCATTAACTGAATGCGTTCCTTCATACTTTTCAGGCCAAGTGCTGATTCCCTTACTTGCTCTTGTATAAAACCTATTCCATTATCTTCTATGTAAAAATGTAATTGGTTATTTTCTGCTTTTAAAAGAACATGTACCTTTTCACACGAAGCATGCTTTTTACAATTATGTAGTGCCTCTTGGCTAATACGCCATAAAACTTCTTCTATTTCATCCCCAATTGAAACCATCCCATCAATTCGAACTTTCACTTGAACTCCTAATAACTTCCCGTAATTTTGAATCGCTTCTGCTAATCCTTTCTCTAATCCTTCAGGTCTTAATTGCCAAATTAATAGCGTCATCTCTTGTAATGCTTCTTGTGATAATTCTCCAATATAACTTAACATCTCTTGTAATTCTTTATCTTGCGTCATATTCAGAGTACCTCTTGCTGTTAGCATAATAGAAAATAACAATTGTTTTACTGAATCATGTAAATCACGTGCAAGTCGATTTCTTTCCGCTACCACTACATATTTACGTTCTTTCTCAACTAATTGAATACGTTGTATTGTCGTTCCAATTTGAAATGCAATCGATTCTAATAACGCTAATTCTTCCTCAGAAAAATGCGTCTTATGAGGTGCGGCCACATTTAAAAGGCCAAATTTTTCTGATCCAGACCTAAGCGGAATTGTCGCATGATGTGTAACATCTTCTGTCTCTCCCCAATTACATTCAATTGCATCCTCTATTCGCTTACATTCAATGATATTAGTCGCTTTTTCCAATCTCCCATTCACAAAACGCTCTACACACCAACAGTCCCCTTCGCACATCGGCTTCTTCTCTTGCCACGTAAGAGCTGGTGGTAAATTTTCGTCTACAAGCATACGATGCTTTCCACTTTCATCAATAAAGAATATCCACCCTGTTTGTAAATTCATGACTTGTAACAATGTATGTAACACTTTTTCTAACATATCCTGTAAGTTTGTTGCTTCATTTAATAATTCAGCAATTTCTTTTAATGCTTCTAAACGATGCATATCTTTTTCTTCAAAATTCATTCTCATCACCACATACAATTATAACATTAAGAAATTTCTAAATCCTACAAATAAAGAAAAGAGCTGTATTCTTCAGCTCTTTTTTATTTCTCAATCATTTTATTATTGTTTTTTCAAACTTTGGCAGCAAAGCTGCGCCAAGTGCTGAAATTATTTTTTAGGAAAAGAAGAATAAGCTTGTTTTCCTTTAGCTATCTGATAAAGATTTCCTCTCATGAGTATGCTGTGAGTTTTCAGTAGTAACAAACATATTCGTCGCTGGCATTTGCACTTGATTCTTATGGAACATAGACATTAATTCAAATCTTACTTGTCTAGAAGTTTCAAAATAATCTTCCGGCTTTATCAAACCTGTAATACAAAATTCATAGCCCACATATTTCAGGTTAGGATTTAAGTCTGTAACACCGACATATTTGAATGGTTCAACAGCCTCATCTTCTACTCTATAAAGAGTTTGATCTAATTTTTCATTACATATAACACATACTTCTTCTAACAATTCCTTCACTCTTGTTGGATCTTCCTGATAACTTACTGTAATGCGTTCAATTACACGCATCCATCCTTTATTAAAGTTTTGTATCGTTCTAATCTCTCCGTGTGGTATCGTAAGTAGTTTTCCTGACCATTCACGTATTTGCATAAAACGAATACTAATTTCCTCAATCGTTCCTGAATTTGTTCCGTTAAAAGTTACAAAATCGCCAACCCGAAACTCTTTGTCCGCTAATCTTGCAAAGCCTAATATAACATCTTTTAGCATTTGTTGTGCCGCAAAGCCGATGACAACCCCCGCTATACCTGCACCTGCAATAATACTTTTTATATCTACAAATTGGCTAATTAAATATATGATAAGACTGATGATAATGATGTATCTAAAAATAGATCGAATTACACTTTGAATCGTCTGCTCTACCTCCTCATCAAAAAAACTTGATTTCCTAAAAAACCAATCAATACTACGGTTTATAACAAAAGAAATAATAAGCAGAACGAAAGCAAATAGTAAAAATCTTAAAAGTAAAAACTCCCTTACATAATTAAAAAATTCCTCCGTATACGCTAATAAACTCATCCATCCACTTCCTTAACTAATAAAAATTCTATACAAAGCCGCTATATTTTAAGATTCGTTACACATTCTTCTATAAATATACCCTTTTTCATAACCTAAAGGGAGGTGATAATTGAATTTTTTTAATGACTTTACTTTAAGCTTCACTACTCATCTCGATAAAAGGAAAACATTCACATGACATCGAATAGTTCATTTGAAAATATTATTACTCGCGGAGGTTACAACCAATGGGATATATTGAAGAACTAAGAAAAGTTGTTGGATCAAGACCACTAAATTTAGCAGGCGTTGCTGTAGCTATTTTCAATGAACAAGAACAAATACTACTACAACAAAGACGAAATGGCATGTGGGGTGTCCCAGGGGGTTTGGTGGAACTTGGTGAATCTACAGAAGAAGCTGGAAGACGAGAAGTACTTGAAGAAACCGGAATTAAAATTGGTACACTTCAGCTAGTAAGTGTATTTTCAGGTAAAGAATTTTTTGTTAAATTACCAAACGGAGATGAATTTTACCCTATAACAATCGCTTACCTTTGCAAAGATATTATAGGTGGCTTGCTAAAGGCTGATGGAGTCGAATCATTACATGTACAATTTTTTAATTTAAATGAGCTACCACAAAATATTAGCCCGTTCATTAAAAAATTAATTGAGCAAAATGTCGTCTCAGTTTAAACGCAAAAAAGAGACCTTTTTAAAGGCCTCTTTTTCATTTCACTTCTGCATGTAAACAAGATTTAAAATGTCCAAGTACAAATTCATGTCCTTGCGCATTAAAAGATGCAACTGCCTTTTCATAAACAACAATTTTAAATCCTTTATTATAAGCATCTACTGCTGTATGAAGAACGCAAATATCAGTACAAACACCTACAAGATGAACTTCTTCTATTCCTCTTTCTCTTAGCTTCATCTCTAAATCCGTTCCAGCAAATGCACTGTATCGTGTTTTATCCATGTAATATACATTCTTTTCATTTTGATATGCTTCATATACATCTTGTAATTCACCAAACAAGTCTCTTCCACTTGTACCTGCTATATTATGAGGGGGGAATAATTTTGCTTCGGGATGATATTCATCATTTTCTTCATGTTTATCAATTGCAAACACTACGTAATCTCCATTTTCAATATATTGCTTCGTTATCCGTACAATTTCCTGCTCAATTTCTTGACCTGGTTTTCCGCAAGTTAAAGCGCCTTTTTCCGCTACAAAATCATATGTATAATCAATATTAATAAGAGCTCGTTTCATAACTACTATCTCCCCTTCTTCTGTTTCACAGTAAACAATAGAAAATTTGTTATTACGACATCGTATGTACTATTCGACATTTCAAATGAAATACCTACATTTTCCTCGCAAAACTTATCATAATCCAAGTTTAGCATAAAACAGGTACACAATGACAAAACATATACTTCCCATTAACAAGTCATGAATTTGATAATTGAGCGTAAGTTGAATAACGTCTTGTATAGTAAACCAAATTACTAACATGATTATACTAATCAAGAAGATACGAACATACCGATTCACACCTTCAACCTCTTTCTCCATCATAGTAGTAACAAATGATTCCTTACTGCTTAATCGTACTAGAAAACGAAATACATTATTCTCTATTACATCATTCCATCCAAACAAAAAAGCACACTACTTTTTGAGTAATGTACTTTTTATTCATATTAAGCCGCTGGTTTTGTTTCAAACGTCGCTTGATTAAAGTTAATAACTTTACCTTTCGGATCATTATTTTCATACTGAACCGCAGTAATTGTATGACTACCTGTTTCAAGCGTCTTTTCTTTTAATTGTACTGTTGTCTGTGTTGTACTAGTTACTTGATGTTTATCTGTATACATTTGATCTACAAATATGAATGTTTCTTTATCACTTTGAAAATTAGAAAGTTCTAATTCAACTTGTTGAATTAAAGTATCCTTTTTGATAAATACAGTCGGTATATTACCATTTTCAGAAGTACCATCTGGAGTAATCACTTTTACTTTCCCTTCTCCAATTGATATTGCTCCTTCAGGAAATACAACCATATTCTCATCACTTGCATTTACAACTTGTTCTTCCTGTTTTGATTGCGCGTCCTCTTTTTCCTGTGGAGCACCGCAACCTACTAATAACAATACAGACAATCCAGTGATTATGAATTTTTTCAAAATTCATCCCCCCTGTAATTTGATTATACTTTATTATACAAAAATAACTTTTTAATTTTAAGACTACTTTTAAAACTTTTATGAACATATAGAATCTCGCTCACGATTAATGTATCATACTTTCCTTAATAGAACATTAATTTTTTTTATGAAATAAATAGTAATTCCTTCTTATTTATCATTTTAGCCCAACACATCGATATAATACCCGCTTCAAAATAAAAAGACATTGATCTGTTCAATGTCTTTTCTATATAGCACTTTAAAAAACAAATGTTGTAATTTCCTCTACTTCTTTTCTTGGAAGCTTCTTTGGTTTATCTTTCGGAAATCCGAGTGAAATAACCATATTTATTTGTTTTTCAGGCTCAATTTGTAAATATTGGCGCAGTTCATCTTGAGCTAGCAATACTGGCCCTGTCATTGGACAAGTACCAAGTCCCTTTGCATGTGCAGCTAACATTAAGTTTTGTGCCGCTAAACAGCTACTCTTAATTCCTTCTTCTTCCCAAACTGAATCTGGAACAAAAGCAATTGGATCAAATATCTTTTCACGAAACTTTGATTCATATGGTGTTGCCAAACATACGATTAATACTGGTGCCTCAGAGAAAGCTGTCGCATATGGTCCGAAAGAACGTGTAAGTAATTTCCCTGCTTTCTCTTCTCCATTTTCCGCTGCTTTTGTCGCAAGTTTATGTAATGCATCCCATGTCATTTGTTCAATTTCTTTAATTTTCTCTCGATTCATAATGACCAAGAATTCCCACGTTTGTGAATTCGTATCGCTCGGTGCATAACGAGCACAATCAATTATTTCTTTTATATCATGAGTAGATACTTCTTGATCTGTAAACTTTCTAACACTTCTTCTTCCGTGAATTACTTCTTTAAAATCTTCATAATTCATATATTAAATCCCCTTTTTACAGCGTTTTCAAATCTTGCTCTACGGTTGAATTATATCATGAAAAAAAGCCGGAAGAATACCAGCTTTTTTATTCATGATTAATTTGTCACTTTAAACAAACGAATACTCTCTTCATATGCAACTTGTAGTTTTTTTGTAATTGGTCCTCTTTCACCAGCTCCAAACTGTTCATCACCAATTTGAACGACTGGGAATATTTCAAGTGGCGTCGCTGTAAAGAAGCACTCATCAGCCTCATATACTTCTTGTAGTGAAAACTCTCGTTCCGCTACTTCGATATGTAACTCTTTCGCTAATGTCATAACATAGTGGCGCGTAATACCGTGTAGAATGAATTTGTCAGCCGGATGTGTAATCAATTTATTATTTTTCACCATAAAGAAATTCGAATGACACCCTTCAGTCACAATGCCATCTCGTACTAATATTGCTTCTTGATACCCTTGTTCATTTATTTTATTTTTAATCATGATATTAGGTAATAGATTTAATGATTTTATATGGCAAAACTTCCACCTGATGTCCTCTTCTACTGTTACTTTAATCCCAGCCTCCATTAAAGCAATTGGTCTTGGAAATGAAACAAGATTTGCAAAATATGTCGGCTGTAAATCCGCCTCATATACATGATTACGCGGTTGTGCGCCTCTTGATATTTGCAAATATACATTCCCATCTTCTTGAAATTGATTCTTTTCTATCATTTGATGTAGCTCTTCCACTAATTCTTCCTTCGTAAAAGGTGGAATTAGTTTTATTTCTGCCATAGAATTAAAAAATCGTTCCAAATGTAAATCTAATAAATGAGGCTTACCATCATATAGTCTAAATACCTCATATATACCATCACCAAATTGGAAACCTCGCTCTTCTAATGCGACCATCGGCTGTTCTTCCTTCGTATTTATAATTCTCCCATTAAACAAAATCCAATCTTTATGAGTAGCTTTCATTCTTCCCCACTCCTTTATCACATGATTGATTTTATTGTACAACTTATGTCATCTGAAAAGAAGGAATTTTCTGTATTTAAACAAACAAAAAAACACATCCCTTCGTAAAAGTGATGTGTTTTTTCATTTATTTAAGGAAATATTTTTCAATATCATCCAACATTAGATTTGCAGCTACAATACCGCCTGCTGTATTCCAAATCACTTCATCTACTTGGAATACTTTATTATTTTTAGAAGCCTGTAGTTGCTTAAAGAGTGGATCTTCTGTCCATTCTTTCGCCAACGTATTACCTTCATTATTTTTATCTGCATCTTTATCAGATGTGAAATAGAATAAGTAATCCCCGTCCATATTTGGAATTTGCTCTTTTGTGATTCCTTTTATCGCAAAATCATCTTTATCTTGTAATGGTGGTCGTTTAAACCCAATATCATTTAATACAGCACCTGAGAATGAATTCTTTTGATAAATACGAACATCACCTGGTACGAAGCGAATAATAGAGACTTTAGAATTCAGTTTATCGCCTAACTTCTCTTTCATTCCTTCAATACGTTTTTTATAATCATCAAGGGCTTTTTTCCCTTCTTTTTCTTTATTTACAGCTTTTGTATAAAGCGTAAAGTTTTCTTTCCAATCACCGCGTAATGTTTCTGCATAAACAGTTGGTGCGATTTCTTTTAACTGTTCATATATTTTTTCGTGACGCATTTTATTACCTATGATTAAATCTGGCTTAAGCTTCATTACAGCCTCTAAGTTAATATCGCGCTCAGTTCCTACAACTTTCGTATCTTTTAACTCTTTCGCTACATGAGGATACCATTCATCACCCGCACGTGGTTTCGTAGTCCCCACTGGTGTTATGCCCACAGCTAGAAGAGCCTCTGCACCTTCATTTGTTAAAACAACAACTTTTTTAGGTGTACCATTTACTGTCGTTTCGCCCATAGCATGCTTTACAGTATATGAATCTTTTGCCTTTGCTGATGTATCATTTTCTTTTTTCTCATCTTTACTACATCCTGCAATTACAACCATGAGTACCATAATGCAGAACATAATTAGTTTTTTAGTATGTATCATATGTCCTCCCTAGATGAAATCGATTATCATTAACAATTAAAGGTTAATGTATGTTTCATACATTGTCAATGTATATCAGAAAACTTTTTTAATATATGCTATTTAGATTCACTCCGCTATTCAAACGTTTGTCTTTTATATAGATTGTATGAATAGTTCAAGAGTATGAAAATAATGAATAACATTCAACATAAGAAAGATCATTTTTGCCAAGTCTCACTAGCCGTTAAAAGCTCAAATAAAAAACCACCTTATGTAAGGCGGTTTCTATCATCTTGCTTTAACCAATTTAAAATAAATATATAGGATTGATAGTGAATATAACGTATGCAAAATAAAATAAATAAAAGAGCTATTCCAACACCGCTATAAAGCAAACCGAACTTTAAAAAAATATTCACAAGTGGTGGAAAGTTCATTAGATTTTGTAGTGTAAAAAGCATACAAAACATAATGAAAAACACAGGGACGTATTGTAATTCATACGGCTTTCTTTTCTTAATCATTCTTTTCCGAATGATTATATGGCATAGTTCTGCTACTATAAAGCACCCTCCAATTAATACAAGTCCAGAAGTCATCATCATACATCCACCTGCCTTATATTTATTGTATCGCATAAATAATCATCGTTATATTTTCTTCACATAGGCTCCATCTTCTGAAGTAAAACCAAAACTCTCTATGAAAGACTTGGATTTTTCTGTTAATTCCTCTTGTAGTACTTTTATCTCTTTCACATTTCTTTGTTTCATCATTTCTTCAAATGTAAAATACGTATTTGTACCATAACCGTAACCTTGATAATCAAAATGAATAATTAGCTGTGATAATACAGCTCGTTCCTCTTGAACACTATAATCTATTACACCAATATATGTATCATCAACTTTCACGCAATACTGTACCTTTTTCTCACCTAAACTATGCGATCTAAACATTTCTTTAACAACGCTTTCATTTTCTACAGTAACTTTCTCAAACGTAATCATATGTTGTCCATCCTTTTACTATTATTGTATCAATAATACTTCCTATTTATGAAAAAAACCTTAAGACCGTATGCGATCTTAAGGTTTTTCTAATTAAACTAAGCTATACGCACGTTTTGTTTCTTCATGGAACTTATTCGTATCGTATTTATGCTCAACATAAATTTGATGCCATACCATAAACGCAAGTACAGTCCAAATTTTACGGCTATAATCGCCTTTATCTGCACAATGTGCTTCCAGTAAGTTTAATACGTACTGTTTGTCGATTAAATGCTCTGTTTTACTCTCGTTTATAATATTTATAGCCCAATCATGCATTTCGTCTTTTAACCAGTGACGAATTGGTACTGGGAATCCAAGCTTTTTACGATCTAATACGTGATCTGGAACGATTCCGCGTGCTGCTTCACGTAAAATAGCTTTCGTAGTTCCGTTAGCAATCTTAAATTCAGTTGGAATTTTAGATGCAACATCGAATACTTCTTTATCTAAGAACGGTACACGAAGTTCTAATGAGTTTGCCATTGTCATCTTATCAGCTTTTAATAAAATGTCACCGCGTAACCATGTGAACATGTCAATGTACTGCATTTTGCTTACATCATCATAATCTTTAATTTCGTTATACAATGGTTTCGTGATATCCATATAGTTAACACTTTCATTGTAATACTTCATTAATTCAACTTTCTCTTCTTCACGGAAGATTTTCGCGTTTCCATAGTAACGCTCTTCAATTGGCGTACATCCACGCTCTAGGAAGCTCTTGCCTTTAAAGCCTTCTTTAAGAGCACCACTTAATGCTTTTAGAACGCTCTTGCCTGGGCTAGGAATGTAAGAGAACATTTTTAGTGAGTTTGGCTCACGATAAATGTTATAACCACCAAATAGCTCGTCTGCACCTTCACCTGAAAGGACAACTGTTACATGCTTACGTGCTTCTTTTGCAACGAAGTACAATGGTACAGCTGCTGGATCTGCTAAAGGATCATCCATATGCCAAATGATTTTTGGGAACTCATCCATAAACTCTTTCGCTGAAATGAATACGTTATGGTTTTTAACGCCTAATTTCTCAGCAGTTTCTTTGGCAACATCAACTTCACTGAAGCCACGTTGTTCAAAACCAATAGAGAATGTTAAAAGATTTGGATTCATTTCTCTTGCGATAGAAGCGATAATAGATGAATCGATACCACCAGATAAGAATGAACCTACTGGTACATCACTGCGCATATGCACTTTTACTGAATCATATAACACATCACGAATTGCTTGGATATGCTCCTCTTTCGTTGCGCTTGAAGCATTGAAATAAGGTTTCCAGTAGCGATGGATTTCCATCTCTTTACCAACTTCTTTTACGAAATAATGACCAGGCTCGATTTTATTAACATCAATTGTTAATGTTTCTGGCTCTGGACCATATTGGTACGTAAAGTAATGTTGTAGTGACGTTGGATTAACGCCTTTATCTTCCATCACATGCATAATACTTTTCTTCTCAGATGCGAAGAATGTAGTATCACCTTGTTGTGCGATGTATAAAGGTTTAATACCGAAGTGGTCACGTGCACCGAAAAGTTTCTTCTCTTCACGATCCCAAATCATAAATGCAAACATACCACGAAGGTAATCTACACATTTTTCTTTCATATGTGCATACAATGCAATGATAACTTCTGTATCAGATTGCGTTGCAAACGTTGCACCTTTTTCAAGTAACATTTCACGTAATTCTACATAATTGTAAATTTCACCATTAAAAATAATTACATATCGATCATTTTCATAAGTTAGTGGCTGATGTCCTGCCTCTAAGTCAATGATACTTAAACGGCGGAAGCCAAATTGTACATGTTCATCACGAAAATATCCTTCGTCATCTGGACCGCGGTGGAAAATCATCGTGTTCATATTTTCAAATTGATGTTTTTCTGTTTCTGAAAACTCTCTAGGGTTTTCACATAAACATCCTACAAAACCACACATACTTCTTACCCTCTTTCGGTTTTCATTCTGTTTCTATACTACTATATCAACCCTATTTATACTAGCATAATCAACTGAATATGGCGACCAAAAACTATAAAAAAATCACTCCATTTCACATTTTTAACATTTTTTTATGAAAACATGAAAACTAGGCACTCACCTTTCTCCGCTTTTGTCATATGATATTGCAAATTGATTTCTAGGAGGGAATATCATGAGTGAAGAAAAAAAAGATTCTTCTCGCCCACCAGTTCGAAATTATTTAAAGCAAATTGATGATTTCTTCGAGCAAACACCTCTTCGCAGTGTAATCGCTGATTTAAATCATTTTTTCCAAAAGGGAAACCGTTTATTAACATTCCCTGTAGATTTATATGAAGTTGGAGAAGAACTCGTTGTTACAGCTGAACTACCAGGTATACAAAAAGAACAAATTCAAATTGAAATACAAAGTGAATACTTAAAAGTCTCTGTAAAAGAAGAGTTACTTGAAGAGGCAGAAGAACAAACATCCCATAACTATTATCGCCGAGAACGTTCCGTTTCAGAAGCATCAAGATTAATTAAATTACCCTATTCAATTAATAAAAAAGCAGCGAAAGCTTCCTATCAAAACGGTGTATTAGAAATTCGGGCACCGAAACTTCCTCAGCAACATGACATTTTATCTATAGACTAATGCAAAAAAAATAAGGGTGCTATGCACCCTTATTTTTAATCTACTAATCGCTTCATATCACGTATAATGTCTTCGTATGGCGTATTACTAATACCACTATACTTTTTCATTACTTTCCCATTTTGATCGATTAAATAAAATGATGTACCATGCATTACTTGACCGTTCTCTGGCTTATCTACAAGCGATTGGAAATTATCTTTTGCAAACTTCGTAATATCTTCTAACGAATAACCCGTCAATAAATTCCAGTTACTAGTATCTTGTGTGAATTTTTGAATAAACGCTTTCAGGTTTTCTGGCTTATCAAGGTCTGGATCTACACTAAACGAAACAAACTGAATGTCTAATTTTTCTTCCTTTGCCATCTTTTGTAATTTCGCCATGTTTGCAGTCATTGGTGGACAAACTGTTTGACAATTTGTAAACATAAAATCTGCAACCCATACTTTCCCTTTTAAATCTTTTGTACCAAATTGTTTTCCATCTTGATTTGTGAATTGGAAAGTTTCTAAATCCCAATTTAATGGTTTACGAAGCTTTGAACCTGATCCACTACATCCTGCAAGTACAAAGAGACAAAATACAACCATAAGACCAATTATTTTTTGATAACGCTTCATTTATAAACCTCTTTTCTCTATCCTAAATTTAAATAGGTTATGTTCATCATAACAAAAGTTAACACTACGAGAAAATTGTTTACTGCATTTGTTCACGAAATCGTACGAATTTACGTATGTTACTTCTTTATTTCAAGCCAATTACTAGACAAAAAATATTTTTCCACTATTATTTCACTAAATAGTATTTGTGAAACTAATTTCATTGTTAATTTTGTAAATAACTCCCCCTATTTTTTAACAATTACTTAAACATTAATCCATGTTATACACTGTATTCCTTAACAACATTTCGGTACAATACAAATACAACGATTTTAAATGAGGTGATGTTCATGGCAAAGCGCTATGAAAATATGGATAATGTTAGTACAAAAAAATCAATTCGTTCTTTCTTACGATGGCGTAAAGAACGAAAGCAAAACAAAAAAGACTTTTCTTTCCTAGTAGAACAATCACCTGTTAAACAAAGTTCATTTTTACAAAGTAATGTTGAAAAAACGACTGTCACATGGATTGGGCATTCCACTTTTCTTATCCAAACGAATGGGCTGAATATATTAACGGATCCAGTATGGGCTAATAAATTAAAGCTAGTTCCACGACTTACAGAACCTGGACTTTCTATAGAAGAACTACCTAAAATTGATATTGTCCTTATTTCGCATGGTCATTATGATCATTTAGATTTTTCAACTCTTCGTCAATTGAATGATGATGTTCTATATCTTGTACCTATTGGGTTAAAAAAATTATTTACGCGTAAGAAAATTACACATGTAGAAGAGTATAAATGGTGGGAAAGTACGACAATTAACGACGTTTCTTTTCATTTCGTACCTGCTCAGCACTGGACGAGAAGATCCTTATTTGATATGAATACGTCTCACTGGGGCGGATGGGTTATTGATAATGAAACGACTTTGGAAACCATATATTTTTGTGGCGACAGTGGCTATTTCCAAGGTTTCAAAGAAATTGGTAAACGCTTTTTAATTGATATTGCTCTTATGCCAATTGGCGCTTATGAACCAGAATGGTTTATGAAAGTGTCTCATGTTTCACCAGAAGAAGCAGTGCAGGCTTATTTAGATTTAAACGCTACACATTTTATACCGATGCATTATGGTGCTTTTGCACTCGCCGATGAAACACCTCGCGAGGCAGTAACGCGCCTTCGAAATAATTGGAATTTACGTATGCTACCGTGGGAACAACTACATGTACTCTTTTTAGGCCAAACTTTTACTTATAATAGCACAACAAACGATAAGCAAGTAAATGAAATAATTGAAACTTTACAAGTGTAACGCCACTACTTATTTTCTATATCCAACATATACTATAGAAAATCATAAAGTGAAACTTTAATCAGTGGGTTTCTTCAGCCCGCACTGATCATTAGCCTTCACCAATCGGGCATTTACAGGCAGTAAGGCTCCCACCTAACCTCCGGAGTGTTACTGCTCGCAAATAGCGGGATAAAGGGTGTTTTCTATGAATGAATATTTACAGACTCGCTATATCATTAGCGGTAGTGCTTGTATAGCCCTACTTATTTCTTACTTTCTATTCACATAAAGTGAAACTTTAATCAGTGGGGGGGTGTTCATCCCCGGCTGATTATTAGCCTTCACCAATCGGGCATTTACGGACAGTTGATCTCACACCTAACTTCTTTTCTTTATGTAGGGAGTCTTACTGTCCGTTGATGCGGGATAAAAAAGCTACTTGAAATATATTTTCAAGTAGCTTTTTTATTACTCTGCTAAATACATAAATCCGATTGCACCCGGACCTGTATGAGTACTAATAATAGGTGTTGTATAAAAAATTTCTGAATGAGCAAATCCACTCACTTTTTCAACCGCTGTTTTTACACTTTCAGCTAAAGGAATTGCTTTCGCATGCGGAATCGCAACAGCTTTTACAACTTTTCCAGCCGTATCTTCCTCAAATAACTTAGTTAATGTTTTTACAATTTGGCCTTGACTGCGCACTTTCGTTACTGGGTTATAAACACCATCTTCTAAGCTAGCAATTGGCTTTATATTAAGTAGCGAACCGATAAACGCTTTTCCTTTACCGATACGTCCACCCTTCACTAAGTTTTCTAATGTATCTACTACTACATATAAACGAGTATTCTTTCTCACTTCTTCTACACGTTTTAAAATTTCTTCTAGTGAGCGTCCTTCATTTGCCATTTTTGAAGCTTCAATTACTTGATATGCTAAAGCATGTGTAATAAATTGAGAATCAACAACTGTTACTTTTGTATCGGTCATTGATGCAGCACTATTTGCAGTTGCTACAGTACCACTCATTCCACTTGTCATATGAATGGAAAGTACTTCACTTCCATCTTCACCTAACTTGTCATACATTTCTACAAATGTACCCATTGCTGGTTGCGATGTTTTTGGTAGTTCCTCTGATTTAAGCATTTCTTCAATAAATTCATCTGGTTGTAGATCAACGCGATCTAAATATGTTTGTCCATTTACAGAGATTGATAATGGTAAAACATGAATGTCATACTTCTCAATTACCTCTTGTGATAAATCTGCCGTTGAATCTGTTACAATTTTAATTTTTTGCATATTATATTCTTCCCTTTCCAATACGCTCTCCTTGTTATTATACTAGTATTCCCATTGCTTTCAACAATTTGGAACGAAATTTCATCAAATTAATTATATTTTTATATCTAAAATGAAAAAGACAGAGCTCTTAACCCTGTCTCTACTCTATATCATGCATTTTTTTCAAGAGTATTTGTTTTATATACATTTAAATAATCATTCCACTTCAAACAATTTTGTAAATATTCACGGAAAGAATATGAAAATCTTGGATGCTTTTGTTTCTGAATTTTTGCGATAAATAATTGAAGACGAGACTGAATTAGAAACGATAATGGATGCTGTGCCTGTAGGACAGGGATTTCGAATATTTTTATACAATCCCCTGTTGAATGAGTGAAATAAAAACTTTTCGTAATCACAATATCAATCCTCTTTTTCATTGGATTTTTGAATTCCCTCTACTTTGCGCTGTAATACGTTGTTTAAAGTGGAGTAAAAGCAGACTTATATGATTTCTATAGTCCTTATGGTTAGAAGATTTATATTCTATTCATCTCCACCTAATCCACCTTCCCGCCTTAAATATCCCTGAGCCCTGAGACGGGAATCTCATTATCCATCAATTGTTTAATACATTCAGTATAAACTTCTAAAAGCGCAAAGTTTGTCTAAATTTTGGAGATTCTATAATTTTTTTCTTCTATATATTGTATACGTTTATAGCTATAGTATAACAAATAAATAAAAAAGTGCCTTTATAACGAGGCACTTTTCGACTGCATTTCTTCTCTTTTCTTTTTTCGTTTACTAACAACCTTTGATAACGCGATACTTACTTCATAAATACAAATAAGCGGTACCGCAACTAAACTATGCGATAAAAAATCCGGCGGTGATATGCAAGATGCAATGATAATCAAAGCTACGTAAGCATACCTTCTAATTTTTATTAGAAATTCCGCTGTAAGTATTCCAATACTCGTTAAAAACATTACAACGACAGGTAATTCAAAAATCACAGCAAATGGAACTGTTAAATTAAGTACAAAATGAAAATACTTTTCTGTCGTAAACATCGTATTAAACATTTCATTACCTATCGTAGTTAAAAAGTGAAATAGAAACGGCATTACAATAAAATATCCAAAACATAAACCTGCGATAAATAATATTGACAATACCGGTATATACATTATTGTCATCTTTTGTTCATTTGGATGTAAACCCGGTTTTACAAATAACCAAATTTGTATAGCAGCAAAAGGAATTGTACAAACGATAGCAAATACTGTAGCAATCGAGAAAAAAATCCACAATACGTCACTTGGACCGAGAACAGTTAATTTCATTGGTAAATCTTTTACAAGCCAAAAATAAATATCCTTTGTAAAAGTAAATCCAATAATTAAAAATAGTACAAAGGATAACACCGTATATATTACTCTTTTTCGAAGCTCAACAATATGTTCTACTACGCTCATTTCCCGATCTTCCATCTCGTTCACCACACTTTATTTATCCATTACAAGAAAAATACATTACATTTTTTCTTTCTTTTCCTTCTCTTGAAATGCGTCATCTGTCAATTCTTTCGTTGATTTTTTAAACTCTTTTAACGTTTCCCCTAAAGCCTTCCCGATTTCCGGCAATTTTTTAGGTCCAAATAAAATGAGTACGGCTACTAAAATTAAAATTAACCCTGGAAAGCCAATATTTGAAAACATTTCCCCATCCCCTTTATTAGTAGTTTCCTTGTCCTACTATTGCATAATTTTATTTTGTCAAAAAAGTTTGAAAACGTCAACAAAACCATTGCCTTTTGTCAAAAAAATTCAAAAATATAATCAATTATACAAATTTCATTTTCTATTGCCCTTGTGTATGATATGGTAAGGGAAACGACATATTATTTTATCCCGCTTTAACGGGCAGTAAGAACCACCACCTCAAAATTCAGTGCAAGCAAAGAAGTTAGGTGGGGATCAACTGTCCGTTAAAGCCCGATTGGTGAGGGCTAATAAGCAATGGGTGATGACCCCCCACTGATTAAAATTTCACTTTATGATAGTAGAAAGGATTGGCATTATGACTGAAAAAATGACACGAATGACACAATTTGTAAAAGAAGAAATTGCAAACGCAATTACACATGGTATCGGTGCCATTTTAAGCATCCCTGCCTTAATTATATTGATTATTCATGCCTCTAAGCACGGTACCGCATCTGCTGTAGTTGCATTTACGGTTTATGGTGTAAGCATGTTCTTACTGTACTTGTTTTCAACATTGTTACATAGCATTCATCATCCTAAAGTAGAAAAAATATTTACTATTTTAGATCATTCAGCCATTTACTTATTGATTGCTGGCACGTATACTCCTTTTCTACTTATTACACTTCGTGGCCCATTAGGATGGACGTTACTTGCTATTATATGGACACTTGCAATCGGAGGTATCGTCTTCAAAATCTTCTTTGTACGTCGCTTTATAAAGGCATCAACTTTATGTTACATCATTATGGGTTGGCTCATAATCGTTGCCATTAAACCACTTTATGAAAATCTAACTGGACATGGTTTTTCACTACTTTTAGCAGGTGGAATTTTATATTCTGTCGGGGCAATCTTCTTTCTCTGGGAAAAGCTACCTTTCAATCATGCTATTTGGCATCTTTTCGTTTTAGGCGGTAGTGCAATGATGTTCTTCTGTGTACTTTTTTATGTATTACCTACAGCATAATAAAAAAAGGTTTCAGCTTACTGTATAAGCTGAAACCTTTTTTATTACTTATGTAATTGTGATGCGATAACATCCTGTGTATGCTTCGTTAATTCTTTAATATCCATATTTGCATAATCTTCAGGTGTAATCGGCTTAGAAATTGTTACTGTTGCATGAGCTGGCTTCATACGATTTCCATTCGCTTCAAACATCTTATATGTACCATCTAACGTTACAGGTAAAATTGCTACACCAGATTTTACTGCAAGGTGAAAACTCCCAGCCTTAAACTCTCCAATTTCGCCACCCTTACTTCTTGTCCCTTCTGGGAAAATCACGATAGAATGTCCATTCTTTAATAGCTCGATTCCATCTTTAATTGCTTTAAGAGATTGACGACGATCGCTACGATCCATAAATACACAATTCATAAGTTCCATCCAAGTTGGTACAACCGGGAACTTTTTAATCTCTGCTTTTGATACGAATCCAATTGGTTTATTTAAGTAACCTAGTAAAACAGGGATATCCATATTACTTTGATGATTACTTACAACTAGTACCGGCTTGTCTTTCGGAACATTTTCAAGTCCTTTAACTTCTATTGTCCCCCCAGCTACACGTACCATTTTCTTACCAAACCAATTTGTCGTTTTGTACACAGCATTATCTTTTTCTTTTGGCGCCATCGTATTTACTTGTCTTTTAAGACGCCACATTCTCGGTGTAATCGCAATTACGATTAAAATTAAATAAAAGATTTTAAAAAACGTTTGAATCATACAGAACCCCCACCTATTATCATTCCGACCTTCATTATACTAGACAAACGAAGGAAAAAGAAGAAAAAAAGTCCAAACAGCAAGTGTTTGGACTTTTTAAACATTCTATAATTAGAAACGTTTTGCTAATTCACGAGCATTAGCAATTGCTGCTTCTTTAATTTCTGGTGCTTTTTCAGGGTTTGCATTCATACCTTCAACTGCAATATATTCAGTATCATTTACACCGATAAATCCTAATACTGTTTTTAAGTGATTGCGACCGAAGTCTACAGCTGCGTATGCTCCTTCAGAATACACGCCACCTGTAGCTTGAATGTGAAGTGCTTTTTTGCCTTCTAATAAGCCAACTGGACCGTTTTCAGTATATTTGAATGTTTTACCTGCGATTGCTAAGTTATCTAAGTATGCTTTTACTACTGGTGGGTAGCTAAAGTTCCACATTGGAGTTACGAATACATAACGATCTGCATTCATAAATGTTTCTAAGTTTGTGTTCATTGCTGCTACTTTTTGTTGTTGAACTTCAGTTAAAGTTTCAAAGCCTTCACCTGCTGCAAATTTACCCCAAGCAGCAAATACATCTGCATCGATTGCTGGTACAGTAGTATTGAATAAATCAATTGTTACAACTTCGTCTTGTGGGTGCTCGTTTTTATAAGCCTCGATGAAAGATTCCCCTACTGCCATTCCGAAAGAACCTTCTGCTGAATTTGGATTTGCTGTGATAAATAGTACTTTTGTCATTGTATTCTCTCCCTTTTTTCATATTATCTTTAATTTGAGATTTATATTTCGAAAGTAAATAACTTACCTTATGTAAGTATAATACAAAAAGCTATATGTTATGTCAATAAAAAATAGCTACTTTTTTTTCGTAAGTTAATGATTTATTTTGTTTCTTTAAAATTTAGTATATAGATATTAAGAATCCCCATACAAAAAGGCTGTGTCTATAAATTATAGACACAGCCTTTTATTACATATTATTTTTGAAAAACATGTTTCACTTTTTCAGCTGGAATGTTACTTCCGCCTCGACCTTTTACATCTTCAATCATCATTGTAATGACCATGTCTGGTGAATTTAAATCAAATGCAGCGAACCAGCCTAGTTCTTTTCCTTCGGCCTCTTTAGATACTTTTAATTCCGCTGTACCTGTTTTTCCAGCAAGAGTCATTCCATCAATTTTAGCAATTTTCCCTGTACCATCCGGATCATTAATTACTTTCGTCATAGCAGTTTTTAATATATCCTGATTTCCTTTAGAAATTACATTTTCTTTCCAAGCTTTTGGTTGTTTATCTGTTTTAATAATATACGGTGATGGAATCGTACCATCATTTACAATTGGCGCATACGTTAAAGCTAAATGAAGAGGAGTCATTAATACTTGTCCTTGTCCATATCCTGTATCTGCCATTTGAATATCATTTTTAATGCCGTCATTTGCAATTTTAGAAGCAGGGAATCCATATTCAATTGGTAGTTTCTCATCGAATCCGAATTTTTTTGCTTCACTCATAAACTTGTCTTTTCCGATTTTCAAAGCTTCTTGTGCGAAGTAAATATTATCCGAGTATTTCATCGCCTTATCAAAATCAATCGGATTTGCATCTTTCACGCGCGTTACATAATAATTGCCCCAAGAAGAATCTTTTGTCCATTTTAATCCTTCAATTTTCAACTCTTCTTTTGGATCAATCGTTTTCGTTTCAAGACCAATTGCAGCTGTAATAGGTTTAAATACAGAACCTGGTACTGATAATTGTGTAAATCGATTCGTCATTGGCTTTTTCGGATCATTATTTACCGCATCACGTTGCGCTTTTGATGCCCCTCTTGTGAGGGTATTTGGGTTATATGCTGGAGTGCTCACAAGTGCCATTGTTTCTCCAGTCTTTGGATTGATTGCTGCGCTTGAACCAGCTTCGCCCTTCATTTCATTATAAATTTTATCTTGAACAGCGCTATCAATAGTTAAAGTTACGTTTTCTCCATCCACAGCATCTGTTTTTGCTAAGTTTTTAATTTCTTTTCCTTGTGCATCTTCTACAAAGACACGGCCACCTTTTTTACCGCGTAGCTTTTCCTCTAATACTTGCTCTAAACCAGCTTTACCGACTGGATCATCAGCTTGATAGCCTTTCTTTTGAAGCGTTTTTAAATCTTCAGCATTCACTTTTCCAATATAACCAGTAAGATGTGCTGCCGCTTCTCCTAATGGATATGAACGAACATTTACAGGTTTTGTTGCAACACCTGGTAAATCAATGTACGTATTTTGCGTTGCGCCATCAGGTAAAATTCCAATTGGTACGAGATATCCTGGTTTTACCCATTTAGCAGCTAATTTTTGATCAATTTCTTCTACAGACATATTTAATAACTTTGCTACTGTCTCTTTCGTTTGGGGAGCAGTATCGCCTAACTTTTCAGGAATCAATCCAATTTCAGAAGCTTTACCATTTACCGCAAGATATTTACCGTTACGGTCATATATTTCTCCACGTTTTGGTTGCGTCGTTTGCATACGCACTTTACTATCTTTCGTCATACCTGGGAATATAAAGTCAGGAGTCCAATCTATTTTCCAAGATTCCTTATCTCCATCTTTTTCTTTCACCATTTTTGCTTCATTACCAAATGTGATTTTACCACCAACTGTATCCATACTTACTTTAAATGGAACAGGGCCTTCATCTTTTTTATCTTCTTTTACTTCCCCTGTTTCTACCTTTAAGTCTTTCACTTCGATACCAGAATAAATTTTTTCATATTTCTCAGTAAACTCTTGCTTTGAAATATCTTTTTTTGCATTTTTTGATAGTTGATCATACATATCTGCAAATTTTTGTTTATTCCATGCTTTTACATATGTATCAAACGCTTCTTGTGGTTTTTCTTCTTTACCGCATCCGACTAACATGAATGTTAAGCAAAGAAAAAGAATCCCCCATATCTTTCTCAATCGATTCTCCTCCTCTTTCTATATTAGTACTTTTGAAAATTTTAGCATTTTTCACATGCTACCTACCATTATAGCACTATCAAATCTCATCTATAAACTTATATTATTGAATACAAATAAAAAGATTGATGCGAATTCTCACATCAATCTTTTTATTATTGTTGTTTCTCATATATGTGGTAATAATACGTATACGGATTTTTTTCATCCGTTAAGCCTTTTTCTACAAAAGTCTCTTTCCAATTTGTCATATCCACTTCTGGGAAGAATGTATCTCCTTCAAATGCATGATGGATTTTTGTTATATATAACTTGTCTACATAAGGTAAAAAGAGATCGTAAATTTGCGCTCCACCAAAAATAAAAATCTCTTCTTCATTTTTACATAGTTCGAATACTTCTTCTACAGAATGAACAACTTCACATCCTTCAACGTGGTACCCTTCATTGCGAGTTACAATGATATTACGTCTTCCAGGAAGCGGTCTACCAATCGCTTCATAGTTTTTTCTTCCCATAATAAGCGGGTGACCCATCGTCGTTTTCTTCACGTATTGTAATTCACTCGGTAAACGCCAAGGTAAGTTATTATCTTTACCAATTACTCTATTTTCGTCCATTGCAACCATAAATGAAACAATCATCTTTTCATCTCCTCTACAATTATACTGCAACCGGTGCTTTAATTGCTGGATGTGGATCATATCCTTCAATCGTTAAATCTTCCATTTCAAAATCGAACACAGATTTCACATCTGGATTTAATGTAAGTTTCGGGAATGGACGTGGTTCACGTGCCAATTGCTTTTCTACTTGTTCAAAATGGTTTGTATAAATATGTGCATCACCAATTGTATGAACGAATTCTCCTACTTCAAGACCACATTCATGTGCAATTAAATGTGTTAGCAGTGAATAGCTTGCAATGTTAAATGGAATTCCAAGGAATATGTCACCACTTCTTTGATATAGCTGACAAGAAAGTTTCCCATCCGCTACATAAAATTGGAATAACGTATGACAAGGCGGTAATGCCATACTCGGTACGTCTTCAGGATTCCAAGCAGAGACGATTAAGCGGCGTGAGTCTGGTGTTTTTTTAATCATTTCAATTACATCTTTTAATTGATCAAGTGTCTCACCAGCTGTCGTTTTCCAAGCACGCCATTGCTTTCCGTATACGTCTCCTAAATAACCATATTTATTTGAGAAATCATCATCTTCTAAAACGTTCTTTTTAAACAATTCCATTTGCTCATCGTACTGTACTTTAAATTCTTCATCTTGTTGTGAGCGAAGACCAAAATCAGTCATGTCAGGACCAGTATACTCATCACTTTCTACCCAGCTCTTAAACGCCCATTCATTCCAAATGTTATTATTATGCTGCAATAAATAGCGAATATTTGTATCACCTTTCATAAACCAAAGTAATTCACTTGCTACAAGGCGAAATGGTACTCTTTTTGTCGTTAATAAAGGAAATCCTTTACTCAGATCAAAACGCATTTGATATCCAAATACAGATACAGTTCCTGTCCCTGTACGATCTTCTTTCTTCGTACCATGTTCCATTACATGGCGGCATAAATTTAAGTATTCATTTTCAGCATGTTTCATATGTAGAAAAACCTTCTTTCAATCTTATATGAAATTTATCATAACATGAAAAACAGTGAATTTAATAATCCTAATGAATAAAAAATATTTCTATATAAACAGAATTCTATTTCAATATATTTTACAAAATGTAAATTTATAATCGCCTGATCCAAAATCCTTTTCGAGGTTATGTTCTGCTTTCCAATTCGTGTCGTCTATTCGTAATGTAGCATTCGCATTAGGTGGTACGGAAACGTGTAAAAATGCTTGTTCTTTTTCTACACGCCACTCAATCTTAATTTCTCCATAAGTTGTTTCCCGCTTCACTTTAATCCATTCTAAATTCGAATCAAAATGTGGTCTTACATAAAAATGTTTATATGCAGGCTTTGTTTCATCCACTTCTAATCCAATAATATATCGATATATCCATTCAACGACAGAACCATATGCGTAATGATTATAAGAATTCATATTATCATTCCAAAGTGTTCCATCTTCTTTTACGCCATCCCAATGTTCCCAAATTGTTGTAGCCCCTTTTTTCACTTGATATAACCAGGATGGATAATCTTCATGAAATAGAAGCTTACAAGCAAGGTCATGACGTTGAAACTTACTTAAAATTAAATTTAAGTACGGTGTTCCTATAAAACCAGTAGTTAAATGATTTTTATTTTCTTTTAAAAGCCCAATTAAGCGATTGAATACTTTCTCCTTCCTATTATCATTCACTAGTTCAAAAAGAAGTACTAATATGTGCGCTGTTTGGGTATTTGAAATTAACCTACCATTTGGTGTAACGAATTCATTTTGAAAAGCTTGAACAATATTTCCATGTAACTCTTTATAAAACTTAGCATCTGTTTTTTCACCTAAAATCTCAGCGATTTTTTGTACAAGCGATGTTGAATATGCATAAAAAGCCGTTGCAATAAAATGCTTATCTGTTCCACCTTCATATACATTGGGTTTCGTATCTAATGCAAGCCAATCCCCTAAATGATAGCCTGTATCCCATAAATACTCATTCTCACCCTGTGAACGTATGTAATCTATATACTTCTTCATACTGTCATATTGCTCTTTTAAAATCGATACATCTCCGTAATGTAAATAGTGAACCCATGGACAAATAATTGCTGCATCGCCCCAACCGCCAGAAGTATCTAAATCAAAATCCGCTCTTTTCCCAAACGCATCTGGAATAACTAAAGGCACAGCTCCGTTAACATTTTGGTCTAATGATAAATCTTGGAGCCACTTTTTAAAGAACGATTGAACATTCATAATTTGTGTAGCCGTCCCAATGAACATTTGTGCATCTCCTGTCCATCCAAGTCGATCGTCTCGCTGCGGACAATCTGTTGGCACATCAAAGAAGTTCCCTCTTTGAGACCACTCCACATTATGATGAAGTTGATTGATTAATGGATTAGACGTTTCAAATTCGGTCGCTTTTTCCATATCCGTATGTAATACAATCCCTTCAAAATCTGCTATTTGAGGTGGCTGCGTTAATCCACTTATTTTCACATATCTGAAGCCTTGATATGTAAAATGAGGATCAAATTTTTCCTCCGCCTCTCCTTTTGCTATATACACTATTTTTTGTTTTGCTTTTCGGAGATTTCCAGTATACAAACTACCATCTTTATTTAACATTTCAGCATGATTCAATTCTATCTTTTGGCCACTATAAACATGATGGACTGTAAAGCGCACCCATCCTACCATATTTTGCCCCATATCAATGAGCCATTCGTGATCCGGTAGTTTTGAAATAGAAATCGGTTTTATCATTTTCATTTTACGAATTGATTCATTTTCTTGTGCAACAATTATTTGTTTAGAATGCTCAATTACTTCAACGTGCTCTACCTCTTGACCACTTTCTTCTAACCTAGCATCGTAAACCTCACCTTCATAAATTTCCGAATATAAAATAGAGCTTGGAGTTACCTTCCATGTTTCGTCAGTTACAATTTCTTCTTCTGTTCCATCTTCATACGTTATATGTAATTGAGCAATTATCGCACGTCTTTCCCCGTAATAATTACGTACATGATGCATAGTAATCGGCCCCTTATACCAGCCGTTACCTACCAGAGTAGAAATATCATTTTGGCCAATCTTTAATAAATGCGTTATATCATACGTTTGATACAATACTCTCTTATCATAACTTGTCCATCCAGGAGTAAAGTAACAATCTCCAACACGCTCTCTATTAATAGAAGCCTCATATAGTCCTAAACTAGTGATATATAAGCGTGCTTTTTTAACTACTTTTTTAATAGAAAAACTTTTATTAAAAGACATAACTTGTGTTCGCTCTTTTTTCGCAGCAATCCAGTTTCCTCTCCAATTGTCATATCCTTGTAATCCAGTTTCCCAAAATGCGACGTTTGACCAAGGTGTTTCTTCTTCATAGTTATCCCACACCTTTACTCTGTAAAAATAACGTGTCTCAGCTCTATATGGAAATAAATCAATCGGTATATGCAAGCTTTGATCTGTTTCTACTTTCTGTGAGTTAAATACTATCGTTTCGAAATCTTTATCAGTTGCAACTTGTAAGTGATAAGCACGTTGTTTTACATTTTTGTTATTTGACTCAAGTTGCCAGCTAATTTTAACAACTTTTGAATCTATACCTATCGGATTATTTTTATTATCACAAAGCAATTTCTTTATTGTCAGCACACTTCATCACCATCTCTTTTTTATTTAGATTAATTATAATAAAAATAAAATTCTAAATAAATAATAATTTCATTCATCCTTACAAAATTATTAACTTTCCATATTTAAAAAGGTTTTCATTTTCTATTACCGAAAGTATAGTGCGGTAGGGAAAATTTTATATTTGGAGGTTAGAAGTATGTCTAAAATTGAAACACCTGTTATGACTTCTTTACAAACAACGGTTGAAAAAATGATGAAGGATTTAAACGTTCCTGGTGCTGCTGTAGCTGTTATAAAAGAGGGTGAAATTATTATTTCAGAAGGTTTCGGCTATCGTAATATAGAAACAAAAGAGGCTGTTACACCGAATACTCGGTTCGCAATCGGTTCCTCAACGAAAGCTTTTGGCACGCTTTCATTAAGCTTGTTAGCACAGCAAAAAAAGTTTAATTGGGATACTCCTATTCAGTCTTATATACCTAACTTCTCTTTATCTGAACTACTTGCTAGCTCACAAATTACAGGACGAGATTTAGCATCTCATCGCACTGGAGTGAGTCGTCATGATGCTCTTTGGTACAGTTCTTCCTTATCCCGAAAAGATCTCGTTGAAAAAATAGAACATTTACCACTTGATGCACCGTTCCGGACTGCATTTTTATATAACAACTTAATGTATGCGACAATTAGCTACATTGTTGAAAACATTACAAATCAAACCTGGGAGCAATACGCTACAGAACATATTTTAGAACCTTTAAATATGAAGCATACAAACTTCTCTGTTACAGATTCACAAACTACAGATGATTATGCTTTACCTTACATCGAAAATGACGGTGAAATAAAAGAAGTTCCATTCCGCAACATCGATACGGTCGGCGCTGCTGGGTGTATTAATTCTACAATTGAAGATATGGCCAATTGGGTCCTTCTTCACTTAAAACAAGGGAAATTTGGAGAGCATGAATTAATTTCTCTTGAATTATTACAACAAATGTATACACCACACAATTCAATTCCAGATCAACCAGTTTTATCACTTCCTGAATCTCCACTAAATAGTTACGGCCTTGGTTGGTTTATTAGCGCTTATCGTGGCAAAAAAGTGATTCATCATGGCGGTAATATCGATGGATTTTCAGCGCTTGTTTCATTCATACCATCAGAAAACATCGGCCTTGTCATTTTAACGAATGCTGGAGGCACATTACTGCCTACTTATCTTGCTAATCAAATTTATGACGAATTGCTTGAATTAGAAGGCATCGATTGGCATAAACGAGCTGTAGAAGATACTGAAAAAATGAAGGAAATGATGAAAGAAGCAACTGAATCTCTTCCTGAACAAATAAAAGGGACTACACCTTCTCACCAATTAGATGACTACACTGGTACTTTTGAACATCCTGCTTATGGAACACTACAAGTATATAAACGGGATAATTCGTTATATGTACAATTTATGGAGATGGATATTCAATTAGGGCATCATCATTACGACGTCTTCTCCGCAAAAGTTGACTTATTCCAAATGAAAATGAGTTTATTATTCTCTTATGAAATGAATGTGAATGGTGAATTCCCATCCCTTCAGTTACATGTACCAGCTACGTTAAGTACTCAGCCGCTTACATTTAAGAAAATTAAATAACTATTTTAATAGAGGGAGGATATACTTCCCTCTATTTTTGTATTAAAATCCTCATCCAAATAAAGGATTTTACGTATAGAACAAAGAATCCTTTTATTTAACTATTTAAACTATAAGGAGGAAAAGCTTTGTACACAGAAATCTTCAAGGAAGTTGTTTCGATTACTCATCACGATTATTCCGGTTGTATTGATAAAAAAGAATGGGATGATCCTACTACATATTTACAAACAATTGAAAAACTAGAGAAGCAAGGAGATTTACCGCCAGTACAATTCACTGAAATTGTACGTGATTACTTATTAGACTTTAAAGACAATCATATGTTTTTCAAAATGTTCTCTAACGATCAACCTCTTAACAGTGTCGGTTTTCAAGTGAAAAGATACGAAGATCACCTATATATTACATCCAACTCACAAGAAAATAGAGTAAAAAAAGGACAAACTATCGTTGCATTAGATAACATGAAAGTTCCTGAACTATTAATAAAATATAAAAAGTATGTAAATGAGAATACATATGAGCGTGAACAATGGGAATACGTTTTATTAAAATCATCAAATTGTACACTTATAGATGAAAATGGATTGACTCAAACTATTACTTTACAAAAGTATAAACAAAGCAAATACACACCTACCTATTCATTAGAAAAATATAATGAAGATACACTCTTACTTACTTTAACTGACTTTACAAATGCTGCAGCTATTAATCAATTAATCGACTCATACAAAAACGAGTTGGATTCTTTTCCAAACTTAATTATAGATGTCCGATTGAATCGTGGCGGAAGTGATGATGCATTTTTCACCCTACTTCCTTACTTATTTGAAGACAAAGAGATTTCTCTTTTCGATTCTTCAGATACAATGCAATTAAATCATACAGAACGAAACTTTCATTTAAGAATGAAAGACTTCGAAACAGAAGATTATGATTCATTAGATAAACTTTCAAAATTATTTACTGATATGTTTATTCAAGATTTAAAAAAGAATTATAAAAAAGGCTTTGTTACATTTGATACTTCTGGGTTACCAAATGAACTTCAATCATTAAAAATACACGGACAAAAATCACCTAGTAGAGTAGTTATATTAACAGATGTTACATGCGGAAGTTCTGGTGATTCTTTTGTAGAAGTTGCAAAAAAATCATTGAAAGCAAAAGTAATAGGTCGTCCTACTGCTGGTTTAAATGATTATTCTAATTTAGCAGTAATGGAATGGGCTGATACTTTCGCTCTTTACTACCCTACTTCACGGCTTTCTATTATAGATAAAGGCGAAGGAATGTCTGGAATTGGTATACAACCACATATACATATCCCGTGGACTCCGCAACATATACAAGAAGATGTGGATTTAAAATTAGCATTACAACTACTTCAAAATGAAGAATGGTAAAAAATAAAGGTAGGTGCGAATCACACCTACCTTTTCTATTTCATATCCATCTTATCTGGTTGAAACCAAATCGGCTTCGATAATTCAAAGTTTTTATGATCTTCCAATACAATATGAAGACGTTCTAACGTATCATCCAACATATGCGGTGCTGCTCGTAATGTCCAGACAACTGATGAGAAAACTGTCATGCCAACATACACCGCATATAATTTCCAGAACCCCTCTGGTATTCTCTCATTAAAGTATCCTTCTATTTGTCCGATTGAATACGGAATACTAATGTCTCTTGCAAATAGTGCAATTTTCACGAAATCATGCAGTGGATCGCCCCAGTCATAACCATTAAAATCAACTATACCTACATATTTCCCATCCCGTACAATTATATTTTCTAAATGAAAATCATCGTGTTGAAATCGATTTGGGCGGTTCTTTACATACATTTCATTTTCATCTATAAACTTAATAATTTTATCATCATTTTCAATTTTAATTCCGCATGTTTTGTATGCCTCTAAGTATTTCCGATGTTTTTTCATGGCCCTTTCATACCACGGAAGTATATTCTTAGGAGCTTCAAGTGTATGCATTTTTGCTAAATCTTTTCCTGCCTCTATACCAATATCATATTGTTCTTTGGGTGAATACGTAGGCAATAGCTTCTTCGCATCTTCCCCTTCTAAATACGAAAAAATACTATAGCATTCACCTTCTTCTGCCAACAAACCCATTTCAATTGGTTTTTGTGCTTGCACACTACGGTTTTGCATTTCATTTAAAATTTGAAACTCTATTTTCTTTCTTTCATACTCTTTTATATCGCCTATCCGTAATAAATATTTTTCATTATCCGCATTCGTAATAATATATTTCTTATCAGGTGAGAAACCTTTAGAAATTTCTTCAATATTTGCTGCATCTTTTACGATTTGTATATTTTTTTGCCATGCTGTAATTGTCTTCATATCTATTCCCCTTACATTTCTACATTCGGTGTATACGCAACCTCGACAATAAATCCATTCGGATCGTAAAAGTCGATTGTATAGTAATCATCTGAATAATGGTTCATTTCAATAGGACCACGTATTACCTTCACTTTCGTACTAGGAAGAAACTCTGCTACCTCGTCAACAACTTCTCTTTTAATAGCTGGGTAACAAATATTTCTTGGTCCTAAAGTCTTTACAAACTCCTCATCTACTTCTTTAAAATATATTTCACTTTCTCCTGTGCTATATGCTACTTCGTTTAACTTTCTCCACCCAATTATGGCAAATAACTTATCATAAAAAGAAATAGATTCCTCTAAATTTGCTACCCAAAATTCAATATGATGAAAACCTGCTCGAAGTGTATTCATATTAAGAATACGCTCCTTGTACGACTTGCACAATTTCCATCGGCGTATGAACCATATAATCTGGTGCATCTTTTTTCACTGTTTCAATAACATCATATCCCCAAGATACCCAAATTACGTTTACCCCAGCCTTTTTACATGCTGCTACGTCTCGCTGTTCATCACCGACATATAACATATCTTTTTCAGTTATTTTTTTCGATTTTAAAAATCTTTTTATCATCTTGTCTTTACCGAACAAATTTTTAGAACAATACACTTCTTGTATATTTTCTATATCATTCTTTTGTAAAAATGCTCGAATATGCTCTTCTGAGTTAGATGATATGACTGCAATACCGTATCCTTTTTTATGTAGTTCATCTAATACATCCTTCATTCCATGGAATAAAACGAGATCTTTTATAGCAGGCTGATATAATTTATAAAACTCTAACGCTAATATCGGTAGTTTGTACAGTGGTACATCGAGTTGTTTACATCTCTCTGGCATCGTTAATTTACGTAAATACTCAATTTCTTCTTCCCTTACCGCTTTATATCCGTGTTTTTCAGCAAGTTGATTGTAAATTGGTACAAATATATTTTGTGAATCTACTAATGTGCCATCAAAGTCAAAAACAATATATTTTTGCATTCCCATACTCCCTTTGCTGCTTTTTTCTAAACCTATCATATTCAACACCATAGTTGTCTTACCCTTCTATAAACATAAAAAAAGAACAAGATTTTCTCTTGTTCTTTTTAAGAAAGCCATTTTGGCGGTACATTCGTATTCCAATAAATATTACCTAACTCATGATGTCCAGAGTATCCATCATCAAAACGATGATAGTGGAAATTAAAATAATAACCATCTTGCGGTGGATGATCTCTTCTTACATGAAAACGCAATAAGTCATTTCCTGTTTTCGTATCGTAGACGTGAAAAATCTTTTCATTATTTCCACCAGCTGGTCTTTGAGAAATCGCTAATGATTGCAATGACTCCTCTGGTACATCATTGGCAAGTTCAGCAATTGCCTCTTCAATCTTCGGTAATATTACATCTTTAAATTCATCTTCAATTACTGGGCCAATTTTAGTACCAAACTTTTGCATCGACTGTTTTTCTGCTTCTTGCATCGCATAAGTAATAAAAGTATCGGTGGTTAACCTGTCATTCGTTTCTTCATATGTATAGGACGTACTCTCCAAATTTTGTTGCCCAGCTGTGCTCGTAGGCTTGTCCGCAGCTTTGGCATTATCAAGCAATATGGAAGGAGGCGTCACTAAACCAAATGTAAATACGGTAATTAATGCGACTAAGGTTTTTCTAAACCAATTTGGCATTTATGTTCCCTCCCCTTTCACTCATTATTTTTTATATAACGGTGGTTTCTTCTATTATACAAAATGATTATAATTTTTGCACTTTACAATTTTGTTAACGTTCACATATTTTTCACTTGAATATGAAATTGTAAGATTTCATACAATATTAATACCACAATATTGAGGAGGCACTTGAATGACTTTAGATGTCATGTATTCCGCCGCAAGCATACTCGTTTTAGTATATTTTATTTATCAATGTGTTACAGACTAGAAAAAGAGCCGTCAATGGCTCTTTTTTAATGGTAAAAATACAATCCATACAATTAATAAAATAAAAACAAATCCACCAATCACAGCTGGCAATAAATAAAACTCGGCAAGTATAACTATTCCATACAAGAGTATTGCTGGTAGTAGTAAATAACGATCTGCCTTCCACCTTAGCAAAAGTAATTTTCCTTCTTCACAATATAAATGAAGAAACATTTTTTTCGTAAATTCATTCCAATAATCACGTGCATAGCGAGAAATTGCAACTACAGCAAATACAAGAACAATAGCTGCAATCCACCTTGGAGTCATGATTATACTGGCAGTACTCATACATACAATTTGAATATAAAATATTCGTGCAGTACTTGTTCGGAAAAACTCTTTCAAAAAAGATTCGACAATACGAGCATCAGCTTTTTTCCCTAATAGTCTTTTAGAACGTGGGAACATCCACGGTTTTTTATTCGAACTACTCGGTTTAGCCGCATGACCACCAACTTGCATAATTCCGCTCGTCCAGCGCATGCTTTCCTCTTTTTCTTTCTCAACTTCTTTAAAAAAGGAACTTTTATAATTCATCTTCTCTTTTACTAATACAATACTTAAGAAAATTACTAGACCGATAAATAGAATTGAATAAAATGGATTTTTATAAATTAAAAATAGACTAATTCCAAAAAAGGATAAGCTCATAGAAAATATTACATTTTTTATAATCCATAAAACCCATCGTTTCCCGACACGTATATGTATAAACCTCGTCAACAACGACAGCATAAATCGAAACACAGTAAAGAATACAAAAAATAATACGACTTGTATCTCTGTTACTCCGATACTTTTCATCAACACTGGTAACATAATAACAACTACTATTACATTCGTTATCGCTATTCGAATACATGTGTACATCATGCCGTACTGGACTAATTTTCGCATATGATTTGGATATGAAATTAAAAATAAACTATCCGCTTGTTCAAAAAACGAACGAACTCCTCTCGTATATGTTATTAGATAAAATACGAGTAATCCTAATCCGAAATAAATCGTCTCTTCCATCGATAAATTCCCCATCCATAGCGACCGATAATAGATTCCCATAAATATAAATGCTGGAATAATAATATATAATGCAACTGTCCAATCTGCTACCGAACGTATAGACTTCCATTTCCTCTGGAGTTCATGGCGTAATCTCTTATAAAATTGTTGTTTAATCATGTTGTTCACGCCTTACAATTACATCAAAACAGTCTAATAATGAACTACCCGGCATTTCCGCTAGCGTTTGGATAGACTCTAAATGTCCATCTGCGACTAATGTACCTTGTGAAATGAGTAAAAATCTTTCACAAATTTTTTCAGCAGTATCTAATACGTGCGTACAAAGTAAAATTCCTGCCCCGCGCTCTTTTTCTTTATATAAATAATTTAAAAACTCTTTCGTAGCTACTGGATCTAAACCGATAAAAGGTTCGTCAATTATATAAAAATCTGGCTCAGTTAAAAACGCCAATATTAGCATCGATTTTTGTTTCATACCTTTTGAAAACTTTGATAAATACTCGTGTTTATGCTTATACATTCGAAAAGTATGTAATAATTGCTCCGCTCGTTCTTCCCAGCTTCCCATTTCACTTCCACGAGCTGCCATTAATAATTCAATATGTTCCCAGAGCGTCAAGTAATCATAGTATGTTGGATGTTCTGGTACGTATGCATACGGGCTTTTCTTTTCACCGAATGATATTTCACCGTCCATATTTACAAGTAATCCGAGTATCGTTTTAATCGTCGTACTCTTCCCAGCACCATTTGCGCCAATAAGAGCAACTAATTCACCCTTTTCAATGGAAAAAGCAATATCATGAATTGTTTTTTCACCTATTTCATATCCAGCCGAGCGAATATTTACTTCTAACATACATTCCCCTTCTTTCCATTCCCAATACAATCCAGGACAAGAATAACATATAACTATCTATATATCATTATAAAATATTTATTTTCATAGCAGGAAAAAACATTTTTTAACAGAATATTAAATGTTTGATTACATTTTATTGGAGTGGATAATATGTCTTTTCAAATTCGTGAAGCTACGATAGATGATATAGATGCACTTTGTTCTTTAACGAAAGAATTAAAAGGTTCCTCTATTTCCTATGAAGATATGAACAACCGATTGCAATTCGTACAAATGAGTCCTTTTGATTTTTTATATGTTTACGAGGAAGAAGAAACTATATTTGGATTACTTGGATTTCGTATACGCGAAAATTTAGAAGATGTAACTCGTTATGGAGAGATTTCAATTATTAGCGTTGATTCTACAATACGGCGGAAAGGTATAGGACAAGTGTTAATGGATTATGCAGAACAATTAGCAAAGAAGCAGAATTGCATTGGCACATGGCTAGTTAGTGGAACAAAAAGAGTAGAAGCTCATCCTTTTTACAAAAAATTAGGATATGAAGTAAATGGCTACCGATTTGTAAAACATTTTTAAACTACTTATAAAGTAAAACCTTAATCAGTGGGGTTTTGTTCATCCCCCACTGATTATTAGTTGAACCAATCGGGCTTTTACGGGCAGTTGATCGCCCACTTAACTGCTTTGCTTTCGCTGAATTTTGAGGTGGGGGTCTTACTGCCCGTTAATACGGAATAAATTGAAGGGACTATAACTATGACAAACATTAAAGCAATTTTCATTGATCGTGACGGTACAATTGGTGGTGACACTACAATACACTATCCAGGATCCTTTACATTATTTCCTTTTACAAAAGCAGCCTTGCAAAAGCTAAAAGCTAAAAATATAAAGATTTTCTCTTTCACAAATCAACCTGGTATCGCAGATGGAATAGCGACTGAAGCGGATTTTGTACAAGAGCTAGAAAGTTTCGGTTTTGATGATATATACGTATGTCCCCACAAACACGGTGATGGTTGTGAATGCCGTAAACCAAGTCCAGGCATGCTTATGAAAGCAGCAGAAAAACACGGGCTTGATTTAACACAATGTGCTGTAGTTGGTGATCGGTGGACTGATATTGTTGCAGGAGCAAAAGTAAACGCAACAACGATTCTAGTCCGAACAGGCGCTGGGTATGATGCTTTGCATACGTACCGAGACAAATGGGCACATATTGAACCCAACTATATTGCAGATAACTTTGAAGATGCAACAAACTGGGTTTTAAATCAACTATAATAAAAAAATAAAAGAGACATTTTCAAAATGAAAACGTCTCTTTTATTTTTTATTTTTTAAAACGTTAATTCGTAATGGAAATAACGATTATCTCTCAAATAACCATTTTCAGCGTATAATCGCTGTGCTGATAAATTATCAATCTCTGTTTGTAATTTTACACCTTTTGCACCATTTTCTAATGCGTATTCTTTCGCAGCTTCTAACAATTTTTTACCCGTTCCTGCTCCACGCTTAGTCGCTTGTACAAATAGATCATTTAAAATCCATAATTCTTTCATTGAAATAGAAGAAAATGATGGGTATAGTTGCGTGAACCCAATATATTCACCGTCTTCAACTGCCACGAAAATAACGGACTCTTTTCTCTCAATTCGATTTTGTAAAAATACTTTTGCTCCTTCTAAATCGGAATCCTGCCTATAAAACATGCGATAGTTATTAAAAACTGATGCTAGTCCATTTAAATCTGCAATTGTTGCCTCATATATTCTCATTTTACTCCATTCCCCTTCCAATACTGTCTCATTATATCCGTTGCCCATTTTGGCTGGTGTACTTCTTCTTTCGGCATAAACTCTTTCATTATTGGTTTTATATCCAATATAGGAGTGCCATCAATAGCATCTAACCCCTCAACGATAATTGATTTACCTTCTCTTTTAATCAGCTTTACAATTGTTATACCTATACGATTCGGGCGATTTTTCCCGCGCTGTGCAAAAATACCTACTTTAGGATAATCATTATTATTTCTAGGATGTCTAGCAAAATACTGAATTTGCTCGTCAGTTACTTTATGAAAATAAAAAACAACTTCAATATGAGAAAAATCTTCAATCCCTTGTATACTTTCTTCTCCATACATTTCAGTTAAAGTTATACGGGATCTTACTTCTCCCCATTTATCATCTTTTATTTCCTTTCTTTCATTATGTACAAATGCGATTGGTTGAACTGAAAACATACGCATTCCTCCTTAAATGTAACCACTTACATTATAAAATATTTTCTGAATGTTTTCCAGATATACGAATTAAGTTTACATAATATAATTATGATTTATTTATCTAAAGCTAACTTGACTGCTTCAATTGCATGTATATGAGTCGTATCAAATATCGGGACTGATACGTTTTCTTGCTTTATTAATAAACCTATTTCCGTGCAACCTAATATAATTCCTTGTGCTCCTTCTTGTACTAATTCTTCTATAACCCTTTTATAATATTCTCTAGATTGAAATACTATTTTTCCTAAACATAATTCTGTATATATTACTTCGTTTACTTTTTCTCTATTTGTTCCTGATGGTACTATTACTTTTATATCATGCTCTTCAATACGTGACTTATAGAAATCTTGCTCCATCGTATATTTTGTTCCAAGTAGTCCCACCGTTTGAATACCTTTTCTATTAATTTCATTTGCAGTTGCATCAGCAATATGTAATATTGGAATATCAATTTTTTTCTTTATTTTTTCAATAACCTTGTGCATTGTATTTGTACAAATGATTATAAAGTCTGCTCCTCCCTTCTGTAATGAATACGCCGCATTCGCTAAAACTTCACCTGCTCCATTCCAATCTCCTCTAGACTGGAATCTTTCAATCTCTTCAAAGTCCACACTATTAATCATACATTTTGCTGAATGCAGCCCTCCTAATCTCTCTTTTATTTCTTCATTAATAATTCGATAATATTCAGAAGTTGATTCCCAGCTCATACCACCTATAAGACCTATTGTTTTCATATAAACACCTACCTAAACTATTTTTATAAAACTAATAACAACGTTTTATTATGTACATTATACATAATAAAACAAGACTTTAAGTTTGGAATATAAAGTCTTGTTTTAACTAAATTAGATATCAATAATAAAGATTTATTCTACATTCATTTCCAAGGAAATTTTTATAGAATATTCAGAAATCAATAATCTGATATTTTTATAGATTCTTCATATTGATAATTAAAACATTCTCGATACAACTGTTTAATTTCATCATACGAAGGTACTCGTGGATTATTTCCTGGGCTACCACTTTCAATTGCATCTGATGCCATTTTAGAAATAGCATTTTCAAATTCAATTTCATCGATTCCGTATTCTTTTAAATTTGGAATACGAAGATCAAAGCAAAGTTTTTTTATTTCCCCAAGTGTGTAATCTGCTACTTCCTCATCAGAATCCGAATACAAATCCTTATTTAAACTACGTCCAATTTTTGCTAACCTTTTCACTGCACTTGTTTTTGTAAACTCTAACACTGTAGGTAATAGTATGGCATTTGATATTCCATGTGGTACATGAAATAACGCTCCCACTGGCCTTGACATTCCATGAACTAATGTAACTGATGCATTAGAAAATGCAATTCCAGCTTGTAAGGAAGCAATCATCATCGCTTCTCTTGCCTCCATATTATGTCCATCTTCATATACTATACGTAAATATTTCATAATACTTTCAATAGCTGAAAGAGCAAGTACATCTGTAAGTGGTTGTGAAACTTTAGAAATATACGCTTCAATCGCATGGCATAATGCATCTATTCCTGTTGCTGCCGTAATTTGCGGTGGTACCGAACTTGTCAAAACCGGATCTATAATTGCTACTTGCGGTATAAAACTAGGATGCTTCATCATCATTTTTACATCTGTTTTTTTATTCGTAATTACTGCTACACTTGTAACTTCCGATCCAGTGCCAGAGGTTGTTGGAATTGCAATAAGTGGTAGTGGATTGTTTTCTAGTTCAATATCCTTTTGGACGTAATCCTCAACTTCTCCACCATTTGTATATAAAACCGCTACTGCTTTCGCAGCATCAATACAACTTCCACCACCAATACCGATAATAAAATCACACTTTTCTTCTTTACAAAGAGATAGCGCTTCTAACACATGTATATTTGTAGGCTCAGCATTTACTTTATTATATGTACTGACAGTAATACCTTTCTTATTTAGTTGTTTTATACAACTTTCAACATAACCTAATTTCTCCATTATTGTATCAGTAACTATAAAAGCTTTTTTCCCTAACTTTTTTGATTGTTCCCCCAGTTTTTCAAGCGAATTTCTTCCATATAATACAGACTTCGGCATACGAAACTCAGCAACTTCTTGCAAGTACTCCACCCCTTCTTACCCTAATTAATATTTTATGATATAAATTATTGATTTGATAAATCTTTACGATTCGAATTGTTAATAGAGTCCTGTTAAAGTATAGAATGCGATAACTAAAAATACAGCAACCGTTTTCAAAATTGTAATAGCAAATATATCTTTATAGGATTGTTTATGAGTTAATCCTGTCACTGTAAGGATAGTAATAATTGCACCGTTATGTGGCAGTGTGTCCATTCCTCCTGATGCCATTGATACGATACGGTGCATAACTTCTAATGGAATATCAAATTGATTGGCCGCTGCAATAAACTTATCTCCCATCGCACTTAAAACGATCCCCATTCCTCCTGATGCAGATCCTGTAATTCCAGCTAAAATATTCGTCGTTACTGCACCATTCACTAACGGATTTGTGAAAGTAGCAGAGATGCCATCTCTCATAATTGCGAAGCCTGGAAGTGCTGCTATGACACCACCGAATCCAAACTCAGCTCCTGTATTCATTGTTGCAAGTAGCGCTCCACCAATACTTGTATTCAATCCAGCTTGGAAACCTGTTACTACTCGTTTCCAATATAATAATAACGTTGTTAAGATCCCTATAATAAGTGCCAATTCTACAGACCAAATTCCTACTACTGCACTTAATTCTACTTTTCCAAATGCTTTCATGCCGATTGCAGAAAAATCAAAACCGCTTGGATACCACTTCGGTATCATAATAGTAAAAACTTTATTCATTACACCTACTAAAATAAGTGGGATAAAAGCAATAAGTTGTTGTGCTCTTGTGATTTCAATGCTATTAATTAATGGCATGTTTTTTTGTTCTACTTGCAAAGATGCTGCCATTTCAGTATTTCCATCATTAAAACCAAAATATCCTTCACCTGCCGCTTTTGCCTTCTTACGTCTACTCTCTAAATATAGTAAACCTAATGTAAGAACAAAAATTGCTCCTACAATCCCAAGTATCGGTGCAGCATAAATATCCGTTTTAAAAAATGTTGTAGGTATTACATTTTGAATTTGTGGTGATCCAGGGAGAGCATCCATTGTAAACGTTACTGCCCCAAGAACAATCGTTCCAGGGATGAGACGCTTTGGAATATTAGCTTGTCGAAACAATTTAGCTGCGAAGGGATATACGGCAAACACTACTACATACACACTAACACCACTATACGTTAAAATAGCACCCATTAATACAATCGCTAATATAGTACGTTTTTCACCAACTAACTCTATAATCGTTTTTGCAATAGAATCCGCAATTCCTGACATCTCTACTACTTTTCCAAATATTGCTCCTAGTAAAAACACAGGGAAATATAACTTTATAAATCCAACCATTTTCTCCATAAAGATATTAGAAAAGAAAGGTAATACATAACTAGGTTCTGTCAAAAATACTGCAAATAATGCAAATATCGGTGCGAATAAAATAACAGAAAAACCTCTATATGCTACGAACATAAGTAAACTCAGTGCTAATAATATAATAACTAACTCCAATTTTACCCCTCCTTTAGACAGAAAATTCTAACTTTTATTGATAAAACTCTACTAATCTTTTGATTCTGACATCCCTCCTCTTATTCATACAAATTTTTTATGCTAAAAATGTCTAATTATAAGTATTCGATTACATATGAAAAATCCCTTTAAACAGAAACGAATTCATCGTCATACGTTATAAAGGGATTGCTAGAATCTATATTTACTGCTGTATTAAATTTTTTTCTACACAAAAATGATGCAGTTCCTCAACATCTTTCGCTATGTGAGTCGCACTAACTTCAGTCAGTTCTTTTTCACAGCCATAGCCATATAAAACACCGATTGAAGCAATTTCATTCTGATGTGCACCTATTATATCGTGCTTTCTATCACCAATCATTATCATTTCTTCTTTATTTAGTTCTTCATTTGTTTGTAAAATATGAGCAATTATTTCTTCTTTTTTTATTCTTGTACCATCTAAATTACTTCCAATGATATCTTCGAAATAATTCGTTAATTGAAAATGTTCTAGTACTTGTTTCGCAAATACAGTAGGCTTTGAAGTTGCTACAAATATACGATTCCCTGAACTTTTTAATTGTTGCAAGAGCTTCGGAATCCCCTCGTATACATTATTTTCAAACAATCCACGCTGCTTTAAATACTCACGGAAGTAAAAAACTGCACGTTCAACCTCTCCTTCACTCATATTATATCTCTCTATGAATGATTGCTGAATAGGAGGACCTATAAATGAATCTAACTCACTTACATGTACTTCTTCAATTTCTATTTTTTTTAACGCGTACAAAACTGAATTTACAATCCCTTCTTTCGGATCCGTTAAGGTTCCATCTAAATCAAATAGAAATGTTTTATACATATTTCATTCCCCCACTCATTTTATTCTATAAGTAACTGATAACGTCTTTTCCTACTTCCCCCTCTATTATACTATCATTATTCACTTTTCTGAAAAATCATTTTTCCTATGTCATATACTTTCAGTTACAAAATACGATAGATATGATAAAGTGAAAAAGTTACAATTATTTTAATAGAAACTGGTGAAACAAATGTCAATTACATTAATCTTTATAATGGCTTTCACAATTGTCATCCACGCAGTTGAAACAAGCTCATATAGTATTCGATTAGCGGGGGTTCGTTTAAAGAAGATTGCTGTCGCATTATCCGTCGTAGGAATCGTATTACTCATTTCAAGAACGTCAAACTTACTACAAGCCTTTTTACTTGGCGGGATTGTGGACGAAGCAAAACTAGATCCTTCTATTGATTTAGAGCATATTATACGTCTTGTACTATTATCTGCTTCTATCGGTACATTGCTTGCGATTATACTGTATCCAACTTTGACAAAACTATTTGGATATGTCATTCAAAACTTTGAAACAGACGGTTCTTTCATTCGAATGATGAAAACGAATAACATTCAAAAATTAAAGTACACAAAAAAATATGTCCGCTTTCCAAAGTTAGAAATGATTCATAGACTGCGTATCGGCGGTATTCCAAAGCGTATAATGCTTATTAACATGTTCGCTACTGCAATTTATACAGCGGGGGTTCTTTCCGCACTATATGCTTCTTTTTTAATTCCAGCTTTCGCAACAAAAGCCACTACAGCTTCTGGTCTTATTAATGGTTTTGCTACTATTTTATTAACAGTGCTACTAGATCCACGTATTGCTCTTTTAACAGAGCGAGCTCTTCAATCAGAAGAAGGTGCTGAAGCAATGAGTAAAATGTATGCTTGGCTAATGATTTCTAGACTTTTTGGTACATTACTAGCTCAACTGTTATTCATACCAGGTGCTTACTGGATCACATGGATTATAAAGCTTATGAATTAAATTCACTCTCTAAAAAAAGCAGGTGAGATAACAAATGACTGTACAAACAGAACTAGATATCATTCGCTTAATAGAAAACGACGAATGGATGATGAATGTATTACAAATAGCAAAATCACTAGAGCTATCTGATTGGTGGGTTTGTGCCGGCTTTGTTCGTTCTAAAATTTGGGATACTTTACATGACTACGAAATAAGAACAGATACGCCTGATGTAGATGTTATTTATTACGATTGTCTGCATAAAGACGAAACATATGAAAAGTTATTAGAAACGAAACTAATGAATATGGATGCCACTATCCCTTGGTCAGTAAAAAATCAAGCTCGTATGCATGTAATGAATAGCATGCCGCCATATTCTTCTTCTGTTGATGCTATTTCTAAATTTCCTGAAACAGCAACGGCATTAGGAGTTACATTAGATGAACAAAACAATATTATATTAACATCTCCATGCGGAATCGAAGATGTACTTGCATTACAAGTGAAACCGACAGCTCATTTTCTTGAAACAAAAGAACGTATACATATATACAAAAATAGAGTTATAAAAAAGAATTGGCAAAATAAATGGCCTAACATAACAATCGTTTATCCAGAAATTTAGAAAGGGTGCTTCTCATTTATAGAAGCACCCTTTTCTTCATTTCAAAAAATGCATGACTGTTTCTGCAAATCTATCTGCTTCCTCATAATGAGGTGAATGACCACTCTCTTCAAATACGATACACTTACCATTTTGAGCATCTTTATTAAATGTTGCAATTTGTTTTTCACACGTTACTACATCTTGTTTTCCCACAATTAATAACATTGGATTCTGTACATTTCTTATTTTAGATAGTAATGACATATGACATGCGCCCTCTAATTTTAATCTATCAAAATGAATTTTGGAGCGATTGGAAAATACTTCCCACTCTTCATCACTATATAAACTATAGTCTGTTTCATCTTCCTTATAATTGTAAATCTCCAATCTTTTTTCTTCTAATTCAGCGCTTAACCTTATATAAGCTTCTAACAACTCTTCTGAACTAGCATCGCTAGATGAATAAGCGATGCACTCTTCTGCTACTTCTTCTTTTTCATACTTTTTTAATAAATACCCTGTCTTTTGTAGCAAAGCTCTACTTGTTAATGCAAAGTCGAAAGTTGGCCCTTCAAATATTATTTTCTCTATTGAACTTGGATATATCGACGCATATAACAACGCTACATATCCACCGAAAGAATGTCCAATTACAGACCATTTCTCAATTTGTAATGCTTTTCTTAGTTCTTCAGCGTCTTCAACTAAATCCATTAGTTCAAAAGGTTCTTCTTCGGAAATTACTTCTGAACGACAAACTCCTCTTTGATCTATCATAATCACATATAAGGAATTTTTTAATCTTTCTGCTTGATGAAATGAAAAATCATAGCAACTTTCTCCTGGTCCACCATGCAAGTATAAAACTGCTTTATTTTTAGGATTTCCATGCGTTTCAACGTATAGCTTTTTCCCTCTAATATTCATGTATTTCCCTGCTTCTATCAAATTCCCCTTTATAATCACCACCTCATTTCACTGAATATTATAACATTTAATGTTAAATAATCCCTATTACATTTAAAAAGACGATAATTATTGCAAGTGGTGCTACAAATCGAAGTAAAAATGCCCAACAAGTAAATACTTTCTTTCCATAATTTCCACCCACAAAAAACTCTGCTTCTAATACTTTCTTTTCCATCTTGAATGATACGAAAATACTAATAAATAGCGCTCCAAGTGGCATTAATATATTACTAGATAAGAAATCTACTGCATCAAAAATATTCTTTCCAAAAATCGTAATATCACTCCATACTCCAAATGATAACGCAGATGGTATGCCTACTAAGAAAATGCAGAAACCGATAATCCATGATAGCTTATTTCTTTTTTCTTGTTCACCATTTGCTAATGCTGAAACAACAGTCTCTAGTAGAGAAAACGCTGATGTTAATGTTGCAAATGTAAATAGCGCAAGAAATACTGTTAAGAACAATCCACCAAGTGGAATTTGACTAAATACTGATGGTAATACGATAAATAATAGTCCAGGCCCTTCTGTTGGTTCCATTCCTAATGAGAATACCGCTGGGAAAATAGCAAGACCTGCAAATAAAGAAACAAATAAATTCAATCCAACAATTGTTATTGCTGATTTTGGTAAACTTTCTTTTTTATTTAAATAGGAACTATACGTAACCATAATTGAAATCCCGATACTAATCGCAAAGAATGATTGCCCCATTGCGAACAAAATACTTTCTGAAGTAATCTTTGAGAAATCTGGTTGTAAGAAAAACTTCACACCTTTCATTGCATCATCAAGTGTTAACGAACGAATAATAAGAGCGACAAATAAAACGAACAACGCTGGCAACATATATTTACTTGCTTTTTCAATTCCGTTTTGTACACCTTTTGATACAACCCATATCGTAATGAACATAAAAGCGAGATGTCCCATAATAGCCCAAGTGGGATTCCCAATTGTTTCAGTAAATAACGCACCGTAATTTTGTCCTGGAGTAATCAGTTGTCCAGTTATTCCTCTGAATAAATAAATTAATACCCATCCACCTACAACACTATAAAACGAAAGTAGTATAAAACACGTTCCAACGCCAAGGCGTCCTATCCAGTGCCATCCTGTATTTGGTGCGATGCTTTTAAATGCTCCAACTGCTTGTTTCTGCGTACTGCGTCCAATCATAAATTCAGCTATAAGTAGCGGTAGTCCAATTAAAACAGTAAATAATATAAAGATTAAAAAGAACGCTCCTCCCCCACTCTTCCCAGCGATATAAGGAAACTTCCATATCGCACCAAGTCCAATTGCAGATCCTGCTGCCGCCATTATAAAACCTAATTTCGAAGTCCATTGCTCCGTCTGTTTCATCTCATTTTCCTCCTAATTAAATCTTTTTATATTAATAAATAAATTTTATAAACCTATCTAAATAAACCCTCCATTTCTTCTTCCATATAATAAAAAAATGGCCTAGCATCTCTATATAAAGAGACGCTAAGCCATTTACTTAACGCGGTACCACCCTTATTGATTCCATTATGAATCCACCTTAGTAGTAATCGTTTGATTACAAACCTAATATCGAAGGTTAACCGTTAAGATTTACTAAGAATGTAATTCCGTTCCACCTTACTGCTCCTAGGCGAGTTCAGGATGTCATTTGACTATGTCACACCAACCCATAGCTCTCTGTACAAATATACGACCTTACTACTCCTATTCAACACATTTTAATATTTAGAATATATTTTCTTTTGAAATTAATATGAAGTATATCGGTTATATTTGTAACTGTCAAGGGATATATTGATTTTTTTGTCGAAAAGGATTCATTCGGCCCTGTTTTATTTTTTTACTATCGTTACTTTAGCTGTATATATGATGTTATCTGGAATGCAAAACCCATTAAAAAATGAAATGGTTCATATTGATAATTCACTTTTACTAAGTTTATTAGCAAAAGAAAAAAGGAAAGAAAGAGTCGATATTTTTCCCTTTTCAAACTAACTGTAACAATAAAGTGAAACTTTAATCAGTGGGGGGTTTCTTCATCCCCACTGATTATTAGTTGAACCAATCCCGCATAAACGAATCTTCGCGATAATCGCGAAGATTCGTTTTACGGTATAAGACGAGTACAATCTCTCGGAAAAGCACTCGCCTCTCGTACATTTGTTAATTCTAATAGTTTATATACAATCCTTTCTAACCCAATTCCGAAACCTCCATGCGGAGGACAACCGTATCGGAATGTATTTAAATAAGATTGAAATTTCTCTGGGTGTAATCCTTTTTCTTTAAACGAAGCGAGTAACATTTCATAATTATGAATTCGCTGTGCCCCTGACGTTATTTCTAACCCTTTATATAATAAGTCGAATGAATCAGTAATAGCTGGATTCTCTTTATTTTGCATCGTATACATCGGTCTCGCTTCTTTCGGATAATGTGTAATGAAAACAAATTCACTATTATATGTTTCCTTTACATATTTCCCTAGTAACTTTTCACCTTCTGTATCTAAATCCCCTACAGGAGATTCTTTACGATACTTACTTTTCAAAATTTCTTGTGCTTCTAACAATGTAATTTTAGGTATTTCAGTAATAACAGGTACTTCTATTTGTAATAGTTGTAGTTCTATTTCACATTTTTTTGCTACTTGTTGAAACATATATCGTAAAACATCCGTTTCTAGTTGCATCACTTCATAAAAATCATGAATAAAACCAAGTTCTACGTCTAACGATATATATTCATTCAAATGACGGGAAGAATTATGATGTTCCGCTCTATATACAGGTGCAATTTCAAAAACTCGTTCTAACCCACCCGCTACCATCATTTGTTTGTAGAACTGTGGTGATTGTGCTAAATAAGCTTCTTTTTGGAAGTATGGAAGCTTAAAAACATTTGCTCCTCCTTCTGCCCCTTGCGAAACAATTTTCGGCGTAAATATACGTGTGAAATCGTTCTCTATTAGAAATTCACTAAAGCTCTGAACGAGTGTAGATTTCACTTTAAAAATCGCTGCAGTTCGCTCATGTCTTAATGAGAGTACCCGCTCATTCAATAATTGATCTAAGCCCACTTGTAACTTCTTTTTATTTATTTCAAACGGAAGTGGTTCTGCACCGTTTATTACTTTCACTTCATGAGCAAGTACTTCAACACCCAATTCCGTTTTCGTCGTCTCGACTATTTCACCGATTACATGGACAACACTTTCTACATCAACTTTATATCCGGCCAATTCATTTTCTAATACACATTGAATTACTCCTGTTCTGTCCCGTAATAATAAAAAACTAACATTTCCAAGGTGCCGAATTTTTTTTACCCATCCTTGAAGTAATACAACCTTTCCACTTTGCTTTGTACATTCTTTTATGAGTGAACGCTTCATTATTGAATCCATTATTTTTCCCTCCAGTAATTTTATATTTATTTACGTTATTGTTGTCATCGTCATCATCCACGGTCACTCACCCCCTTTCAAAGAATACAAAAATCCGCCCCTATAAATAGGGACGGATTTTTTTCCGCGGTACCACCCAAATTGTCATACTGACCATCTTAGCCCTGATAACGGTAGGTACCGTTTGCTTTTACTAATTATCACGTTCAAAGCAACACTCACAGGTGTCTTTCCATCATGCGGTATCGCAACCTTCCCAGCAACCGGCTGCTCTCTGTAGACCTTTGCATCATGTACTTTTCCTGATCCTCACTTTTTATATTTACAGAGTATTCTAACTCCTTATTTTGTAAAACGCAAGTCTTTTTTTAAGTATATTCTGATTTTTTATATCCACTTTTGTACAATCTCCTCTAAAGCCATTCCACGTGAACCTTTCAATAATACAACATCTTTTTTCGTTATAATTTTCAATACTTCCTCTGCTATTTTTGTTTTATTATTATATGACTGCACTTGTCCTGTAGCATATGTCTTCATTGCTTCTTCTGCTACTATTTCAGCTAACCCTCCATACGTAAATACATATTGAATGCTCTCTTGATTTAACATTTTACCAATTTCTCTATGATACGTTTCAGTTTCCTTCCCCAACTCTAACATATCCCCAACTACTATAATTTTTTTCTCATAAGCATTTAATTTCTGTAACGTTTCAATTGCAGCCTTCATAGAAGATGGACTGGCATTCCATGCATCGTTAATAATCGTAAAACCTGTTTTAGCAGTTAGAAATTGAAAGCGCATATGAGTAATATTTATTTGCTGCAATGCTTTTTGTATTTTTTCTGTAGGAACTTTATAAAATTGTCCTACGGCTATTCCAACGATTGCATTTAAAATATTATGTTTTCCATGTAAAGGAACATCATACTGGACTTTTGTTAAATTATTTAATGTAAAATGAACACCATGTTCATCTAATTGCACGTTTACTGGGAACAAATCATTTGTATCTTTTTCACCAAACGACTTACATTTTATACCTAGCATATTATTATTTTTGGAAAGCAATGGCTCATCACCATTATATAAGAACAGTCCTTCATCTTTTAATCCATATATCATTTCTAATTTAGCCTTTGCAATCTCTTCTCTTGATCCAAGCATTTCTAAATGAGACTGCCCAATCATTGTAATAATCGCTACATCCGGCTGTGCTATTTGTGACAAGTTTCGAATTTGTCCCGTTTCGCTCATTCCCATTTCAAGTATTAAAAACTCTGTATCCTGTTTCATTTCTAAAATCGTTAGTGGCAAACCGATTTGACTATTTAAATTCCCCCTCGTTTTATACACACGATAAGTTGTACTTAAAATCGTGCCTATTATATCTTTTACGGTGGTCTTTCCATTACTACCAGTAATTCCGATAACTTTCACATTACTTGTCTTTCGGTAATATTGTGCTAATTTTTGCAGTGCAAGTAATGTGTCATCTACAAAAATTAGCGGTATTCCTTTTGGAGGATCACCGTAAGACTTTTTCCATAAAGAAGCAGCCGCACCTTTTTCCATCGCTTCTTTTACATAATCGTGCCCATCTTTCACCCTAATAATTGGAACAAACAAATTCCCTTTCTTAATTTTTTTAGAGTCAATACAGACGCCTTGCATCTCTATATAATGAAATGATTCTTGTAATCCTTCACCATTTACTACCTCTTCCAGTTTATTTAATTGTATTTGAATCAAATTATCACCTTTTCCATTTTATTACATAAAAACTGTATTTTTCACGCATATTAATAAACAAATTTAAAGCGAGGTGTGTATATGCAAAAAGCAATTAGTTTCTTTCTCCTTTTGTTTTGCCTCATTGTAGTAAACGAAACGTACGCCTATTCACCAAAATCTTTACCAATCTCTCAAAACTCTGATCAATGGCAAGTGAATATTGATAAACCGAAAAAAACAAACAAGAATATGCTTCAAGCTAAAAAAGATGAATTTCAAAACTATTTCTTCTCCGTGAAAAATCTTGGGAAAAATGAAGTGTATAATGTACAAGTTGAAGTCTTCCGCAACGAGCCCAAGACAAAAACAAAATATGAACTCTTTTCCTTAAAGGAAAGTCGTTTAGCAAGCGGAAAAGCTGGATTTGAACACGCTAATTTACCTGTTGCTACAAAAGCAGATGAGGTTGATGTTATTATTACGTGGCAAGAACACCCATTCCGCTCGATGCGGAATGGTCAAAAAGTTGAATCTAGAAAATTTAAAGAGCATTTTGTTTTTAAAGAAGCTAAAAAGTAAAGGGAATACGGATATATTCACACTATCATTGATATAGCTTTATTTACTAGTACCAGTTCATAAGCAAATTAAAAAGTCGTGGCTTATGAATGCCACGACTTTTTATATTAATTCGTACTAATTCCTCTCGCTGCCCAAATGCGATCAATATCAGCAGCATGTTGTCCACCATATAAAAGAGCATCTGCTTGCTTAATCGCTTTTGCTCCATCACTGAATTTAGAGTTTGGTGTTAATGACCAGTGCGATTGTAAAATAATTTTCGTTGCTACATCACGTCCAAATGCGTTTGCCATCTCGTATTGGCCTTGTGCCCAAATTTCACCATCATCATGCACTTCATTCGTTATATCTTTCGGATATACTTTGTTATTATCTAATCGGCGTAAGCATGTTGGATCTGAACTAGAATAAGCTGTTGCATCCCATTCTCCAACACATGCTTTTCCGTATCCCGTAGTCGATACTGCATCTTCGTAAGTAGCGCCTAAGAAGTCACCAAATCCTTCTCCCATTGCTCCGCCTTCTTCTGAGCTACCAAAACCAGGTACTTGATTATCTTGAATCGAATGCCCGTATTCATGTGCGATAATGCCAGCATCTTCCGCGTCATCTACTCCGCCAGTACCAAAAGTTAAAGCTTTCGTTGATGGAGAATAGAATGAGTTATCATCAGTTGTACCATTAACATTCACTTTTATCGAACGGTTATTAATATTTTTAAAACCCAACCCTTGAATATAACGCTGTAATGTATCGATATGATAATAAGACATCACATCTTCAAAGCTATCATTTGCACGTGTATAGTTAAATTGTAAGTTTGCAGATTTTGTTTTTGCTTTTGAAGAAATCGTTACATACTCGCCAATTAAAAATCCTGTTCCATCTAAACCTTTTAACGTAACAGTCTTCAATTGGTTCGTTAGGGCTGCTGAATCTGCATCATTATTATCTTTTAATCCTACTTTACTACCGCTAGATACGACCGGGTTAGGTAAAAATACTTTCCCTGACCCTTCAGCTTTTCGGTTTATATCAACCTTTTTAATTAGTTTTCCATTTTCTGCATCAATAAATGTTTCCCATGCACCAAATGGATTATTAGAATGGACTACAACTTTATATACTGGACGAGCAATTCCCTCTTCAATAATATATCCGAACTCTTTCTCTGTAGGAGCCCATAAGTTTTGCTCGCTTGCTTCTCCAACATACGCCATTGATTTTTGTATTGCATCTTTTTCACTAATTTTTGTCGTGATTTCCTTCACACCTGTAACAGACTGATAATCAGAAACAGCAAGTACCCCTTTTCCCTCTCCGTTAAGAGTAACCGTAATTTGTTTTGAAAATACGGGTGCACCATTTACTACTTGTTGGAATCTAACATATGAAGCTACTGACGTTTCTGTTGTAGAAATATATTGCAAGTCTGAAAGGTCTGTTTTCAATCCATACTGCGATGCATTTTCTTTTAAATATTCAGTTGCTTTTTTCTGCGGCGAATAAGCTTCTAGCTTTACTTGCTGTTGTTTTTCCAACGCCGAAACCGTAGAAATCGTCCCCATTACTAATGGCACAGTCATCGCCATTGCCACCATTTTTTTATTAAACATAGAACCACTCCCCCTAATAAAGTAGCTCAACCTTATCCCGTTACCACTCGGCAATCACTCCCCACAAAATGGAGGGATAAAAATTGAATCTACGAGTATTTCTCTATGAATAATTCTATTACCTTTCCATTTAGAGTGAGTGAAATTTTCTCAATATTTATGTGTAAAGTGAACACAATACTTTAGAAATATATTTCAACATCAATTCCTTTACCTTTAAGACTTTTAAAATACTGTGTAAAAAAATAGGTTGTTTTTTACCTAACGGTAGGTTGAAAAAAATATTAATGAATGATACGATGTATATAACCTTTTTTTAGGAGGCTTTATTATGAGCAAAAGTGAAGAAACACTCTCTTCAATTATGGAAGCAAGCTATCGACTGTTTGCCGAAAATGGTATTGCCAAAACGACCTATTCAATGATTGCTGAAGAAGTCGGAATTGCTAAACCGTCCATTTATTATTACTTTAAATCTAAAGATGCATTAATCGAATGTATTTTCACAGAATTATGTGCTGCGATGCAGTTTTCTTCCTTCTTCCATACAGAAGAGTTTACGAAAGAAAATTTTATTAAAAAATGTATTGAAATTGGATTCAAAATAATTGATGAACAGCAGAACGATCCTTATTTTAATCGTGTGTTGCAAGAATATGTATTACTATCTTCAAGAAATGATATGTACAAAGATCGATTACTAACTGTGCAAACAGAATATTTACAAGGATTTGAATCAATCCTTACAAAAGCAAATGAGCTTCAATTGATTGAAAATAAAAATCTAGTTTCAAAAGCTCATATGTTAGCATTAGTGCTTGATAATGTCGGGAATTTTATGATGTTACATGTGGATATAGATTATAAACAAATATGGATGGAAGCTGTAAACAGTATTTTTGAAAGAAGGGATTGAATTGAATACTAAAAAACGAATTATCGGCTTAGACTTTGCTAGGGCCTTGGCGATGTTTGGTATGCTGCTTGTTAATTTTATGGTGATAACAGGTGCAGAAGGAAATGGTCCCCCATTTTTAATAACCTTCATGTCACTTTTTGAAGGTAGAGCTTCTGCCTTGTTTGTTATACTTGCTGGAATTGGCATATCTTTAATGACTAGATCCTCTGTTGCTAGTAATGAAAAAATAAAAATTTCTAATAGCCGAAAGATCATATGGAAACGGGCACTATTCTTATTTATTTTAGGATTACTTTTATACGTAATGGAGTGGACTGGGGATATATTACACTACTATGGTGTTTACCTTTTCGTTGCTGCCTTACTCATTACAGTACGAAAAAAACTATTACTCTCACTTTCTATCATTATCCTACTCATCGCACAATCTCTTCAACTTACTTTCAATACCTTCGAAGGTTGGGAAGGCCCTACTCCATTTATAAACTATGTAGACTTCTGGACAGTAAACGGTTTTCTTCGCAATCTATTCTTTAATGGTTATCACCCTTTTTTCCCTTGGTTTTCGTTCTTCTTAATCGGTATGATAATTGGCAGATTAGATCTTCATAATAAAAAAATTAAAGAAAGATTACTCTTACTAGGTATTACAATCACAATATTGACAGAACTTTTATCAAAAGGACTTACAAACTTCTTTATTCCATACATCGGCAAAGAAGCTGCTACCTTTTTGTTTAATACAGGACCCATTTTACCAAATGTATTGTACATTTTATCTGCAACAGGATCTGCTATTGCTATATTAATAATTTGCCTCTATATCGCTGAAAAATATGAAAATAATTGGTTTGTTACTTCCATTGTACAAACAGGACAATTAACATTAACTCATTATGTAAGTCATGTATTTATCGGTATTGGAGCATTAATTCTATTCAATAGAATGGAACATCAAACACTACTTTTCGTTTTATTATTTGCTACTGCATTTTTCATTTTCAGTATTTTATTTAGCGTATTATGGAGAAAGAAATTTTCTAGAGGACCTATTGAATGGATTATGAGGAAATTAGCTAGTTAATTTACCTCCATACGAAAAAGGAAGTTGGAATCATTCCAACTTCCTTTTTTCTTTAATTAGCTGCACTTAATTTAATTCTAAGTTTTGTTTCACCTAAAGAAAGTTCATCGTCTTCGTTCGTTAAGTGACCAAATGTAAACTGTTTAACGAGTAAGTTTTCTTCCAATAAATCTTTATGGTTCGTTAACGTTCGTTGTAGTTCTTCTTCTGTATCGAGAATAACATCGACTCGTAAATTAACTGGTAAATTCAACTGTTTACGATATTCTTGAACCGCACGAATGAATTCACGCGCTACTCCTTCTTGTAACAATTCTTCCGTTACATTCGTATCTAACATAACTGTATATTGTCCGTTAGTCGTATTAGAGAATCCTGATTTTGCAACTTTCTCAACTAACACATCTTCAGCAGTTACAACTACTTCTTCTCCTGGTGTTGCTTCGTAAACTGCTCTTTCTGTTGATACAAAGTTTTGTACTTCTTCTTGTGATAATTGTTTTAGCCAACCATTCACTGCATTCACATTTTTACCGAATTTCGGCCCTGCTGTTTTAAAATTGAGCTTCAATTGATATGATGTGTATTTTGTTTCATCGAGTTCAACATGGAACGCTTTTACATTTAACTCATCCATAACGATATCACGATAAGATTCCCAATCCATATCATTCTCGTTATGCTCAAGTAATACAAGTTCTGCTAGCGGCTGTTTTACTTTTAAAGAATGCTGATTACGGTTACTTCTTCCAAGTTCAACAACTTGTAAAACAGCATCCATTTCCGCTTCTAATTTCGGTTGAAGTAGTGATTCATTTACAACTGGATAATCAGCTAAATGAACGCTACTTCCTTCTAAATTAAGATGAATGTCTTCCGCGACAAACGGTGTGAATGGTGCAATTAATTTACTAATTGTTACAAGTACTTCATGAAGTGTCTCATACGCAGCAGCTTTCTCAGCGTTCATACCAGATTCCCAGAAACGATTACGTGAGCGCCTTACATACCAGTTACTCACTTCATCTACAAGTGCTGCAATTTCACGAGCTGCATTCGTAAATTGATAATCATCAAGTGCAGTTCTCACTTTTTTCGTTGTACTATGCAATCTTGATAATACCCATTCGTCTAATTTCGTACGCTTTACATCATACGTTTCTTTCGGATTATACTCATCTAAATTTGCATATAAAACGTAGAAGCTATACACATTGACTAATGTATCTACAAATTTAGATTTCGCTTCCAGTACTGTTCTTTCAGAAAAACGCTTCGCATTCCACGGGGCACTATCAACGAGTAAAGCCCATCTTAGCGCATCTGCACCAAACTTATCTACTAAATCAACTGGGTCTAGTGCATTCCCTTTACTTTTAGACATTTTCTGCCCTTCTTCATCTAAAACATGCCCTAGTGATAACACTCGTTTATACGGTACTTTTCCTGTATATAGTGCTGATACTGCTAATAAACTATAAAACCAGCCGCGTGTTTGATCAATTCCTTCTGCAATAACATCAGCTGGAAACTGCTCTTCAAATAACTCTTTATTTTCAAATGGGTAATGATATTGTGCAAATGGCATGGAACCACTATCAAACCAAACATCAATTACTTCTGGTGTACGATTCATTGTGCCTCCGCATTTTTCGCAGCAGACTTGCACTTCATCTACATAAGGCTTATGCAATTCTAAATCTTCCGGTGTTTCTTTCGTACTATGCTTTCTTAATTCGGCAATGCTTTTCGGCGCAAACTGATGATCACAACTTTCACATTCCCATACGTTTAATGGCGTTCCCCAATATCTATTTCGGCTAATATTCCAGTCCACCATATTTTCTAAAAACTTACCAAAGCGTCCATGTTTCATGTGATCCGGATACCAAGTAACTGAATCATTATTTTGTAAAAATGTATCCTTAATTGCCGTTGTTCGGATTAACCAACTTTCTCCTGCATAATAAAGTAGTGGTGAATCACAACGCCAGCAATGTGGATAGCTATGTTCATATTTTTCTTTATGGTATAGTAAACCTTCTTTCGCTAAATAACGAACAATGTCAACGTCACAATCTTTTACAAATTTACCTTTCAAAAATGGTACCGCTTCTGTATACTCACCTTTTTCATCTACAACATGTAAAAATGACAATCCTTCACTTTGAACAACTCTATAATCGTCCTCTCCATATGCTGGAGCAATATGGACAAGTCCTGTACCACTATCTGCCGTTACAAAATCTGCTGCGATAACGCGGTAACCATTGGTAACTTCTTTCATCGGAAATGGCGCTGTATAAGATGTATTTAATAATTCTTCGCCTTTATGAACAGATAATACTTCATAGTTTTCTTTTAATACTTCTTGTACACGTTCTTTCGCAACAATGTATACATGACCTTCTTGTTTTGCTTTAACATATTCCATATTTGGATGTACAGCAAGCGCAACATTTGCTGGAAGTGTCCAAGGCGTTGTTGTCCAGCCTAAGAAATACTCATTTTCACTATCTTTCACTTTAAACTTCACTGTTGCACTTAAATCTTTTACTGTTTTATACCCTTGTGCAACCTCATGTGAGCTCAATGAAGTTTGGCAGCTTGGACAGTATGGCGAAACTCTATGCCCTTTATATAACAATCCTTTTTCATGAATCGTCCCTAAAATATGCCATACACTTTCGATATATGGATTCTCTAAAGTAACATATGGATCATCCATATCTACCCAATAACCAATACTTTCAGTAAATTCACGCCACTGCTTCTCATATGTGAATACACTCTCTTTACACTTTTGAATAAATGGTTCAATACCATATTCTTCAATTTCATGTTTACCAGAAATACCAAGTTGCTTCTCAACGCCTAATTCTACAGGTAAACCATGTGTATCCCATCCCGCTTTTCTTAACACTTTATAACCAGCCATCGTTTTATATCTTGCTACTAAATCTTTAATTGTTCGTCCAAGTGCATGACCTACATGCGGTAGTCCGTTCGCCGTTGGTGGTCCTTCATAAAACACGAAAGACTGTGCGCCTTCTCGATTCTGAATTGATTGTTCGAAAATATTTTGTTCGTTCCACTGTTTGCGAATTCGCGTTTCTCTTCCTACAGCTGATTCTTTTACATCTACTTTTTCCATATACAATCACTCCTTTGAATATTTTAAAGCACACAAAAAACCCATCCCTATAAAGTAGGGACGGGTTTACCCGCGATACCACCCTAATTCTATTAGCTTTTTTCACTAATAGCACTTAGCAACGTACTATCATACGTGTTCTTTGTAACGGTAGACATCCGTCCGAGCTTACTCACTTTCAGCCTCGGCTCCTCGGAGATGATTTTCAAATAACGTCTGCACACCGGCTTTCAGCAATATACCGGCTCTCTGGAGAACAGCTCACTATTTTACTCTTTCTCGTCTTCAGATTTGTATACTTTGTTAACAGCTATTCTATGCCATTTGGTAACTAATTGTCAACTAATTCGAAATATATTTTCATTTATACCCTTTTTTCACTATTTAAATACATATACTATTACTTTTCAAATTCCCGTAATCCTGCTAAATCTTTATCTTCCTCGATAAGTTCAGCAAAAAATCCCGATTCATCCTCACGAAGTACAATCGAAAGCTCTTCTTTCGCCTCTTCATTTCTGTTTAACATCGCTAAATAACAAGCATGATCATATCTTGCTAACAAATGACTCGAATCAATTGTTAATACTTCACTCGTTATTTGTTCTGCCTTTATCGTTTGACCAATTCCGTGATACGAAGATGCTAAAGACAGCAGAATTTCCGTTTCATTTGGATGATGTATAGAAGCACCTTCTAATACATGAATTGCTTCTTCAAACTTCCCTTGGCTTTGGTACATTTCTCCTAAAGCAAGGAATCCTCTACTTACAAACGGTGTTTTCTCCGTTAATTGTAAATAAATCTTTTCTGCTTTTCCTTCTTCCCCAGCTTTAAAGAATACTTGTGCTTGTAAAAGAAGAGTATCGTAATCATCCGGTAGTTCTCGAACCATTTGCTTCGTTAATTCCAAAGCATCTCTTAACATCTCATCTTCCTCACACTCAATGAAAAGATTTACAAGTTGCTTCGCTACTTCATAATCCCATTTATTTTCTAGTGACGTGTGCAGAATCTCTATTGCTTCTTTATTCATCTCTACATTCTCGTAAAATAGCGCAAATCGCTGTGCTGCCATACTATTTTTCGGATTTAACTTTAAAGAGATTTCATATAAATCAATTATCATAGTAACCATTGAAATTTCTCTCGCACGATTTTTCATACGATAAAAAGCTCTCGTAATGATAGATCGTTTCGGCTGTTCATGCAACTGACGTTCAATCCATATTTCCGTAACCGCAGCTGCAGCATACATGAATGCTGTACTTCTTTCTGCTTTTTTCACCTTTAATGTATGAAGAAAATCTCGTATGCTAGACAATTTTTTATGTTGCTCTACCGCTTTTACATAAACATCAAATATACGTTCATTATCAAAATCTTTTTGTATTACTTTCATTGCAACTTCAATTGCTTTTACATTTCTTTGTTTCACTAATACTTTTGCATAATGATATAAAACTTCTGTATGACCTTCATCTAATTGTAGCGCTTCTTCAATTCGTGCCTGTTCTTTATCTATTTCATTCATCGCACCATGCACATATGCAATCGCATCTAATCGCCATATTTCAGGTACTTCATCCGTTAATTGTTCCAATTCCATAAGAAGCTCTTCCTGAAGATTCATATCTACTGAAAGCTGTGCCAAATATTCCATATTAATATGCACCGGCTCTTCTTTCATCGCCTGAACCATATGATGTTGTTCTTTTGAACTATTGCCTTCTTTTTCGTATATTTCTGCAAGTTGTAAATGTACACCTATGAAATTTCCATCAAGCTCTAAGCATGTTTCATACGCCTGTTTTGCTTCTGCCAATTGCCCGAGTGCCATAAGTGATTCACCAATTCGGTAATATGGTAATGCCGTTTTCTTTTGTTCTATTGCCTTATTGTATCTTTTCATCGCTTGGTCGTACTGCCCGATAGATTCATATAAAATACCTGTATAACAACCATACTCACTTACTTCATTTCTTTCCTTTTGTAACGTTCTTAAATACGCTATACCTCGTTGTACAAACACCGTTCCTTTAATTCGATTGACATATTCATCTAACGCACTTGCTACATTATAATCGCTTTTCTTTATACCATTTTCTAACTTAGACAGTGCTACTTTAAACCCTTCTTCATTTCCACCAAGTTCAAGTTCAGCATCCCATAACACCATTCCTGCATTCATGAGGAAATCTTGGCTCTTTTCAATTTGTTTTTCAAGACCATGAATATATTCTTTTGCTTCCTTGTATTGTTCTCTTGCCATATAAACTTGTGTAAGTCCGAAGTGAGAATAAACATCCTCATCATTTTCTTCTAAAGCACGCTTATACAATACTTCTGCTTCTTTCAAGCTATCATTTTGAAAATGATAGTCACCTAATTTTACGTAAAGAGGTGCTTTATCATCACAATTCTCAATACCGTTTAATAAAATTTCTTTCGTACTTTCCTCATCCTTCAAATCAGATTCGTATATTTCCGAAAGTTTCGTATAAATGTAAGGTGCATTACTATCCAAATGAATCGCTACTTTAAGCCCTTTTATTGCTAAATATAATTTTCCTAATTGATGTGCACATCTCGCTCGTTCATACCATACATGCGCCTCATATTTATACTCTTTTAACAAGTCATTAAAGATTTCATATGCTTCTTCATATCTTTCTAAATCTATTAATATTAAACCGTGATTCGTTAAAGTGAATCTTTCAGGACTACGCTCTAACGCAACTTGAGAGTACTGCAATGCTTTTTCAGATTGATCGATATACATATAGGATAAAGCGAGAAAACTCCAAGCAATCGGCTGATCTGCGTCTAACTGTAATGATGAACGAAAACTTGAAATTGCTTCTATATACCTTTCCTGCTCAAAAGCATATCTTCCATTTATCAAATGATATAAAGCACGATTATTTTTCTTCTCAACACTTGTCAGCATTTGCTCCGCTTTCTCTACTTCCTGAAGACGAATAAAACACTGTGCACCATGCAATTTAACAAAATCCGAGTTCGGAAACTTTTCCATTAACTTTTCGATACAATATAAAATAAATTCTTTATCTACTTCAACATCTAAGTGCTTTATCGTATATAACCACGTATTTGAATTATCGATTGTTTCTTTTAAAAATTGTACTAAGTTACTAATTCCCTCTTTATCATGTTCATCTAAATGATCCGTAAGAGAAAAAATAGATTTAAAATAACGATTTTCTTCCTCACTTAGAAATGCTAGTTGCTCCTTCTTTTCTTTCGGAACAAACGTGATTGCTAAACATCCTGTATAACGATATTTCTCTTGCAATTTACTATATTCCACAAGAACTGGCTCTATAAAGTTTGGATCTTGAACATAGAAAGCTTGCAATGTATCATCATATCCAGATAGCACTTGTACATGTGAAGCATGCTCAATATCTATACTTAATAAAACAGGAACTCCTTCGCCCAGTAGTCTCTTATAATTCTCTTCATTCCCTTTAAAATAACGATATTCATAACCTAATTCCTCTAAATAAGAAACAGTATCTGAAAATTTCGATCCTGCCATATCAAAAATAAACTCTGCTATTTCATCTTGTGTACGTTTCTCTCCCCATATACGCAACATCATTTCTAAACTTGTCGGAACACAATAATTATCCTTTTGTACAACTGGAACTATCGGCAAGTGAACCTTTTTTCCATCTGGATTTTTTTCTAAATTATGATATAAAGACTCTTTTAAACTCTTTTCTTCTTTTAATAGCCTTTGTAAATCTGCAAATTTATTCATTTTATAAAGCGCTTCTGCACGTAAATGTACAAAGTAAGTGTTATAAGCATGATATGGCAGCTGCGTATTTATGTTATCTATTACCGCTAACATCTCTTCATATTGCTCTAAATCTAATAAATACTTTACCTTCTCAAAATGAAAATATGGTACTTGTGGGAACTTTACAATTGCATCATCAATTAACTGTAGCGCACGTTTTTGTTCCCCTTTATTCGCATACAATTGTGATAATAAATAGGTAGATAACTCTTCACAATCTTCATGCTGCTTACCAGCAATAAATTGCTCTTCCGCTTTCTCCCATTCACCTGTATGCATATAAACGTAGCCCCATTTATCAAAGACTGCGCGTGTACTGTACTCCTCTGCTTTTTGCATATACATTAACGCTTCTTCGATTCGTTTCATTTCTAAAAGACATCGTACTAACGTAAAATATGTTTTCGCTAAAAAATCTGCATCTATTTCTTCTTTATCTAACTCTTCTAAAGAAGATTTTAACAACTGCTCTGCTTCAAGAATTTTCCGCTCATCAATTAACTCATCACAATATAAAGAGAGCGTTCTCAAATTTGGGAATTTTTTATAAGCGTAGCGAATGAGGAATGAACTATATTGGTGCATAAGCCCTTCATCAGTAAGGCGAATTAATATATCAAACTCCTTATGTGAAGGAATATTAGCAAGCCAATTCTTCACATAGGATAAAGTATTCGTTTCTTTTATATATGAAATTTCATTATTTATTTCCTGTAATCCATCTACAAATCTCTTATCTTTCAAACACGCTTCTAACTGCTTAAAATCTAGCATGCATTCACCTCGAATTTATATTTATACTGCTACTTGCTTAGATTTTACACATCATATTGTATGTATTCAACTAAAATCTCCTATAATCGCTGGTATTAATTAATATTATTCAAATTTATAATAAAATATAGTAAAACTAATTGTTTTTCTCCAGATTTTGTTTGATTATATGAAATAACGTAACATGAAGATTTTATCTTTTAGAAGCTAAAATCCATACATGAAATTATATCCACGATTAGATGGTGGATATCGATTTACCGAAATTACACGACAATCCTCATATCACACTTTTTAACATTCTATATCACCAAATGTAATTTTCATATTAGGAGCGTACACTAATGAAGAGTGTATATGAAATGCGTTAAAAAACCGCAGTTCTGCATCATATTGTACTAACGCTTCCTCATATGTTAATCCTCTTACCATTAAACGTTCTATAAATTGCTGTTTATTCCCCGGATTTCCCGCAATCCCCTCTTCTTTTAATGATTGATACAAATTGTTTTTATCATTGTAATGCATATTTGAATCTAAAAAATTCACTTTATCGCTCACTCTACACTCAATATTTTTCACACCTAATTCACTTAAATACACTGGTATTTTCATGCCGATATTACCGTCTTTATCGTTTCTCTTCATGTCACTTTCAAATAATTTCTGCAAGACACCTAACTGGATGATTTCTGATTGATTCTCTCCATTTAATACATAGGAAGACATATTTGACATCCAATGCGGTTCAAAACAAATTATTTTACCTCCCTTTTTAATTGAATGTATCATTTTTTGTAGCATCGTTTCTGGAGTAGTCATATGTAATAAGAAAGCATGGCAGATTGCTATATCATATTTATTGTTCAATTCAATTTCTGTAGCATCCCCCTCCATAAATTCTGATTCATATGGAAGTGAACGAAACAACTCTCTTGCTTCAGCTATTAATGCTGCTCCGCTATCGATGCCTGTATACTTTGATCCAACTGGAAGTAACGGCAACAAAACTAACCCTAAATAACCATATCCACAGCCATAATCAACAATATGTACTGGCTCAGAAATCTTCCAAACTGAATTCACTAGAAAGCTTACATAATCATTATTGTAATATAAATCTCTCGTGTTTTTTAAATACGCTAGTTTACTGTTCCAATCGTATGTTTCCAACGTCTAACGCCTCCTTTTATATACACACTTTACAATTCTCCATTTAACAAAAACATTCCTACACTTTAAATAATTCTCTCAAAAATTAGTTTTAATAAAGTGAAATTACCGCTTACACCGTTCCTATACAAAATAAAAAAGGCGTACATATCTGTAATGATACATACACCTTTTATGCTACATCTCCTCAGGAGCCTCCACCCCAAGTAAACGTAATCCTTCTTTTAATACAACCGTCACAGCATAAGCTAATGCGAGTCTACTGTCTTTCTCTTCACTCTCTTCTAATATACGCACATTTCCATAATATTTATTAAACGATTGTGCTACATCTAATACGTATTTCGAAATAACCGATGGCTCATTTTTGTTGAAGGCTACTTCAATTACTTGTGGGAATTTATTAAGTAATTTTACAACGCTCCAGCTATGATCATCTTTTAAGGTAAACGTACACGTTTCAAATTCTACACTTTCTTTTCTTAAAATAGAGCAAGCACGTGCATGTGTGTACTGTACATACGGTCCTGTTTCTCCCTCAAATTTCAGCATATTTTCTAATGAGAATTCGATATTATGCATACGCTCATTTTTTAAATCATGGAAGATGACTGCACCAACACCAACTTGCTTTGCTACTTCTTCTTTCTGTTTTAAGTTTGGATTTTTCTCTTCAATATTTTGTTTTGCAAGTTCGATTGCTTCTTCAAGTACTTCTTCGAGTAGAATAACTCTTCCTTTACGTGTCGACATTTTCTTGCCGTCTTTTAAAATGAAGCCAAACGGTACGTGTTCCATACCATCAACCCAAGTATAGCCAATTTTTTTTAATACAGTGAAAAATTGATTGAAATGTAAGCTTTGTTCTGGGCCAACAACATATAGCGCTTTATCAAACCCATAAGTGTTTTGACGATATAAAGCTGCTGTTAAGTCACGGGTTGCATAAATCGTCGCACCATCTGATTTTCTAATTAAACAAGGCGGCATTCCTTCTTCTTCTAAATTAACGACTAATGCGCCTTCTGATTCTTCAAGCAACTCATGTTCTTCTAAAATCCCAATAAAATCTTCCATTAAGTTATTATAAAAAGCTTCTCCTTGAAAATTAGTAAATTCTACACCGAGAAGTTCATAAATGCGAGAAAATTCTTTAAGGGACTCGTGACGGAACCAATTCCAAAGCTCTACCGCTTCTTCATCACCTTCTTCTAGTTTTTTAAACCAAGCACGACCTTTTTCTTCTAGTTCTTCATTCTCTTTTACTTCTACATGAAACTGAACATATAGTTTAAATAATTCACGTATTGGATCCTCTTTAACTACTGCTTCATTTCCCCATTTTTTATATGCGGTAATTAACTTTCCAAACTGTGTTCCCCAATCTCCAATATAATTGATTCCTACAACTTCATAGCCACATTTTTCAGCGATATGTTTCAGCGAATTCCCTATCATTGTAGAACGTAAATGCCCCATCGAAAAAGGTTTTGCGATATTAGGAGAGGAATAATCGATAACTACCGTTTTTTCACATCCAAAGTGGTTTTGACCGTACTCTTCTTTCTTAGCTAAAACCGTTTTTAATACTGCATCACTTACAGTTTCACGATTAAAAAATACATTTACATAAGGACCAACAGCTTCTACTTTCGTAAAGAACGGATCATTTAATTTTTCAGCAACTTCCTTTGCGATAATAGCTGGTGACTTTTTATACTGTTTTGTTAGTAAAAAGCATGGGAACGCTGCATCTCCAAATTCATCTTGTTTCGGTGTTTCGATTAAATCTAAAATTTGATTTTGCGTTAATTCACTCGTAAAAATATTGAATAAACTTTTCGCAAACTGCGTTTTATAATCCATGATATAACCTCCTTATTTTTTAAAACACAAAAAACTCGTCTCTAAAAAAGAGACGAGTTTTAACCCGTGGTACCACCCTTGTTGTTCGTTACGAACCACTTTCCCGTTTATAACGAGGACAGGGGGCCTCGGCTTTCTCTACTATTCGTTCAAGAAGCATCTCCGAAGTGCGCTTCATCTTTTTCTTCCGTACTAGGCTCACACCATCCCCAGCTCGCTTTCCTTCTAAAAAAGACTACTCTCTTCATCACAGACAGTAAATTTAATTAATTATTGCTTATTATACATCTTTTCAAACAATTAGCAAGGGTCAATTACACCAAAGTGAAACTTAGCACTTTTTCTTTTGTATACGTGAAAATTGTGTTTTTCAAATCTAGAACTACGGAAATGATCTTTTAATACGACACGCTTTCTCGCCACTCGCTTCGCCTCCGCAATTGTTTCATCAGTAATATCATGATACAAAGCGAAGTGTTTTAATCCTTTAATTCCGTCAGATTCTATGACAGTTTCTTCAAACATAGGATCAAGGTAAACGACATCGTAACTATCGTCTTCACATTGCGCTAAAAATGAAAAATGCTCCGTTTGCTTTACTTGGATTCTTTGCATTGCTTCATCAATTTCAGAAACAGATGAAGACCATGTTTTCAAACCATTTCTCATGATATAAGCCATGTATTCATTGCCTTCAAGTCCTGTTACGTTTCCACTTTCACCGACAACATAACTAGCTACAATACTATCTGATGCCATACCGAGCGTACAATCTAATACTGTCATTCCGCTCTCTAATTTAGCAGCTTGCACAAACGGATCGTGTTCTCCGCGCATTAATCTTTTCACACGAAACATTGCTGAGTTCGGATGAAAGAAAAACGATTCTTCCGTACCTTTCGGATAAATAGCTAATCGATTCTTTCCTACGACAAGTACATCTTCTTCATACTGCTCATGCAGTTTATGTACTGGTATATCATTACGCATAATGAAAGAACGATTTAATTCTTCCGCTACCTTTTTTGCATATGCTGCCATTTCTTTATTTGTTCTTCCTGCTGTTGTTACTATCATTGTTTCACCTCTATATAAAGAAAAGAGGGAGATTTACTCTCCCCCTTCTTTTAGCAATTCTTTTCGAAAGCTTGCTCTAAGTTCGTAATAATTTCGTCCATAGTTGCACCTTCAATTTCATGACGGTGAATGAAGTGAACAACTTCTTTTCCTTTTAATAATGCCATTGATGGTGAAGATGGCGGAATTTCTCCGAAATATTCACGCATTTTTGCAGTAGCATCTTTATCTTGACCTGCGAATACAGTTACAAGATGATCAGGTTGTTTTTCAGCACGAACAACCGCTTGACCTGCTGATGGACGTGCTAAACCAGCTGCACAGCCACAAACAGAATTTACAACTACTAAAGTTGTACCTGATGTATTTTCCATAAATTCTGTTACAGCTTCTTCTGTAGTTAACTCTTCAAACCCAGAACGCACTAACTCTTGGCGCATTGGGATTACCATTTGGCGCATGTATTCTTCATAAGCATTTGACATCTTGTAATCTCTCCTTCAACTTTCATTCCAAATTCATCATATCACGCTCTATTACTAGGTGCAAAAGAAAGATTACGATGATTTCATTTTTTTGTAGGGATTTCACAAACCCCACCGCGACAATGTCCAACTGGGACAAGTTTTCTATTGTTAGCGATATAATCGTATACTTTACTTCCAAAACCAAGTACGATAGATAGCTTTATAAAAGGAACGGCAAACCAATAAGATGGAACGGCCTTTGCTAATACATCTATGCTCTGAATGCCGTCATACCATTTATTATTTTTAAAAATATACATTCTTTGTTCCATCTTACTTTGTAGTTCTTGAGAAAGCTCATACTTCTCAACTACATCTTCATCTCGAAATGAAACAAATTTCATCTTACCTTTTTTATCTAATTTTTTCGTACGTTCTGCAACCGCCGTACACATCGGACACCAACTATCATAGAAAACAATCATACATTATTCCCCTTTACGAGACTCCGTCATTTGTTTCCATACAGAACCTTTTGCTTCTTCTCCGCCTTCAATACGCTCTAATGCTAGACGCGCTTGCATCGCTACTTCAAACTCTGGATCATCTTGCGCTGCTTTTAATGCTGGAATCGCACTTTCATCTCCAAGCTCAAATAAGAACATCGCTGCACGCCAGCGTACTAATTTACTTGAATCTTTCAGAGATTTAATCATAACGAACATCGCTGCTGGATCACCTACGTCTGATAAACAATCGCCTGCTGTACGGCGAACACTTACTGAACGATCTAATAACGCCTTATATAATAATGGCAATACTCCATCACCTTTTACCATACCTAAATACGCTGTTGCTAAACGACGAATCGAAACTTTTTCATCATCTAACGCCATCTTCAACACTGGAATATCTTCTTCAGCAGGATCCATTTGTTCTAATGCTGCAAAACGGTTTTTCCAGTCAGCATCTTTCATCATCTCTTCTGTTACTTTATATGGCTCACGCTTTTGAATCGTTACTTCAACAGCACCTGCCTGGTTTAATAATTCTTTAACCGTTTCATTTACACGTTCTTCTGAATAAGCAGCAACAATCTCTTCTACTACTTCTTTCCCGATTTCTTCAAAATTACCGTAACGTGTACTTTGTTCTACCCATTTTCGCTCTTTTACAACGTTTGGTGCAGACATTTGTACCTTCATAATTGATTCTTTAAAACGCTCTGGTAAGCCAACACGTTCTTCCGATGTTCCATCTGTTAACTTTACTTGCATTGGAATAGTAAAGAACATTTGAACAAACACTTTCACTTCCCCAAAATGAGCAAGTTGTTGTTCTTCACTTTCTTCCACTACTTCTTCGCCAAAAACAGCACGAACTTGTTGTAATAAAACTTTCCAGTCATACTTTGCATTTCGCTCCACTGCTAAAAAGTCTGCTACATGATACACACCTTTAATGCCTTCAATTTTCAAAATTTCTTGCACTTGTACTGGTGCTTGTTCTTTATTTTCATTTGTATAATTATTACGCGCTCCTGATGGTAATACTTCATTCAAAATAACTTTCATTGTATTTGGACTTGGCGTCGGTTCAATTGCTTTAATCTTCACGTAAAAAACTCTCCTTTATTGCGTGTTCTTAGCTGTATTGTAACATGTTAACACTCTATACTCCTACTCGGATGCTTAATTTTACTACTTTCTTCCCGCTACCATACTATTTCATTATTTTTACATTTCAAATTAGGAATGAGATTTTAAAAGCTTTCGATTCCAATGATTTTTATTTTCCATCCATTTCTTGAGGTAACGCCAGTATTTTTGAAATAAAACACGCTAAGCAAAAAAATATAATAAGCTGTCCATATGGATAGCTTATTTAGTCGGGTAAG